>JBDLTH010000169.1:0-39896 GCA_039799165.1 Bacteroidota bacterium
CTACTTGCAGCAGCGGCTTTTAACTTCAAAAGGAGGATGAACATCTACAAAAAGATACTTGCCCATATTATTGAAATAATACAGGTAAGTATGTTTTATAAATTATATCCTAGTTCGACTTGTTAAGGGATGACTAGATAAGGTTTTTTTGACTTGTAATACAACACATTAACTGTACAACTCATTTCATTTCTGGTTTACAGTTGGTTTACACAACCCATCATAAACTACCATAAACCCCACATATAAGCATAAAAAAGAGCTACATCTAAATGATGTAACTCTCTTATATTTTACTCTTTAGTAGTGGTCCCACCTGGACAAAAAGCCTGATTATCGGACTTTGTAAATATTAATCTTATACAGGTCTTAATTACTTATAAATAAACGATTAAATGATAAAATAAATAAAGTAAGATAAACTATAATTAAAGATTTGTCCCTATTATTTTGTCCCCATATAAATAAATTATATCTTTGCTATTATTCTAAAATCCAAATAGAAATGGCTTCAAGTACATATATTCTAAAGGATATAAACGCAAAGGGTAAAACTCAGATAGTTCTTAGCTTTAGCTATAATGGACAAAGAATAAAGATTTCCACGAAATTGAGTGTTGATACTGAATATTGGAGTTTTAAGACACATAAGGTTATACGAACTTTACAAGTGTCAAATTTCCAAGAAATCAACAATAGTCTCCACACGATAAAGCAAAGAGCACACGATATTTACAATGCCTTTCTCTCTGAATTTGGAAGAGAACCAAATCCTGAAGAACTTAAAAGATGGTTTCGTAAGGACTTGTTAAAAGACACTGAAATAATAAATAAACAGCAGCAGTTAACATTTTCAGATTATTTCGATAAATTCATAAATGTAAGACAAGAGAACAGGAAAGTTGTTAAAGCAAGAATAGATATATATCGTCAAACGCAAAGACTACTAAAAGATTTCGAGCATGACACAAATGAGTTAATAGCTTTTGAACGATTCAATGAAGAGTTTTCTATTAAGTTTAGGAGGTATTTGGAGGAAACAAGAGGGTATTCTCCTGCTACAATAGAAAAGCACTTTAAAGTTATTAGAGCTGTCTTAAACAATGCCTATGCTAAAAATTATAATGTAAATAAAGAATACAAATCGCCTGACTTCATGCCAGAAGGAGAAGAATCCTTTAATATTGCATTAACTATAAATGAAGTAGAGGCTCTCTATAAATTCGACTTTTCTTATAACAAAAGACTGGAAAAAGTGAAAGACTTATTTATAATAGGATGCTACACTGGATTACGGTTTTCGGATTTCAAACGATTAGGAAAGGAGCATTTGCAAGGTAGATTTCTTAGTATTGTTCCAGAAAAAACGAAAAAGAAAAATCCATTGCCTGTTATAATTCCTATTTTAGAGCCTGTAAAGGAGATTTTTGAGAAATACAATTATAGACTTCCTAATGATATTAGTAATCAAAAAATGAATGAATATCTAAAGGAGATGGGTGAGGAGACTAAATTATTTGATGAACCTGTTACTTATAGAAAAACGAGAGCAGGCAAATCGGAATTAATTTCTAACCCTAAATATAAAGAAATAACCACCCATACAGCAAGGCGTACCTACTGCACGATGAGTTACAGGCTGGGTGTTCCTACACAATCAATAATGAAGATTTCGGGGCACAAAACAGAAGCATCGTTTCTCCGCTATTTGAAAGTAACAAATGAGGAGCACGCAAAAAGAACTCTTAAAATATGGGAGGCTTATTTTGAAACGGCAAAAGACCAAACAGGGAAAACTGTGCAGTTACACGCGAAAATATCGTAAGAGTATTAACTTAAAAGATTGATAGGAAAGGAGGTAATAAACTCAGTCATAACAAACAGAATTATTCATTTAATATTAAAAACGATGGTACTACTATCATTTAATTAAAATATCAGGAAGTTATGGAAAGCCTCTACCAAGAGGGAACTTTCATGCAAGCGCTGGAAGCCCTCATACAGAAAAAAGTAGAGGAAGCTTTGAATAACTTTGTAGAATTAAGAGGCGAAAAGATAAGTCCTCAGCCGTGTCATAAAACACAGCTTCCTGATATTGAATACCTAACCAGAAAAGAGACTGCTGCTTTATTAAAAATCAGCTTGGTTACTCTCCATAATTGGACGACCCAAGGTCGCCTTACGGCTTATCGTATCGGAACAAGGGTACGCTACAAAGCCGATGAGGTTAATAATGCCTTGATAGAAATTAAAACAACGAAGTATAAAAGAGAATAGTTAAGCTTGTAATCAATCAGATTATAAGTGATAACTCTTTATGTTAATTTGTAGAACTAAAAAATATGATATACAACGGCTCTAACGCATCTCTAATTGATATGAGGATATGGCGGGAACTAAGGGATGTATTCCCTGCATTCCATATCATAAAGTATATTTTGCTTACTATGATATGTGAAGGAAGTATACAGGCTCGGAATAATAAAAACGAAAGGGTTGTTATTCCACCCTGTTACCTAAAGTGTACCCGCTTAGATGTAAAACAAATAATTAGAGAATATCATATTCATGCCTCATCTATATCGAGACATCTCGCATATTTAAAGGAAAAAGGGCTTATTCGAAAAGAATATTTAGGCTATTATTTAGCTGAAGGTATTGAAGAGCTATTCAAAGACTCAACTGACAATATAGATAATGAAAATATCCTCATTTTTGATGGTTTCTACCTAAAGGTATGTAAGTCATCGGAGGAGGGCTTAATATTGTCTTATTTGGCAAGGAAATTCATTGATACCGACATTAAGAATGTAAGTGTACCCGAAATAATGGGAAGCTTGCTCCTCGATAGAAAGACGGTAAAAGGAGCTTTGGGTAGCTTAAAGGATAATTCCCTTATAGAGGTCGATAAAGATGAAATTCGTGTCCCTAACATAATAGAGAAATATAAACTATTAAAAAATGAGTTTAAAAATCCGGAAAACTGCAATTTTCATTCTGTATAGTATTTATATTATATATAGCGAAAATTGCAGATTTCCCTAAAAACGAAAATGTTATGGAACAATTAAATGCGAATAGAAGAGGTCAAAACAAATTGACCAAAGAAGTAAAGAATACATTATTCGATACTTTAAAGAGCGATTACCAAAAGCTCGATAAGCTTATGAACTATTGCAGCCCCGAAGAAAAGGCGAAACTGCTAAAAGGCTTTGCCAAATACCTATGTACAGGGAATGACGAAATTTCCGAAAAAATGCGGGAAATACTATGGAGTCAGTTAGAAGAACACTATAAGAAGCTAAGGTTCTATATACCGCAAATAAGTAATGCTAAAGATAAAATAACAACGCTCAGAGGTTTCTTATCTGATATAGCACCCGAACATAGAAGGGAAGCTACTACTATTATATCAGAACAGCTAAGTAAGAAGTCTAACCCTATAAGTAAATAAGAATATGAGACTATGTAAGATTATCCTATCAATATGTATAAAGAAGCCAATTTCATACATTTTGAGACTTCTGAGATTTTATGTTAATTATGAGTAGGTTAGACTATATACAAGTACTAAAAGTATTTTTATAAATTGTAGAAAAAGCCTGATTTTCCGTATGTTGGAGTAGTCAGGCTATTCTTATTGTATATCAATACATTACAAACAGACAGATATATACAAGTGGGTACAGAGGCAAAGAAAGGTACACTATTACCTACATTTACTAGGGTAGTACTCACAATTCAATTTCTATTTTTGGATATTCTGTTTTATCTATTCTGAATTTTCGCCGAGCAATTTTCTCAAAATGCAGTTAAATAAATTGCAGATTTCCCATACAGAAAAGTACCCCCACCCTTAAAATACAGAAAGCAAACACAGGAGCTACCAGGTAGGAAGTACATTTCGAAATTATATAGTTTTTGAAAACATGTATTTAGGCACTTTTTATGGTTCGGTTATTTATTCTTGTATAATAAATAAATCAAAGTATAATTTTGAATGAAACTTATTATAGTACATGTGACGATTCCCTTTTTGATATTTAATGTCAAGCCCTCCAAAATATGAAGTCCGTGTATCTGGGGTATCAGAATACTCTATTTGTTTATATCCATTTCTTACAGCCTCATTTTTTATATTGAACCAGTTACATGCGCAATTAAATCCTACATGGATAGAATAAATCGGAGAAGAGTTGTCATTTAAACTCTTTACAGTTAAGACTATTCTACTTCCTTTATAATTCAATATTATTTCTGGGGAATAAACAAGTATATCGTGTTCCCCTGTTTGTTTGTTATATTCTTCAAAGGTTTTATCCTCCCAACTTTCTACATAATCATAAAGATGCCTGTATAAATCAATCGAATTGAGTTTGTTGGTTATTATTTTATCTAAGAATGAAACATCTAATACGAATTTCCCTAATTCAGGTCTATTCTCTGTTATTGCCTGATATCTTATCTTTGAAATATTATAAAATTGAGTTTCAATAATAAGGCTTTTTCCATCATTACGCTTTTCATCCTCAATCTTTTGTATTGCTAAAGCTTTCTCATAAGCCGTTATTGCTCCTTTATAGTCTTTTAGTTGATATTTAATATCTCCTAATAGGGAATAATTATACTGTATATCTGTTGTGTCTTTTAATGAAGCTTCACAATCAGCGAGAGCACTATTGTAGTTTTTCAAAAAATATTTGGCTTTAGCTCTTCCAAATAAACATTCAATGCAATTTTTGTTTTTAGAAAGAATAGCATTAAAATCCTGTAAAGCTTGAGTATATTTTTCATAAGCCAGTTTCTCGTAAGCATCCTCTATTGATTGTCCATATATGTTAGCTACTCCAATTATTAAAATACAAGATATAGTAAGTAGTTTTTTCATTGTTATATGTATTTAAATTATTGTTTTTCAATGGATTCGAATTTTACGACAAAATTAGGTCTTTGCATACTGCCATTTTCTGTAAGACTAACTTCAAAAATATAATCGCTATGAGGAGACTTAAGGAAAGAACCACTAATCTTTACTTTATCGCCTTTCTTTAGCTCTGATATAATATCGTAGAGGGGGTTGCTTTGTTCGATGAGGGTATTATCAAATAAATCGGAAAGTTCATTATTCATATTTCCTATTTGTATTTTCGTGCTCTCTATTTTCAACGAAAAAGATGCGTTCCCCTGTCCTGTGGTACTCATATCTGTAACAATACAAATCCAATTATTGAAATTTCTGGAATTACCAAGAACCTCTTTTATTAGATTTCCCCTTTTTGTCTTTATTCCAGATTTCTTTAACTCATTAGGGGCTTTTTCATATTCCTTTTCGCATTCCTGTATAACTGAAACAAATTGTTGTTGAACATTGGGCAAACTAAGAAGAGGATTTTTAGCCATTTCTTTTTCTCGCTTTTCTTGCTCTTTTAGTAACTCTTTCTCTCTTTGGGAATCTGTTTTGTATTGTTGTTCTGCTATCTCTCTTTGTTCCTCAACAAGGTTTAAGCTATCAACAATAGGCTTAAGTTCCTGCATTTTTGAAACAGCATCATTGTAGTTTGGGTTGCTCGATTCTACTTTTGAGAAATACTCATAAGCCCTAGTGTAGTTCTTCTGGTTGTAATACTCGTTCCCCTCTTTATAATAATCAACTGGAAAAATAAGGGCTAATGTACAAATGAGGAGGCATAGGGATATAGCTATACCAACTAAGGTATATACAATCTTTTTCCATGTAGCGGAGTTTCTCTTAAAAATTCCCACTATACCCAAAGGGGGTAAAACGAAAAGGAGGATAATTAATAGCGGTTTGCTATCGTACCATTTAGATTTTTCTGTGACTGTCATATTATCATATTTAATGTTCTCAAATAAGAAGCGCACCTAATATCACGCTGGCTTATAGAGGTTCGGCAAAGAGACCTTAACAGAATCAACGGATACAGGTACGCCATGACAGCGTACTATTTTCCGTCCTATTCTGTTATTTGAATTTTGCCGATTCCTATAAACAGGACATAAAAGTACAATATTTTAAAATCTCCCTATAATCGGGATGTTTTATTCTGATAACAAAGAAATAGAATATTTCGCAGGATTCAAATATTTTGAATCTATAAAGATGAGGTAAATATAATTTGAGTGAAATTAAATGATAGTAGAGGGGTTTTTGTATATACCTATTTTTGCATTCGTCCCTAAAATTCGTCCCTTTTTGATGAGATAAAAAACCCAACTATCTGATAATCAAAATAGTTGAGTTTCTAAAATGTGGTCCCACCTGGGCTTGAACCAGGGACCCCCTGATTATGAGTCAGATGCTCTAACCAACTGAGCTATAGGACCTGATTGAGAATAACTCTCGAAATCGGATGCAATATTACTGCTTTTTGTTTATATATGCAAGTTTTAAGGGTAAAAAGAAATGAAAAATAAGGAATAGTAATTCTTTATTTTAACAAAAAAGCAGTCAATATAAACAAAAAGAGCTGTTTACTTCATCAGTAAACAGCCCCTTAATATTGTATATTGGATTAATTATTTTCGGGTCTCAACTTTCTAACAACTGCACCAGTACGCCACATTTCGCTTTCACGAAGAGCTTTTAGTTCCTCTTCCAGTTTCTCACGGTAATCTGGTTTAGAATTTGTATCTATCGAACGTTGTGCCTCGTTGCCATTAGCTACCTCAGCATACAATTTGGCAAACACAGGTTTTGTTGCATCGTGGAAAGGTCCCATCCAATCCAAAGCACCACGTTGTGCAGTGGTAGAACAGTTTGCATACATCCAATCCATACCATTTTCTGCAAACAGTGGCATTAACGATTGTGTAAGCTCTTCTACAGTCTCGTTAAAAGCTTCGGATGGGCTATGTCCATTTTCTCGCAAAACTTCGTACTGAGCTTGAAGGATGCCTTGAATAGCTCCCATCAATGTGCCACGCTCGCCTGTTAGGTCAGAAAACACCTCACGCTTGAAATTTGTTTCGAATAAATAACCCGAGCCTACACCAATACCTAAAGCAATTGTACGCTCTTTGGCACGGCCTGTTGCATCTTGGAAAATAGCATAGCTCGAATTTAATCCTCTGCCTTCTAAAAACATACGGCGTAAACTTGTTCCTGAACCTTTCGGTGCTACTAAAATAACATCTACATCGGCAGGAGGAACAATTCCTGTACGTTCCTTATATGTGATACCAAAACCGTGAGAGAAATAAAGTGCTTTACCAGCAGTTAGGTATTTTTTAAGTGTTGGCCATACTTCTATTTGTGCTGCATCTGACAATAGATACTGAATGATTGTACCCTTATCAGCGGCTTCTTCTATATCAAATAAGGTTGTGCCAGGTATCCAACCATCAGCAACAGCCTTGTCCCAAGTCTTACCACCTTTGCGTTGCCCTATGATAACATTAAAACCATTATCACGTAAGTTAAGTGCTTGTCCAGGACCTTGCACACCGTAACCAATGACCGCGATAGTTTCATTTTTTAATACTTCTCTTGCTTTTTCCAAAGGAAATTCTTCACGAGTAGCTACTTGCTCTACTACTCCGCCAAAATTCATTTCTGCCATCTTTTACTTATTTTTAGTCGTATTATAATTAGTAATGTAAATCATTCCAAGTTACTTTCGAAGAACAAATCACTTTATCAGCATCCCGCATTTCCAGTACAAATTTATTGTCCTCAATTTCGTGCTTAAAGATATTCAATTTTTGCCCATAATACCCTTCGGCTATATAATTAATCTCAAAACCATGAATTTCTTTATGTTGATACATTTCGAGAGGAAACGAGTCTATAAAGTGTTCTATATACTTAATGCTATTTAAGTGTTTGTTTATATCCAAGTCGCTATATTTCACCACAAAAAAGTTGTCGTATTCACTATTCTTAGGCAATCCTATTTTACTGGCATGTGCTATAGGGCTTGGCTCTTTTACCAAATATTCTGAAAACCCACTAAGCTCTAAAAGATTCATAGGTCGTTTAGTTTCCAAATCTATTGAAGCCCAAAGCGATCGAGCATATCCGAAAAATTTTCCACTATTGTCTTCAAATGCAAAACAACGTTCAGTAAATAACTTATTTACATCTGAAATCCATGTATGCACCTTCACCTCAATATCATTTAAAGGATATTCATGTATAACGATATTCATACGAGTAAGCACCCAAAAAGATCTGTTTTCGGTCATGCTAGAGTACCCAAATCCTCGCTCCTCAGCATGTCGAGTTGCTGCCTGAAGCATAAATCGTCCTATCATGGGCAAATTTGCTCTGCCCCTAAAGTCTGACAAATAGGCATCTACTGCGTATGTATATATTCCTACTGATGGTAACATGATAAAAGCTATTAAATTTGGCTACCTGCTCTTCTCTTATCTATTTCTGTTAACATATCGCTTAGTCTTTCTATTTTAGATTTGTTGACAGCAATACGTCCCGAACGGATAAATTGAAGAACACCTGCCAGTTTTGTCAATTCATCAAATAGGTTTTGTGTTTCTTGATAATGACCTGTTTTTTGAATCACTACACAATTCTCGTTGATTTCGAGTATTACTGCGTTATATTTTCGAATCAATTCTTCTACCGAGTCTATTTTTAAGAAATCGGGGGTAGATAATTTGTATAAAGCTATCTCTTGGTGCACTAACTCCTCGTCTGTGTTGAAATACGATTTTAAGACATCCACTCTTTTGTCTATTTGTCTTACTACCTTCACTACGGTATCTTGATCGGACCAAACTGTGATCGTAAATTTATGAATCCCCTCCAGTGCAGATGGCGAAACAGAAAGGGTCTCTATATTCAACTGACGACGGGTAAACACACTGGTTACTTGGCTAAGTAAACCTACCGTATTTTCTGAAAATATGGTAACTGTATATAATATTTTGTCTTGCATATGTATATATATCTAAATATTATCTTTTTTATTCAAAATAAGGTTTCCAAAAATCAAAGTCATACTTTCCCCAAGCATGGCAACCAAAGGGGAGTTGTTTGTTATTCATTTTAAAACAGTACCGAGGAAGACATTCGAAAGAAAAATCGAGTGCTTGGTAAAAGTTTGGAACTTCGAATTGCTTTTCATGCCTAGCGACCTCAACCCCCCAAAACACATCTTCCAAATAATATTGAGAGAGCGGGTTTCTATATTTTTGAATGATGCCTTTCTTTTCAAACTTATCGATTAATTGTACAAAAAGTTTTGGATTTCTGAGCGAAAAACCGCCATTTCCAACACGAAATTGTACGGTATCAAAATCATTTGGTCTACCTAAGCGATACTTTATTTTGTCTTTTATCCAAAGTTTAAACTGTTCTAGTTTTAGATTTCTTGGTTCTTCGCCTATTATCCACGGAGCTCCAACATAGTCAAATTTGACCCATTGGGCTAATTTATCTTCGAAAACAAAACAATCAGTTTGATATATTAGTATCCGATCATAATCGATAAATCTTTCATAGAAGGATTTGTCTAACATCAATTTATTATACCCTACGATATCGGCAAAAAAAGAAACGTCATCAAATGATTCTAAATTTAACGATATTTCAAAATCAAGTGCTAATTTCAAATACGCACTAACATCAAGACCTTTAGGGTAGGCTAACAAAATAGGATACTTCTTTAAAACTTTAAAGCAACGTTTTAAAGAAAATTCCTCGCTATGTGTCAAACTTTCCTTATAAACAGGTACTACTACAGCATACTTCATAATTGATTATTTATCTCCCAATAATATGTTAGTAACCGAACCGCCTGCTGGAACCATTGGGTATACCATCCCTTTTGTTTCTACATCTACATCTAACAGATAAGGACCTTTGTGGGTTAACATCTCTTTGATGGCTAGATCTATATCTTCTCTTGTATCTACTTTTTTGGCCTCGATATTGTATGCCTTGGCTATTGCCACAAAGTTAGGATTTTGCATCATAGTATGCGAATATCGCTCCTCAAAAAAGAGTTCTTGCCATTGGCGTACCATTCCTAAGAAATGGTTATTCAATATTATGATTTTAATATCCAAATTGTTTTGCATAATAGTACCTAGCTCCTGTATTGTCATTTGTATGCCACCATCACCTACAAACAGGCACACCGTACGATCGGGCACACCGTATTTAGCACCAATGGCAGCAGGTAGCCCAAAGCCCATAGTACCTAAGCCCCCAGAGGTAACAGAGCTACGTGTTTGCCTGTTTTTGAAATAACGTACCCCCATCATTTGATTCTGACCTACATCTGTAACTATTACAGCATCGTTGTTTGTGGCTTCAGATACTTTACGAACTACTTCTCCCATTTTCAGTTTACCTGTTGTAGGATACAACTCGTCATGTATTACAGCATCATATTCTCGTTGCTCACAAGGTTTAAACTCGGCTCTCCACGCAGCATGGTCGTTTGGTTCTATCAACTTTATAATTTCGCAAAGGCTTGTTTTGGCATCACCAAGTATTTTCACTGTAGTTTTAACATTCTTGTCAAACTCAGCAGGATCAATATCAAAGTGAATTACTTTAGCTTGTTTAGCATATGTTTTAAGATCGCCCGTAACACGGTCGTCGAAGCGCATCCCAATAGCAATAAGCACATCGCATTCGTTTGTTTTGAGGTTAGGTCCTACATTTCCGTGCATACCAAGCATTCCCACATTCAGAGGGTGATCGCTAGGCATAGCAGACAAGCCCAATACTGTCCAAGCAGCTGGCATATCCGCCTTTTCGATCAAAGCTAATAGTTCTTTTTCGGCACCACTCAAGATAACACCTTGCCCAACCAATACTAAAGGCTTTTTTGCTTCATTTATAAGCTTTGCTGCTTCTAATAAGTAATCTTTATTAAAACTAGGATAAGGCTGATAGCTTCTGATAAAAGGTTCTCTTTTATACTCATAATCCAGTTTTCCGAATTGTGCATCTTTGGCTATATCCAATAGCACGGGTCCCGAACGACCCGTAGAGGCAATATGAAAAGCTTTAGCTACTGCCATTGGAATATCTTCGGCTCTACGTATTTGGTAAGCCCATTTAGTAATGGGTTGCGATATTCCTACTACATCTGCCTCTTGAAAGGCATCGCTGCCTAGCAACGATGATGCTACTTGACCCGATATTACAACCATAGGTGTACTATCTATCATGGCGTCGGCAATACCCGTAATGGCATTGGTTGCACCAGGCCCAGAGGTTACAAGTGCAACACCTACTTTACCCGATGTGCGTGCATAACCCTGTGCGGCATGAGTTGCTCCTTGCTCGTGGCGAACCAGTATATGATTGATCTGATCTTTGAAATCATACAAACTGTCGTACACAGGCATTATAGCACCACCTGGGTAGCCAAAAATAGTATCCACTCCCTCGTTTATCAACGACTGGATAAGTGCCTCACTCCCTGTTATATTCTTACTCATAGTTTTTATTTTTTGCTTCTCTGCTTCTACCAATACCTCTTGTCTAAAATTTTCACACATGCGTTGTCTAAAGAGCTATGTAATGCAGATATTATATTATTAATGTATGGTTAATATCAACTTAAACTTTAATTAAATATTTTGTGGAACAATGGTTTTGTTTCATTTCGCTCAGATGCTGGGGTAAATTGTCAAAACTATTTACAAGATTTTGCCTCAACGTTAATGTTCCATTTCCAATCTGCTGGAGCAACTTCTCTCCATCTTGCATCAACTTGACTATTTGTAATACCGATCCATATTGATGGATTGCCCCTAGAGCTATTTCGTGCAAAGACACACAAGTTGTAAAAGCTGCTAAAGGATTTGTATTTAATCGATCTTGTATCGTAACCAAATGTCCGTAATATCCAAGCATAGGCATCAGTTTGCTGGCATGTTCTCCACTAAGGGTATCGAATACAACATCGAAACGATTGCCGTTAAGAGATTCCAGCATATTTTCTGTCCAATCTTTCTGCCTGTAATCAACCGTTTTAATAACACCTTTACTCAGAAAGTCGGCATGATGCTTGTCGCTGGCTGTAACATGCACTTTTGCATTGGCTTTCAACAAGAACTGTGTTAGAATGTATCCAACCGATCCACCAGCACCGCTCACCAGTACGTTTTTACCTGCTACATTCGGAATCTTGTCAAATGCTTGCCAAGCCGTTAATGCTGGACATGGAAAAGAAGCTGCAACCTCGTCACTTACATGTTCAGGAACTACCATCAAGGCAAAACCATTAACAAAGGTGTGAGTACTAAAGCTTCCATCTTTGGATAGATCAGTATGGTAACAAACCCTTGTGCCTACACGAAGGTGGGTCATGTTTTCGCCTACTGCAACTACCACCCCCATGCCATCTACACCAGGGACAAGGTCGGCTTTCCAAGCAGGATGTCCCCATTCTATCAATTTCCAGTCTACAGGATTTAATCCTATAACGGTATTTTGAATAAGAACTTCATTATCGGCTAAAGGTCTTAACCGTTTTTCTTTCAACACCAGATCGGACGGTTCTCCTTTTCTTTGCCAACACCACGATTGTGCTATCATCGCTTTTACAGTTTAAGGTTTACTCCATTATTCGAATAGCTCCTAAATCGGCAGAGCTAACCATACTGGCATATGCTCTTAGGGCTTTAGATACATGGCGCTCTCTATTGGGTTTAAAAGCCTCTTTGCCTTTTGCCAGCTCTTCTTTTCTACGAGCTTCAAGTTCGGCATCGCTCAACTTAACGTTGATCGATCGGTTCGGAATATCTATTTCTATTAGATCACCATCTCTTACCAAACCTATTGCACCACCTGCTGCAGCTTCGGGCGATACGTGTCCGATAGACAAGCCTGATGTGCCTCCCGAGAAACGACCATCGGTAATCAAGGCACATTTTTCGCCCAGATGCTTTGCTTTGATGTAAGAGGTAGGGTAAAGCATTTCTTGCATGCCTGGTCCCCCTTTTGGTCCTTCGTAGGTGATGATAACAACATCGCCAGCTACTACTTTTTCTTTCAAGATGCCTTCGCAAGCAGCATCTTGAGAATGAAAGACCTTGGCTGTACCCGAAAACCTAAATATTTTTTCGTCAACACCTGCTGTTTTTACTACACAACCATCAAGAGCGATGTTTCCTTTAAGAATAGCTAAGCCTCCTTCAAGACTGTAAGCATGTTCCAAATCTCGGATACACCCTTCTGCCCTATCAGCATCTAGTGCATCATAATAGCAATCTTGCGACCCCATTACAAGGTTAAACTTATTCGCTGGGGCCGACCGGTACAAGGTAGATGCTTCTTCGCTAGGTTTGTCAATCGTAATATCATATTTAGCGATGGCTTCGCCAAGAGTCATTCCGTCTACACGATGTACGGATGTGTCTATTAATTTAGCCTTTGCCAATTCGGCTAAGATACCCATAATACCTCCTGCACGATTAACGTCTTCGATATGGTATTTGGGGCTATTGGGTGCTACTTTACACAAACAAGGTGTTACACGAGACAGTGCGTTTATATCGTCCATCGTAAATTCTACTTCTGCCTCCTGAGCTATTGCCAGCAAATGCAGAATGGTATTGGTTGATCCACCCATGGCAATATCTAGTGTCATGGCATTCAGAAATGCTTGACGTGTACCTATAGAGCGAGGCAATACCGTAACATCGCCATCCCTGTAATAGCGGTACGAGCTTGCCACAATCATTTGTGCTGCATCTTTAAACAGTTTTTTTCGGTTTACGTGGGTAGCTAATATCGTTCCGTTGCCTGGCAACGCCAGCCCAATGGCTTCGTTGAGGCAATTCATCGAATTGGCTGTAAACATACCCGAGCAAGAGCCACAGGTGGGGCATGCGAGTTTTTCGATTGCACTCACTTCTCTGTCCGAAATTCTATCGTCAGCACCTGCCACCATAGCGTCTACCAAGTCAAGCTTTTTATCACCCATCTTGCCTGCTTCCATCGGACCACCCGAAATAAAAATAGTGGGTATATTCAATCGCATGGCTGCCATTTGCATGCCAGGTGTTATCTTGTCGCAATTGCTGATGCAGATCATGGCATCTGCTTTGTGTGCATTTACCATATACTCTACGCTATCGGCTATCAAATCGCGCGATGGTAGAGAATACAACATGCCATCGTGTCCCATAGCTATACCGTCGTCTATGGCTATGGTGTTAAATTCGGCAGCAAAACAGCCTAATGCTTCTATTTCGGCTTTTACTTCTTGCCCTATATGGTGTAAGTGGACGTGTCCTGGTACAAATTGTGTAAATGAATTCACAATGGCAATAAGGGGTTTGCCCATTTGCTCATCTGTCATTCCATTTGCTCTCCAAAGAGCTCTTGCCCCAGCCATACGGCGTCCTTGTGTACTTGTCGAACTGCGTAGTTGAAATCCCATTTTACTTGTATTTATTAAAAAAGCCCTTCTCTTTTTATGAGAAAGGCTTATATATTAATTCTATTTATGTTTCTTTAGATTACATCTGCATCTGTCAATACATACCTTTCTTATTTACTCTGTCCGACGAGCAGAATATCAACAATGAGGATATGTGAGATACAATTTGTCATAAAAATCTGATTGCTTATTTCACAAAGTTAGAATGTTTTTTTTATTTACAAATGTTTTTTGAAATAATTTTTGCAAGAATTGTGTTCGAAGAACAAATACGTTGGGTATTCGATCGAAACTAAAATGCAATCTCTGAAAAAATCTTATTAAGTCCTACCCGTGGTGCATTTATACAGTACAGGTTTTTAATTTGTTAATATTCTTATTCTTTATTTGTTAATGATTTGTATAACAGTAAAAGCCATAATTTTAGATAAAATTCTGTTTTAAATCCATCAAAGCTATTGGAATAATAGCTGCGAATCATAAATTGGACACAGGGCTGAGAAAATAGAGGTTCAATCCGTTTTCTTGATCCTCTAAAGGTATAGGCTTGAGGTTTATAATCGATATATTAAATATTTAGGATGTAAAACCTATCAAAGAGTCAAGAACCCTAGCTAATGTCTTATCTTCAAAAAGCAATCAAGCTTTTCAACTCAGTCCACTTTTCATTATTCATTTTAGGGCCTATCACCTGAATTACATTTCCAGCAAGGATAGTACCTATCTTAGCACAATCATGTAATGTCATTTGTTTGGTCAACCCATACAAGAAGCCCGATGCGTACAAATCGCCTGCTCCTGTGGTATCAATACAATTTACGTTGAGTGCTGGAACGTGTAGTCTCTCTTGCTCTTGTTGTATCCACGAGCCATGTTCGCCAATTTTTACAATCACAATCTCTACCTGCTCTGATAATATGCGTAATGCTTCTTGCAAATCGACATTGAGTAATGCTTTAGCTTCGTCTTCGTTGGCAAAAATAATATCTACATGCGTAGGGATAATTTCTAACAAAAAGTCTCTACTCGCCTCTACTACATTGTAACTAGCCATATCCAGTACTACCTTTGCCCCATGTTTTTTAGCCAAGGTAATGGCTCTTCGTATAAGTTCTAGGTTCTGAACTAGATAGCCTTCGATGTAGAAATAGTCATATCCTACAAAGTCTTCATCTTTCAAATCGTCGGGATTAAGAGCTGCTGCAGCACCTAAATATGTGCCAAAGGTTCTTTGACCATCTTTAGATACAAATGTTGTTGCAACGCCCGATGCCTCGGTATCCGAAACGATGAGATGTGGATGAACGCCACAATTTTCAATGTCATTTTTATAATAATCACCAAATGTATCTTTACCTATTCGTCCAATGAAACCTGTGTCTACGCCAAGTTTAGCTAGACCTGCTATCGTATTGGATGCTGATCCGCCTGCGGCTATGTGTTTTTCTTTATCTTCTATTACTTTGCTCAAGGCTATTTTTCGATCCTCGTCAATTAGCTGCATACTGCCCTTAGGCAGATTGAGTTGTGTCAATAAACTATCGTCATTTATCAATGCTAGTACGTCTACCAATGCATTGCCCATTCCAAGTATTTTCATTATTTAAAAATTTTTAGAGCAAAGATATTGCATAATTCGGAAATATCTCCTAATTTTGCTTCGCTTTTGTAGTAAAGCATCTACTTAAACACTCTTCCTTAGCTCAGTTGGTTAGAGCATCTGACTGTTAATCAGAGGGTCCTTGGTTCAAGTCCAAGAGGGAGAGCAAAGCTGAGAAGCTTCTTTCAACTATATTTAATTCTTCCTTAGCTCAGTTGGTTAGAGCATCTGACTGTTAATCAGAGGGTCCTTGGTTCAAGTCCAAGAGGGAGAGCAAAGTTGAATAAGAAAAGGTCTGAATAATATTCAGACCTTTTTTCTATTTATGACTATATATACATTCAATAATCAAAAGTCAAAGCTTTTCCTCTGACTTCATTCACTAAGCCATTTTCAAAAGCAATTTGCCCATTCAAAAATGTTTTTTCGATTGTTGTAGAAACCGTTTCATTCTCTAGCGGCGACCATTTGCATTTATATAAAATGTTACTTTGATCTATCGAATATGCTTTGTTTGGATTCACCAACACCAAATCGGCATAATACCCCTCACGAATATAGCCTCGTTTTTCGATGTGAAACAGCGTTGCTGGAGCATGACACATTTTGTTCACCACTTCTTCTTTGGTTATTTTCCCTTGTTTAGACATTTCTAACATCATTTGCAACGAATGCTGCACCAAAGGACCTCCCGAGGCAGCTGTAAAGCATCCACCTACCTTCTCGTTGAGCAAATGTGGTGCATGATCGGTGGCTATAACATCTAATTTGCCTTTAAGTAATCCTTCCAAGATAGCATCTCTGTCTTCTTTTGTCTTTACCGCAGGATTCCATTTGATGCGAGAGCCATACTTTGCATAATCATTATCCGAAAACCAGAGATGGTGTACGCAAACCTCTCCCGTAATTTTTTTATCCACAAGAGGCTTTGCGTCAAATAGCTGTACTTCTCTGGCAGTAGACAGGTGCAAAATATGTATACGAGCTCCGTATTTGTCTGCCAATTCTATCGCCTTTGCCGATGATTGATAACATGCTTCTGCCGATCGTATCAGCGGATGATAGTTTATAGGCAGATCTTCTGTGGCTTGAAGCTCTTTGTAGTAAGCTATATTTTTCTTGATAATCTCCTCCTCTTCGCAGTGGGTAGCAATAAGCATATCGGTTTCGGCAAAAATAGCCTCCAATGCTTTTCGATTATCTACCAACATGTTTCCTGTAGACGAACCCATAAATATCTTTATTCCGCAAACTTCTTTTTTATTTACCCTTCTTAGCTCAGACAGATTGTCATTTGTAGCTCCTAAATAGAAAGAATAGTTGGCATATGATTTAGTAGAAGCAATTTCAAACTTCGCATCCAATGCCTCTATCGAGGTCGTTTGTGGATTGGTATTGGGCATTTCCATAAACGAAGTTACACCTCCAGCTATGGCTGCTCGGCTTTCGGACGCAATATCTCCCTTATGGGTAAGACCTGGTTCACGAAAATGCACTTGATCGTCTATTACACCTGGTAGTAACCAAAGTCCTGTTGCGTCAATCACTTTTGCTTTACTTCGTATTTCGTTGGGGATGTTTGAACTTAGATAAACGGCTTTTATCAATTCGCCCTCAATCAATACAGAGGCTACAATCGATGAGCCTTCGTTAATCAAAGTCGCATTATGTATAAGATACATATTTGTCAATTTTAGATGGTTAGTTTTATAACAAAGATAGTATTTTAGGAGAAAACAATTTCGATACGCGACATATTACAAGTTGTAGCATAAAAAAATCAAACATTCGGTAGCATCGTATCATTTTCTTATATTTGTGAAAACAATAAAAATAGATGCACCCATGAAAAATAGAATAACCGAATTATTTGGAATAAAATACCCGATCATTTCAGGTGGAATGGTTTGGTGTAGTGGCTGGAGGTTAGCATCAGCAGTAAGCAATGCTGGAGGCTTAGGACTTATTGGTGCGGGATCGATGTATCCAGAAGTGTTAAGAGAGCATATCCAGAAGTGTAAAACTGCCACAGACAAACCTTTTGGGGTAAATGTACCTTTACTATACCCACAAATTGAGGCTATTATGGACATAATAATAGCAGAAGGTGTCAAAATAGTATTCACATCAGCAGGAAACCCTAAAACATGGACTAAAAAGCTACAAGAAAATGGTATCAAGGTAGCTCATGTGGTGGCTAGTTCTAAATTTGCTTTGAAATGTCAAGAAGCGGGTGTAGATGCCGTAGTGGCAGAAGGCTTCGAAGCGGGAGGGCATAATGGGCGTGAAGAAACGACCACAATGGCACTTACACCTCAAGTGCGGAGCAGTATAAATATACCTTTTATTGCAGCAGGTGGTATTGGCACTGGGGCAACTATGTTAGCTGCCTTTGCATTAGGTGCAGAAGGGGTGCAGATAGGAAGTCGTTTTGCAATGACGCAAGAAAGCTCGGCATCGGACGAATTCAAGCAATTATGTATTACTCTAAATGAAGGGGACACAATAGTATCACTCAAGAAGTTGAGCCCTACTCGTTTGATAAAGAACGATTTTCAAAGAGAGGTGCAGGCTGCTGAAGATAGAGGGGCTTCGGCAGACGAGATAAAAGAATTGTTAGGTAAAGGCAGAGCCAAAAAAGGGATTTTTGAAGGTAATCTTATCGAAGGAGAACTCGAAATAGGACAAATCGTTTCACAGATCAAAGACATCCCAGCAGCAGCAGCAGTTATTGACAATATCATTAGAGAGTTTAACACAGGTACTAAAGCCCTTTCCTCATTCTCTTTTTGATCCCCATGCAATACAGTCTATTTAGTCCAAAATCAAAATACAAGCTCATAAGTCTCTCTAGTGGTAGTAATGGCAATTGCTACTATTTGGGTACTTCACGGTATGGTATTTTGATAGACGCAGGCATCGGTACACGTACCATCAAAAAATACTTGAGAGAATATGGTATTGCCATGGAAACCATTATAGCAGTACTCATTACACACGACCATGGCGATCATATCAAATCGGTAGGAAGTCTTGGTTGTAAAATGCAACTGCCCATATATGCAACCGAATCCGTACACTTTGGTATAGAAAGAAGCTATTGCGTACAAGAAAAACTATTGGGAGCAAAACGGGTTATCGAAAAAGAAAAAGAGTTTCAGATCAAAGATTTCTCTATAACCGCTTTTGACATACCACACGATTCGATAGAAAACGTTGGGTACAAAATAGTAGTAGAAGGTAAAATTATTGTTATAGCTACCGATATAGGTAGAATAACAGACACAATCATCAAATATACAGAGAATGCCAACTACCTCATTGTAGAAGCCAACTACGATGACGAGATGCTTAAAAATGGGCGTTATCCAGAACACCTGAAACAAAGAATAACATCGGGGATGGGGCATTTGAGCAATAGCCTTAGTGCCGAACTTTTGTGTAGTATATATCACGACAAGTTGGAGGAGGTTTGGCTATGCCATCTGAGCCAAGATAATAATCATCCAGAGTTGGCATATAAAACCATAGAAAAAGCACTACACGAAAGAGGAGTTAAGGTGGGTAGAGATATTGTACTCAAAGCCTTGAATCGAGGAAAACCATCGGGGAGTAAAGATTTCTGATAGCTAACGAAATAAACCGATTGGTTGGTTTTTTTGTTTAAGGTGCAGAAATACAGTGTGTTATTGTGGTATCTAAAGTGGGTCTGAAGTGCGATCGAGCAGACCTAGTATTATGTGGACAGGGAAGCTTTGGGAGCTTTATTCTAACATTAAATTTAAGCTTGGGTGCTTAGGTTCAAAATAACCGCCAATATGTGCTGGAAATTGATCGACATTGTAACCTAAAAGTAGACTTGTCAATTGTTGTATGTTGATTTCAAAATCAACATGAGTAGTTGACACTACATCAACCACACCGCGATGAACATGGTAATTGGCAGACTTATCTAAGGCAGAATGAGCAAGGCTAAATGTAAAATCGAAATGGGGATTGGCTTTTGCATAGGCTCGCAATACAGGAAGCGGATTTACAAAATGAGACATGCCACCTAAATTTGATTTTCTTGGCAAATTGTCCATTGTGTATTCTGTTAACATCACATCAAAATCGTCTTGAGTTTTCAGTACAGTAGACTCTTTGTGTTGAAACTTCATATCAAACAACTTGTATGCCTCCAAAACATCCCTTGAATAGGTATGGGCAATCAACTCCAGATCGATAGGCGTTGGGTCTTCATCAAATGTTTTTACATAGCCATATTTGGCATAATAGCCATATAACCAATTTTCGGCTGGCACTAGCACTGTCAAAAAAACACCTCTCAGCTTCACCACCTTAATGGATTCGACGATCAATTGTGCCATATACCCTCTGCCTCTATATTCAGGCAATGTGCACAAGCCCATCAGATAATACAACTGCACGGCTTCGCCATACAGTTGCATCGTATAAGGTTGTAATTGCAAAGAAGCTACTGCAACGCCCTCTTCGAAATAAACGAGTGTGTCTTCTTCTTTGTACTTTCTCGAAAAAATCAGATCCATATATTGATCCGAATCTCCGAAGCAAGTCTTCCACATCGAGCGTATACTCTGGGTAGTCTGAGCAGTAGCAAACTGTATCATCTCATTCTGAAATTGGTGTTAAGAAACCTTCTTCGAGTATTATATCGGGCTGGTACGAAAGCTTTGCTTTACGCAACGATTCTATTCCCATATCTTCCTCTCTATTGATATACTTAAATTCGGATGCCTCATGTTGCACAAACTGCTGGTTGATTATGGTATATGCACCGTTCATCTCGCCAAATGCTTTCTCAACATGCACCACAAAAATATCGTCAGTAAGTTTTTCGCCAATAGTAAAAGCTACAATCTTACCATTGACACGGATGGCCCCACCTTTCAGACCTAGATAATCAAAATTGTCTAACATTAACTTCGTGGCATAATGATCGTATTGCAACGATCCATCCTTATCGTCTTTCGTGTCTTCCCATACACCTAGCATAGCAGCACACTGCTCTAGCTCATCCTTACTTGTCAGGGGAAAATATTCCCAGTTAGGGTTGTCAGCTTTAAAACGATTGATGTGGTTACGCTTACTTTGCAACTTCTTGCCTGACAGGGTTATCAACTTTTCGGATAAGTATATATACTCATCGTTACTTGGATCATGTGTATACTGAAATACGCCAGGCATAGCCTGTTGAATAATCTCCCACATACGCAGTGATACACCCCGCATTCTAAAAGGGATGTTATGACTTTCGGCATCAGACATCATCAACTCTATAGCCTCTTTTACACCCATCGGGCCAATGGGCATCATGTAGTATACTGTGCCATTCTCTTCATGAAAGCATAAAAACAATGTTTTATGTATAATATCGTATTCGGTATTAAACTTTGTTTGCCATGCAACCAGATTGGAAAAAGAAAAATCGCATGTTCGAAAAATATTCGCCTCTAGACAGGTATCTATTTTAGATTTATCTGACAATTCGATAGGCTTAAAATGGATCATAATTATAATATTGATAAGAAGACAAACAATCTTTGCCTAAAAATTTAGAATTACACTACAAAAAGCAAGCCGAAAATTGGTTCAATAAAATAAAACTGCTAATATGACAAATTTTGAGTATTTTTGAACGAGCATAACGATTATATTCTCTTTAGGTATGAAAAATGGTAATGATTGGAAAGAAAGACTGAATGTTGTGTACTCAACAAATCCAGACTTTAGCTACGAAACAGGCGATGAGACAGAGCAAGAAACCATACTTGTTGCTAAACAACCCTTACGCATATTGTTGGATAAACGAAACCGAAAAGGTAAGGCTGTAACGCTAATAACTGGGTTTACAGGTACGGATAGCGATTTGCAAGATTTAGCAAAACTGCTAAAAACTCGTTGTGGAGTAGGTGGATCGGCCAAGGATGGGGAAATACTTATACAAGGCGACTTTAGGAATAAGGTGTTAGAGCTTTTGCAAAAAGAAGGGTATGCAAAAGCAAGAATTATCTGATAAAGAACAGTTGATTGTATACAAAGCTTCTGCGGGTTCGGGAAAGACACACCAACTTACAGAGGAGTATCTTTTATTGCTTTTCAAGACCCCTTTTGCGTACAAGCACATACTGGCAGTAACCTTTACCAATAAGGCTACTGAAGAAATGAAAAGCAGAATAATAAAAGAACTTGCTTACCTAGCTTCCGATAAAAAATCGGAACATCTAAAAAAATTATGCGAAGCATATAATAAACCCCAAGAAGCAATACAGGCACAGGCACGCCAGATATTGACCACTATTTTGCACGATTATTCTGCATTTTCCATTAGCACGATCGATCGATTTTTTCAACAAACCATGCGTTCCTTCACCCGTGAAATAGGTTTAGGAGGTGGCTACAACGTAGAGCTAGATAAAGATAAAGTATTGAGACTAGCCATAGACTCGATGCTCTACGATTTGGAACAGTCGGGTAATGAGCAGTTGCTAGATTGGCTAATACGGTTTTCGGAAGAAAAAATTGAGGGTGGGGAGACGTGGAACATCCGCAATGATATACACGCTCTATCGAGCGAAATATTTAAAGAGAGTTACAAAGAATCCAGTGACGAAATACAGCAAGACATCAGTAATAAAGAATTGCTTAATGAGTATAAACAAACTTTGCTGCAAATAATAAGAGAGTTTGAACAAACATCGAAACAAATCGCACAAAAAGCTCTACATATAGTATCTCGACTTGGATTGCATCCCGAAGACTTTAAAGGAGGATCAAGATCTACGTTTATCAGCTTTGTCAAATGGTATAATGGCGAAATCAAAGAACCTACCGATACATTCAGAAAAACGGCAGACAATATTGCTAATTGGTATACAAAAACAACAGCGAGTGAGCTGAAATCAAAAATAGAACAAAGCTATACAGAAGGGCTTAACGATTGTGTAGTGTCAATACTGGCTCATTACGATAATTCGTATATGTACCAAACGGCATACGAAATCAATCGCTATTTTTTTGCATTGGGCATATTGGGCGATGTGGATAAGAAAATACGTGAATATGCTGCCGAAAATAACGTAATGCTAATATCCGACACAACCGAACTATTAACTAAAATAATACAAGGTGCTGATAGTCCTTTTATATACGAAAAGGTAGGAACACGTATCGAAAACTACATGATAGACGAGTTTCAAGATACCTCGGGAATGCAATGGGCTAATTTTTTACCGCTAGTCAAGGATAGTGTATCAGCAGGAAACAAAAATCTGATTGTGGGCGATGTAAAACAAAGTATATACCGCTGGCGAAATTCGGATTGGAAACTTTTGGACGAGCAAATTGATCTCGATTTTAAGAATAACGCGATCAGACATCAATCACTTACCAACAATTGGCGAAGCTGCAAACATGTCATAGACTTCAACAATGCTATCTTCGAAAGCAGCTCGATATTATTGCAACAACTATTTAATGACAGTACAAGTAACACAGCTACGTCTGCCAACTTCGACTCCTTTACTAATCGCATTAGGCGTGCTTATGCTGACTCGTATCAATACATACCTGATAAAAAGAGAGAAACGATTGAAGATGGGCATGTGAAAATTGAATTCATTGACACTGAAGAGCATACTGATTGGAAACAGCATGCACTGCAACAATTGCCACACACTATTGAACAATTGCAAGACAGTGGCTACTCGCTCAAAGATATAGCCATATTGGTACGCACCAAGAGGGAGGGTGCAGAGGTAGCTAATATCTTGTTAGAATACAAAGGGCTACACAGTGATTCAAGCTATAAATACGATATCATTTCGGATGAAGCCTTATTTATCCGAAACTCAAAAAGTATTAAATTCATCATTTCGTTGCTACACTATTTACGTAATCCCTTTGACAGGACATTGCAAGCATTGGCTATTTATGAATACTACAAATTCAAAGATAATCTAGTTGCCGAAGAGGCTATTCGTAGCCATTTTTCGCTCGATCACAATTTTCCAGAAGCAATCAGGCAAGAATTAAATAGAATCAAAGAACTGCCCTTATACGAAATGGTTGAAGAAATATTTAACCTATTTAATGAAGCCCTCGACAAAAATGAAAATATTTATATACAAGCCTTTTTAGACACCATACTTGATTTTACGATCAAAAGAGTATCAGATCTCGACTCTTTCTTGGTGTGGTGGGAAGAAAGTGGTCAGAACCAAACGATATACACACCCGATGGACAAGATGCCATACGAATAATGACAATACATAAGTCGAAGGGATTAGAATTTAAGGCTGTACTTATCCCCTTCTGTAATTGGGAAATCGATCACAAAATGCCAGTCATACTTTGGTGCAAACCCCAAATACAACCATTCGATCTATTAAAATTAGTGCCTGTAAAGTATTCTCAAAAATTGAGCAATACACTATTTGCATACGAATATTATAATGAGAAGCTACACGCATTTATCGATAATTTAAACATACTGTATGTAGCATTCACTCGGGCGGTCAAAGATTTAATTATTTTTACCCCAAAGCCAAAAGAGACACCGAAAAATATAAACTCCATATCGTCTTTGTTATGGGCTTGCATTTATCACCCTTTAGCGGATACTGCAAACAAAACTTTTATAAAGTTAGATGCCTCGTTAAATGGTGACAATAACACCTTCGAGTTAGGAAATAGTGTACTTCAATATCCTCAAGAGATGGCTACCATTCAAAAAAATGAGCTAAAGGTGGATGCGATTAAAAGTACCCCTTTTGACGATCGGCTAAAACTAAAATTAAATAACAAATATTTTTTTTCAGACAAAGGGCAACGAGAATACGGAACCTTGATGCACGAAATTGTCAGCAAAATAAAATCTTTAGATGAAATGGAGGATGTTCTTGAGACTTATAAGCTTGGAGGCTATATAAACCAACAAGAACAACTCAAATTAGCTGAGTTACTACATCAATATCTATCCAATCCTCAACTTAGTGAGTGGTATAGCAATAAATACAAGGTGTTAAATGAAATTCAGATACTTCAACCCAATGGAATATTTATACGTCCCGATCGTGTGATGATTGGCAAAGATGAAGTGATTGTTATCGATTATAAGTTTGGCGAAAAAGAAGAAAAAAAACACCAAAAACAGGTAAAGAACTATATGGCTCAAATCAGCAAAATGGGATACACACACATAAAGGGGTATGTGTGCTATATATCATTAGGTACAATAATAGAAATTGATAGATAATTTTTATACTATTTTATAAAAAACGTATAAAACAAAGCAATATACTCTAAAAGAATAAATTATGTATATAAAATTGTTTTCTGAGTTCTGTAAAATAATTATTGTAAAAAAAAATGGTAAACAAATAGTGTTGTGCAATTGTTTAGAGTAGATATTTAAGGTTTTTAAGATAAATCATAAGAATACTTAAACTCTTGATGTTTTATGTAATATGAACATCAGGAGTTTTGATACAATAGGACTAATATACAATGTTAACAAAAGGCATCCAAAAATACTTAATCAATCCATCCTTGGGCTTACTACCCTCGTTATTATACGTTTCTTTATTTTTCGTTTATCACAATTTATTTTTTGCTCTTGTCGTATCCATCCTATTTGCCGGAATAGTTGATCTCATAATCAGATATTATGTCAAAGCTAGTACCAGCCGCTTACTATTTTTAGTCAACTTTTGTGCATTATCAATCACATTTGGTTTCTGGATCATCTTGCACAAAACAAGCATTACAAATTTACTCTATATAATTTTGTACGAACTTGTATTTTTTATTCTACTTACCATAACCCGTATGTTCAGAACAAAAATAAGTAACTATCTGGATAAAAAGAAGCAAGATACAACACAAAAAACATACTTACACGATTTTTTTGAAACATCTAACCACGTTCAACATGCTATTAGCTACCATCTGTTTGTACTTCTTATTTATAGGCATATCAATGGCAATCTGGATTCGTCGAACGACGCAAACACGCTATTGTATGGTATACTCCCTATTCTTTTTATAGTAGTCATTATCTTTTACGAGGAAATGAAGACTTTGAATATCGTAAAATTGCTTCAAAAAGAAGAGTGGCTTCCGATTGTAAATGAGTCAGGAGAAGTTACAGGTCGCATTGCCAAATCGGTATCTGTACGCATGAAGAATACATTGTTACACCCAGTAATACGAGTAGTCTTGGTAAGTGATGGTAAATTGTACCTCCAGAAGAAAGCCGAGGATGATATATTAGATCCAAACACATATGACCATCCTTTTGAAAAATATATGTTGTATGGACACGAAATAAACACCGCTATACGCAATAGTATTGTAAAATCATTGAATAAAGAAGAGCTAAGTTTCAATTACCTGCTTAAATATATTTATGAAAATGAAAACAGTAAACGTTTGATCTTGCTTTATGTATCGCATATTGAAAATGAACAGCAACTGAATAGTTTAAACTCATTGAGTGGTAAGTTTTGGACAATGCAGGAAATAGAAGAAAGCTTTAATGACGATGGCGTATTTAGCGAATGTTTTCAGCTTGAATACGAATACCTCAAAAATACGATTATACAGCCTCTGCAATAGTTTCCGTTTAGGTGTAAAAGTTTAGTTCCAATAAAAAGCAAGCCCCAGACTTTGTCTGGGGCTTGCTTTTTATTGGAACTATTGATTTCCGAATTAATCAAATCCCTTAAACTCACCGTTTGCATCAAATAGCAACTCTAGTTGAGGGTATCCCGAAAGGTCTATTTTATAACCCAGAGGTTTCACTTCTAGTTCTATCACCTTCTTTGTAGCGTAGTTAGTAGTTAGATAAGCACTAATCTTGGCTGGTATCAAAGCTGTTGGCACTTGTTTTCCAGGTAATACTTCAACACTTTTCAAGTTACCAGCTAAATCGAAAGTAACATCAGATCCGTCAGCTAATCTTACATCATACTCGTCTGTATCTTTTTCAATATACAACACAGTAGTTGTAGTCAAAAAATGTTGTTGCAAAAGAGTTTTACTTGCTGAAGGTAAGCTTTCGAAAGTTACTCTCTGATCACTAGAAGAACCGTTGTTCGAATTGTTATTATTATTAACACCCCAAAGGTTACCTGCAGTGTCAAAGCTTAGTTCGATATCACCTGCCAATTCTATTTTATAAGAACTTGGTTTTTTAGCGATGTCTTCAACTCTTTTTGAAGGATAATTAGTGTTTAGGTAAGTGGTGATCCCTTGAGGTAATAAAGCTAATACCGATGCTGGTAACGTGGTGTTGTTAGCATCTATTTCGATCCATTGACCTTGCAAATCAAAATCGATCTCTACTGTGTTTGCTAATTTCACATCATAACCTTCGTTATCTTTTGTTGCACTAGTTACGTTTACTCCTGCAAAATGTGTTGTTAAGAAGCTTTTTGATGGAGCAGGTAAATCATTTACATTTACAGGCTTATCGCTTGAGTTTCCTCCCGAATTACCTTTGTATACACCATTCAAGTCGAAAAGAAGTTCTGCATCATCTGCACCAACAAGCTCAACTTTGTAACCTTGGTATACTTTATCTATTTCGGTAATCGATCTACCTGGGTAGTTTTGAGCCAAGTAAGAAATGATAGGACGAGGAACCAATGCCAATACGTTTTCGGGTAGTGGACCATCGTTGTGAGCTTCCATTTCTAACCAAACACCGCTAAGGTCAAACTTAACTTCGTAACCTATGGCTACCGCTGCTGTTGATCTTGTTTGTGATTCAAGCAAAGACACATCATAGCTATCTGCTTTTTTTCTTACCCCTGTTACCGTAGAAGATTTAAAATGATCTCCAATAAATACTTTTGATGTACCAGGCAGTTCATCGTAAGTAACAACTACACCATCGTCGTGTGCATCATTATCACTACTACATGATGTAGTAAATGTGAGTGTACCAGCTGCAAATAATACGGCTAAAACTAAACGAGAAAATTTCATATTCTTATCCTTTTTTATTATTATATAATTATTTCAATTGATTGATTATAATCAATCAATTGAAACCAGTTTAAACGCTTTGTTAAATTTTAATTCTAAACCATTCGACAGATCAACCTCATAACCTTTATAGTCTGTTTTTTCGATCTCCATAATGTATGTGTTAGGGTACTTTTGATTCACATAATTAGTGATCTGAGCCGGAACGATACCTTTAGGGAAAGTAGCTTGTGCTGCACTAACCTTTGTCCAATTACCTTTTTTATCAAACTCTACTTTATCTCCATTGGTAAAAATTACGTCATACGATACATCAAAAAAGTCATTCTCTTTCTTAACTAATGCTACTGATTTTTCTTGGAAGTTGTTTTTGATAAACTGAATCGAAACCTTAGGCAGTTCATTAAATTGGATTGGAATATCATCCCCTGCACTTGCCGTAAAACTAAACGTTACTAAGGCTACAAATAAAACAAGTATCTTTTTCATTTTTTTAATCCTATTAAATTACACTTCTTGTTTGTTAAATTATATGACAAAGATATAGGGGTAAATCTGGAAAGAATCTGGAAAGAATCTAATGGACAGGCTTTTTTGATGTTTTTTAACGGTTTGATATTTTAAACTTGTGCATACTGTCTTGAAACAAATAGTCAAGTTTAAACCCTTGTGATTGACAGATAGATGAACATATAGCTAAACCCAAACCTGTTGATCCCTCAACGGTTGATTGCTTATAGAAGCGATCAAATATGCGCTCCTTGTTTAGTGCTTCTTTCCGTCCTGTATTCTCGAAGATGATATAGGATTCGGTAGAACGAATAACGATACGCCCTTTTTCTTTGTTATATATGAATGCGTTTTTCAATAAATTAGTAACAAGTATATTTGCTAATGACTCATCTGAATTAACCACAAAATGTGCTATTGTATCTAGCTGCACAGTTATACCCATAAACGCATATATATCTTCAAAATCCGATAAATAACGGGCTAGGAGGCTTGTTACATCTACTGACCGACTATTGGTAAATAACTGATTATCTATCTTAGTGAGTAGAAGTAGCGACTTATTTAGTTTTGATAGATAACTCAAGGTTTCACTCACTTTAATAATTTCGCCCAATTGAAATTCGGTCAAGGTTTCATCTTCCATCAAAAGCTCTAATCTGTTTTTACAGATCGCAATGGGTGTTTGTAGCTCGTGCGAAGCATTCCCTATAAACTGTTTTTGATTATCGAACAACTCTTTAGCTCTATTAAAACTTCGTACGACAGCTGTGTTTAATTTTTGAAATTCAGTAATTGTGAATTCATTCTTTAAAGGTTCGAGCGACCCTTCAAAATTATAATTATCAATCCATTTCAATAAAACATATAAAGGTTTTGTACTTTTGTAAAGCACTAGTGCATTAATAATTAGAATGACGACAAGAAGAGAAAAATACAGAAATATAATCCAATACAATATTGCTTCCCTTAAGTCTTTTTTTTCGATAGTAGGTGTAGAAACTGTAAGCTCAAAATATTTACCCTCCGCATCGTTAAATATGGTTCGGAGTATTCGGGCAGGTTCTGTTTCCGATTTCTGTTTCACATACACCATCGAGTCTATGTATTCTATATGAGGCCGTAAATCGGCACGTAACGAATCTATTTCTATCAAAGAATATTCGTTGTTAGAACCGATGCCATTACTTGGCAAAGAATCTCCCGATAAGGAGCTTACAATAATATATTCAGAGTAGGCCTCGAGCGAATCGTCTATTTCGTCATTTACCTCGTCCATTATAGCAATATAAAACAGTATAGCCCAAATAGTAAGTATCACTATCAAAGCTATAGACATACGATAAACTAATTGATAAATAAGTTTCATTCTTCTATTACAAGTTTGTAGCCAAATCCGTAAATTGCTTTAATCTCAATATTAGAGTCAGACTCTTTCAACTTTTTTCGTAGATTCTTTATTTGCGAATACATAAAATCATAATTATCTATTTGATCTATATGATCGCCCCATACGGACTCGACTAGGGTTTCTTTGTTAATCAATCTCCCCGGTCTATTCATAAAATAATAGAGAATATCGTATTCCTTTCTGTTCAACTCCAGCGATTTGTCATCCACATATACCTCAAAGGTATCGGGCATTACCCGAACATTACCCACTTGCAAGTGTATATTGCCACTGTTTTGGGTACGACGTATTACACTCTTGATGCGTGCATGGAGCTCTACTAAATGAAACGGTTTAGGCAGGTAATCGTCAGCACCTAATTCTAGACCTAAAACTCTGTCGTCCAGAGCATCTTTGGCAGAGATGATAATTACATTCGCCTTTACGTCAATTGATTTTAAATATTTCAGAATATCCAAACCACTGCCATCAGGAAGCATAATATCCAACAATATACAATCGTATGTATAATCTTCTATTTTAAGAATCGCTGCCTTGTAATTAGTCGCACAATCAACAATATAACGCTCTTTAAGTAGCGACTTTTCGATAATCTCTTGCAAAGAAGGATCATCCTCTATTAGTAATATTTTCATATAGCATACTTCAGATTAAATACAAATATTATAATTATTTCTGAAATAAAACTGAAATAAAACGTATTATAGATTTAGGCTTGTAACGATTAGTTGCTAAATAGTACTACTGAAAAACAATTCACATAAAATATATTCTCTGCATAAGCTTGATTCTGAATCTGTTTTTAAAGGGGGAGCACACAAAAATATGAGTTCTGAAATAAAGTATCTATCCTTTACATGTAGCATACAGGAATAATAGTTAGAGCCACAAATTATCGAGACCTCTATGATGTACACACTACTGAATAGGCTCTTGAGTAACACCTGCGATGATTGGGCAGACCTTGAAAAACAAAAATTGCAGAGACCCTCATCTATTAGATCACAGGCCTGCTCTAAACTTTTATAAAAGAATTTATAGGGGATAACATCAATGCCCGACTTGCAACAGTGTCTTTCAACTTCAGAATCAGAAGAAGACCATCACATCAAAACATGTTGCAAACATTGAATCGTCCTATAACAACAGAAGGTACAAAAGCACAACAAAGAATAAGCCCATCAGTATGTAAAATGTATATACTTTCCATCGCTGATCAGTCAAAGTAAAAAAATAGGAGAGCAGAAAAGCTGTGCAGAATGTCGACACATATAGATTTAATAATCTGTCGTGCGATATAAATAAGAAAGCAAAATAAGAGACTAGTGTAAACGTGTAAAAAACCGAAAGGTAGGCTCTTGTCTGAATCTTTTCTCGGAACGCATTCGTCAAATAGCTTATCAAGACTAACGATAGCAGAATGCTACAAGTACTCAACGAGATAATTTTTTTAGTACTCATATCCTCAAAATAATCTGTAGTAATTGGATATAAATCTAAGAATGGAGCTGTAAATGTTTGTAAATCATTTTGCCATAAAAAGTAAAAAAAGGCAAGCCAGTATACTATGCCAATACCCAAAAGTGAGGATACAAAGGTTCGGAACGAAAGAAAGCGTACAGACCAAAAAGCAATCCAAAATAGAGGAAGGTATAATAGCGAACTAAATGCGAATAAACTAGCCAACCCTAAAAAAAAACCTACATTACACGCCTTTCCTGAGTCATATGTTTGTTGATATGCACCAAGCATTATATCTAAACAGAACAAGATGAGTAGAAGGCTTAAGCATTGCGGGGTAATGTGTAAGAAAACAGGATCGTAGCTAAAAAATAATAGTGGCAGTACATAAATTAGGTATGTACGACTTTTTATTATTTTATATTTTTCGTTAATCATACCAGCATAAAATGTTAGAGCCAGTATCGATAAAAAGCTTAAATGTGCGGATACGAAGTTACTTGATAGGAGCTTGTTTATCTGTGTGTTCCACAAATAACCATGAATGTATGAATCTATTTCGGGTTCGCTATACGTGTAGCAAAAATATAATCGAACCAGATACGCCAAGATGATAGAAAAAAAAACGAGCATTTTATTTTCTACCACGTAGGTCTTATATGGTTTTATAACTTCCATTCTATGATGTTATAGTGGGTTTACATTAAATCGAAACCGATGTCTTTGCGGTAATATTTTCCTTCGTACGAAATGGTGGCTGCATTTTGGTACGATTTGCTTAATGCCTCTTCTTTTGTTTTGCCTAAGGAGCTTACGGCAATTACTCGCCCACCATTTGTTACAATTGATTCTCCATTCACTTTAGTGCCTGCATGAAATACAATGCTATCACTGCTAATGGTGTCTAATCCTGATATGAGCTTATTTTTCTCATAATCTTCAGGGTATCCACCAGATACCAACATGACCGTTGCTGCATATTGGTTGCTGATCTCTAGGGTTTTATTGTGTAGGGTTTGCGTAGCTACTGCTTCGAGTAGGTCGACCAAATCTGATTGTATACGAGGTATTACAACTTCTGTTTCAGGGTCTCCCATTCTTACATTATATTCGATAACCATTGGTTCGCCTTGTACACTAATCAAGCCAATAAATATAAATCCTTTATAAGTTATATTGTCTGCTTTTATTCCGTTTATTGTGGGTTCTATGATACGCTCCTTTACCTTTAGCATAAAAGTCTCGTCAGCAAACGATACGGGCGATACAGCTCCCATCCCACCTGTGTTGAGACCCATGTCTTGTTCGCCTATACGTTTATAGTCTTTGGCAACAGGCAGTATCTTATAGCTTGCACCATCGGTAAGTACAAAAACTGAACACTCGATACCCGATAAAAATTGCTCGATAACAACGGTTTGCCCCGCATCACCAAACATGCCATCAAACATCGATTTCAATTCTCTTTTAGCCTCCTCAATATCATTGATGATGAGTACACCTTTGCCTGCAGCTAGTCCGTCAGCCTTTAATACATAGGGTGCATTCATACTTTCGAGAAAAGTGTATGCCTCGCAAAGCGTTTCTTGGGTAAAGCTTTTATAAGCAGCAGTAGGGATGTTGTGGCGATACATAAACTGCTTTGCATAATCTTTACTTCCCTCAAGTTGAGCCGCCTCTTTCGAAGGACCAATTACAGGGATGTGTTGCAGTAATTTGTCTTCAGCGAAAAAATCGTAAATACCTTTCACCAATGGGTCTTCGGGACCTACAACCACCATGTTGATGTTTTTTTCTATGCAAAATATTTTTATTGCCGAAAAATCGGTAGGCGATATATTGATATTCTCGGCAATAGTCGCTGTTCCAGCATTACCAGGAGCTACAAATAAACGGATCGTCTTTTTGCTCTGTATTATTTTCCACGCTAGTGCATGTTCTCTGCCTCCGCTACCTAACAATAAAATATTCATAAAGATCAGATTTCTGTATATAAAACTAAAACGTAAAGGTAAGTATTATTGTATAAATACGAAATTAAGGTGGTGTATCTACTCTTAATATTAAATAGGGCTTTTCATAAATCTGACTGTTGCCCAATTGTCTTTAGATTGGTGATGTACAAACGAAAGCCCATGCTTATTGCATTCATTCGTAATCGCTTCTATATCTTCCGTATAGAAACCGCTCATGTGCAGTGTGCCTCCAGCATTCAATACCTCACTGTATCTGTGTATATCGTTTAACAATATGTTTCGGTTGATATTTGCCAGTATAATATCAAATGTGGCATTACTTGCATCTAGTAATTCAGCATCACCAATTTGTATTTCGATGTTCGATCGGTCATTCAGCTCAAGATTTTCTTTTGCATTGTCATATGCCCATTTGTCTATATCGATGGCAAGTAAAGGATTGGCTCCTCGCATCGACGCTAATATGGCTAATATGGCTGTTCCGCAGCCCATATCCAAAACCGATTTTTTAGCAAAGTCTGTATCTAAGATCTCCCTTATCATTAGCTCCGTTGTCTGATGATGCCCTGTTCCAAAAGCCATTTTAGGATCTATGAGTATGGTATATTCGTAGTTGTCAGTGTTGGTGTGAAAAGTACTTTTGATAATACACCTATTGTCAATAACCAATGGTTGAAAATAATTTTTCTCCCATTCTTCGTTCCAATTAGTCTCCGCAATTAACGAGTACGTATAGCTAATCTGAGATTCTAGAGGGTAATCCTTGATTACTCGGTTTACAGCATCTTCAGTAAATGATTTTTCTTGAATATATGCTTTGACACCTTCTGAGGTATCTACAAAACTTTCGAAGTCAATTTCTGCCAAGTTAGCTGAAAGTACTTCCGTAATTATCTCGTTGTTTGGAACACAAGTAAACACAACTTCTATATAGTTCATCACCAATTTTTTTTGCAAATGTACAGCTTTTTAGGATATCTGAACGAGTCGATCTATTGTTAAAGAAGTCTGTTTTTGTTTATTTTTGATTGCACGTACATATTTTTTAGTAACTTTCGTCCCTGTTTCTTGTTTCTATATTAGAGTATTTAAGCTTTGTTAAGGATAAGAAACGCAACAAAGAGATATCCCTCTACGTCTTTTTATGTAAAGGAGGGTATCCGTAGGTGAAAAAAATAATTCTAAAAATGAAAATTTAGATTAAACTTTTCATTCATTTATTTGTCTAAATATAACGAAGATAATAACAGAAATAGATTTTAAACGAGTATATCGAAGAGGAGGTAAGACAATGAAGAAAGCTAAATTATTACTGCTATTAGTGGTACTGTTTCCATTGATAGGTTTTTCTCAAGATTGGGGCGATGATGTATATGGATCATCCACATCCCCAAAAGAGAAAAAAGCACAAAAAGTTGAGCAACAAAAAACGTATTCCGTCAAGTCTAAATCGACAAATGTATATGTAGATAATGCCAATAATGATGTGGATATATATACAAAAGGAAACATCAATGTAGACGTTGATACATATAATCGCAGAGGCAATGCTAATGTAAATGTGTATGATGCACAAGATCCAGAAATGCTTTCTGAAAATTATGCAACCGAAAGCGAGAATGATTATCAATATACCGATCGTATTGTGAAGTTCCACGAACCAGCAAACAGTGTAAGAATTAGTAGCAATGACAATATAAATGTCTATGTTGTTGACAATGCCTATAATGGTTATTATGCTAACAGGGGTTGGAGCTACAATGTAAATTGGGGTTGGAATAGTTATTATCCATGGTACGATACATTCTATGACCCATGGTATTATGGCGGATATTATTCTTGGCATAGACCTTATTACAGACCCTGGTACGGTGGAGGATGGTATGGCAACAGTTGGGGCTGGCATGTAGGTTGGGGCAATAGCTGGTACGACCCATGGTATGGTGGTGGCTGGAATACGAGACCTTATTATGGGCAGCATTACAGAACAGCAAGATCCGGATCGGGTAGGTATAATGCCTCAGGAGATCGTTATGGTAATAATAGAAGCTCATCAACAAGATATGGCGACAATAGAAACTCAAGCAATAGAAGCTCAGGAAGAAACGAAGGTGTTCGCACATCAAGTGGACGTGTATCTACACGAGAAGCCAATATAGGAACAATACCTGCGTCCGACAGAAGAACATCCGTAGGTAGAGACCCGATGTATAATTCAAACTCAAGCAGAGTTAGTGGTTCGTCGGATCGCTCCTCATCTCGTGAGTCGGGCGTACGTACAAGACCAGCTAGTAATGCAGGAACATCATCAAGTTCACGTGGTTCATCAGAGCGTAGCTATACGCCAGGTAGCTCTTCGAGTGGACGTTCGTCTACCCGACCAAGTAGCGAATCATATAGTACACCAAGTAGTAGCAGCCGATCCAATTCTAGCGGATCGTATAGTAGCGGAAGTCGTTCATCATCATCTAGCTCAGGCTCATTTGGTGGAGGTGGTAGCCGTTCCTCAAGTGGCAGTAGTGGTGGCGGTCGCAGTAGTAGTGGTCGTAGATAAATAGTAAGTACCTTAACAATAAATATAAAAAAGGGCTGTTTAATGTAACCATCAAAACAGCTCTTTTCTAAAAAAATAAACACAATGAAACGAATTTTTACATTAGCTTCTCTGCTATTAGCAGTTTCCGCATCTGGATATGCACAAGGAGAAATGGATGCATTCAATCTTTCGTACAACGACCTTACAGGTACAGCTCGATCAGTATCAATGGGTGGTGCTTTTGGTGCTTTAGGGGGAGACGTGTCTGCTATATCCATTAACCCCGCAGGTATAGGTGTGTATAGCGTAAACGAAGTAGTAACGACCCTTAATTTTACTAATACAACGACCAAAACCAACTTTGGAGGAAGTAAGATGGATGATAAGAAGTTTAGATTAAACTTTGATAATCTGGCTTTTGTGGGCGTTTTTCCGATGAATAGTGATGATGTCCCTCGCCTCAATTTTGGTTTTTCGTATAATCGTTTAAAATCGTTTGACCGCAAAGTTTCAATGGGCGGGTCTAACAGAGCGTTGTCTCTAACTCATTATATTGCAAATAGGGCAAATGACCAAAACGATTTTGATTACATTACCACAGGTACAGGGTATGGCGACCATGATTGGTTGTCAATACTCGGATATTCAGGTGGGCTTATTGACAAGAATCCAGATGGCTCTAAAAATTTTGTATCTACAGCTAGAGGTCAAAATGTAGACAGTCGCATGGTTATGCGTGAGAAGGGTGATGTTAGTAGCTATGATTTTAATGTAGGAACTACAATCGCAGATATGTTTAGTTTAGGAGCTACACTTGCAGTAACCGATGTTAACTATAACTTGTATTCAGAGCATTCCGAAACTTTTCTTGGAAGCCAATCAGATCGATATTCATTAATCAATAACCTAAGAACCGAAGGTGCAGGATGGCAAGTTAAAGCAGGTCTTATATTCAAACCTGTAAACGAATTGCGAGTTGGTGTATCTTATCACTCTCCTACGTGGTATAACTTGACTGATTATTTCTATGGTGAGGTCGTTAATTCATGGGATCCAAGTAAGGTATATCACACTCCCGATGACGCATATACAGAGTATAAATTTCGTACTCCAGATAAGTGGGTCTTTAGTTTAGCGGGAGTTATTGGTAAAACGGCTATTATTAGTGCCGATTATGAACTGACAGGATACAACCGAATGAATCTGCAAGATATGTATGGATATGAATTTGAAGATACAGATTATATAAAAGAAGATTTTAAAAGCTCTTCGGTATTCAGAGTTGGAGCCGAAATCAAATTTACACCTCAGTTTGCAGCACGTGTGGGTTATATGTGGCAACAAAGTCCTGTAAAAGATGTATTGCGAAACGGCAGTGTAGATGGTTCGCATACTGTAGCTATGCCTAATACCAAAACCATTCCTCAATATACAGTTGTAGGTGATGCCAACCATTTCACATGGGGTTTGGGATATCGTTTTACACCCCATTTCTATACAGATGTAGCATTTGTTGTAAAAAACAGAACCGATGATTTTTACAGTTTTGCAGGAAACGAAAAAGCCGAATTGACAACAAATCAAGTTACAGGATTATTAACATTGGGTTATAAATTCTAAAAATCAGTTGTTCTTATATAAATTAAGACTGGCTCTATCGAATGTGTAGAGACAGTCTTTTTTGTAGATAGCCTGAGGTATAAATAGATTACATATTTTTTTATGTTTCTACGTCTTCGTTATATAAATTGCTTATTTTTGCAAACTTGAAAAATTTTATTTAATGTCATCTTCGTTTGTAAGAAGCTTGAAAAAAATAATATACGAATGATAAAAATTACATTTCCAGATGGTTCTGTACGGGAATTTCCCAAAGGAACAACTTCTTTGCAAATAGCAGAGAATATTAGTTCGAGATTGGCACAAGATGTTTTAGCTGCCTCTGTCAATGGCGAAACGTGGGATTTAACCCGCCCCATAGATGAAGACTCTACCGTAAATCTGCTGAAATGGGACGATGCACAAGGCAAATATGCGTTTTGGCACTCATCGGCACACTTAATGGCAGAAGCCATTCAAGAACTATATCCGCATGCCAAATTTGGTATAGGACCAGCTATCGAAAATGGTTTTTATTATGATATCGATTTTGGCGACATATCCGTAAAGGATGCTGATTTTCCTGCAATCGAGAAAAAAATGAAAGAGTTGATCGCCTCCAAAGAGGCCATCGTTCGTCAAAGTATCTCTAAAGCAGATGCTTTGAGTATGTTTGGCGACCGTAACGAAGGTTACAAAGTCGAGCTTATCAATGATCTTGCTGATGGTACCATAACAACTTATACACAAGGTTCGTTTACTGACCTTTGCCGTGGGCCACACTTACCCAATACATCCTACATCAAAGCAGTAAAAGTACTGAGTGCTGCTGGAGCGTACTGGCGTGGCGACGAGAAAAGAAAGCAGTTGACACGTTTGTATGGAATAACATTTCCCAAACAAAAAATGTTGGACGAGTACCTTGTATTACTCGAAGAGGCTAAAAAACGAGATCATCGAAAAATAGGTAAAGAATTGGAACTATTTGCCTTTTCTCAAAATGTGGGGCAAGGTTTACCCTTGTGGTTGCCTAGAGGTACGCAGTTGCGTCTACGTCTTGAAGATTTTTTAAAAAAAATACAGAAAAAATTCGATTATGAGCAGGTTATGACCCCTCATATCGGAAACAAGCAATTATACGTTATCTCGGGGCATTATGCTAAATACGGAAAAGACTCATTTCAACCGATACATACACCCGAAGAAGGTGAAGAGTTTTTGTTGAAACCGATGAACTGTCCACATCATTGCGAAATATATAGAGTAACACCACGTTCGTACAAAGACTTACCTTTGCGTTTAGCCGAATTTGGAACGGTGTATCGTTACGAGCAGAGTGGAGAGTTACATGGTCTTACCCGTGTGCGTGGATTTACTCAAGACGATGCACATATTTTTTGTACGCCCGATCAACTCAAAGCTGAGTTTTTGAAAGTGATGGATATTATATTTATTATCTTTAAGGCTTTGGACTTTGAGAATTTCGAAGCTCAAATTTCACTCAGAGATCCCGAAAATAAAGAGAAATATATAGGCTCGGACGAGAATTGGGAAAAAGCAGAGCGAGCTATTATAGAGGCTTGTCAAGAAAAAGGCTTGCCTGCCAAAATCGAGCTAGGCGAAGCAGCATTTTATGGTCCTAAGCTAGACTTTATGGTAAAAGACGCTTTGGGTAGACGTTGGCAGTTAGGAACAATTCAAGTTGACTATAACTTACCCGAGCGTTTCGAGTTAGAATATACAGGTGCTGACAATCAAAAACATCGTCCTGTAATGATTCACCGAGCCCCATTTGGTTCTATGGAGCGTTTTATCGCTGTGCTTATCGAGCATACAGCAGGTAAGTTCCCGTTGTGGTTAACTCCTGATCAGGTGGTGCTTATGCCTATTAGCGAGAAATATAATGACTATGCACATCGTGTGGCAGCGTACCTTAAAAAATTAGATATTCGAGCCCAAGTAGATGATAGAAACGAAAAAATAGGACGGAAAATTCGTGATAATGAGTTGAAAAGAATTCCTTATTTACTTGTTGTAGGTGAGAAAGAGGCAGAGACAGAAGAAGTTTCTGTAAGAAAACAGGGCGAAGGTGATAAAGGTTCGATGAAATTTACTAACTTTGCGGATCAAATTACTGAAGAAGTCGAGAAAATGATGAATGCTTGGGAGAATTAATTCGATCTGGTATTGTTCAAATTTTGATAATTTAATAAAATAGTAATAGAAATAAAGCAGAAAGGAAATAATCTTTTTTAATGAGAAACAATAAGTTTAATAACAAAAAAGAAGAGTTACACAAAATCAACGATAAAATTCGTGTACCTCAAGTTCGTTTAGTGGGAGATAATATTGAGCAAGGCGTGTATTCCATACAAGAGGCCTTGAGAATAGCTGACGATA
>JBDLTH010000170.1:0-4135 GCA_039799165.1 Bacteroidota bacterium
GATGCTCCCGAAGGAACAGCAGCACGACCAAATGCACCCGACTCTAATGTTACATCAACTTCGATAGTTGGATTTCCTCTCGAATCCAAAATTTCACGTGCAAAAATACGTTCAATTCTCATTTCTGATTATTTTAAATTAGTATGATTATTATTTTACTTTTTTTATATATTGGCTTTAAAGGTAACAAAAATACTTCTTTTTTTTTGTATATTGAAATACTTTTCTTTCGTAAACTTTTTTTTACACCAATTTAAAACCCGATCTTGAGAAATGAACAAAAAAACACCAATTACGATCTAACTTGCTAGATAACGAAGCTGCTAAAAGAGCCAAATACAAAACGCAACTATTTTAATTACAACAAAAAAAATAGTCTATACTCAATCGTTTTGTGAATCGCTCGTTTTATATTATTTTTGCAACTTTAAAATAGGGGTCGTTTTAAAGTTTTACGATCGATGAGCAGATTTTAGAAAAACAGCTGACCCTTAATAAAGTATCATTTTTTCAGATATAAGTTTGAATAACAAACCAAAGGTCTGAAGATAGAACATACATAAAGCAATTTTAAGAATATGAGAAAAGCTTACGAACAATTTGTCGCACGCGAACAATTACTCAATAAACAATACGGAGAAGCCTATTATAAAAAACAGCACCAACGCGGCAAGTTGACTGCTCGTGAACGCATTTTACTTTTGTTTGACAAAGGTACGTTCGAAGAAATGGATGCTTATGCACCACCAGCAAGCACATCGTTTGGCAAATCAGTAAAAGCCTTTGGCGATGGTGTTATCACAGGCTTTGGTAACGTCAACGGACGATTAGTGTATGCTTTTTCGCAAGATTTCAACGTATTGGGTGGGTCGCTTGGTTCAGTACACGCCTCTAAAATTGTAAAAATACAGGAGCTTGCCCTCAAAACAGGTTCGCCCATCGTAGGGCTTATCGATTCGGGAGGAGCCAGAATACAAGAAGGTGTAACCAGCTTAAATGGCTATGCCGATATATTCAAGAACAACGTATTAGCATCAGGAGTTATCCCTCAAATATCCGTAATCATGGGGCCCGCTGCTGGTGGAGCCGTATACTCACCTGCACTTACCGACTTTATATTTATGACTGCCGATACCAGTTACATGTTTGTAACTGGACCTAATGTAGTAAAGGAGGTATTGAACGAGACCGTATCAACCGAAGACTTGGGCGGAGCATCCGTTCACTGCTCCAAATCGGGAGTTGCAGACTTTGTATACAACGACGATGCCAACACCATTTTGGGTGTAAAAAAACTATTGTCATACCTGCCTTCGAATAATATGGAGAATGCGCCTTCTGTACAAACAGACGACAAGGTAAATCGTATCGAAGAGGCTTTGCGTACAGTTGTACCTGACGATCCTGACAAGCCTTATGATGTGAAAGACATTGTAAGCCTACTTGTTGATAATGGCGATTATCTTGAAATAGCCGAAAACCATGCCGCCAATATATTTACAGCATTTGCACGCATCGATGGCAATGCAGTAGGCATTGTGGCAAATCAGCCTAAGGTTATGGCAGGCACGCTCGACATAGACTCGTCAGTCAAAGCAGCACGCTTTGTAAATATATGTGACTCATTTAACATACCCATCATAACCCTCGAAGACGTTCCTGGATTTTTACCAGGTACAGATCAGGAGCATGACGGGATTATCCGTCACGGAGCTAAGTTATTATACGCATACACCTATGCCTCCGTTCCCAAAATTACCATTATCATCCGCAAAGCCTATGGTGGTGCATATATCGTAATGAACAGCAAAGGGATAGGTGGCGACTTTAGTTTTGCTTGGCCAAGTGCCGAAATTGCCGTAATGGGTCCCGATGGTGCTATTGCTATTTTGTACCGAAAAGAATTAGAAGAGTCGGAAAACCCAGCTGCTCTCAAAAAAGAATTGACTCAAAAATACAGAGACGAAGTAGCCAATCCGTACCTTGCCGACGAAAAAGGATTTATAGATGAAGTGATTGATCCGGCTGTTACCCGCTACAAAATAGTAAGGGCATTAAAGGCATTGGAGAAAAAAACGGAACATAAACCCAAACGCAAGCATGGTAATATGCCTCTGTAACCCTTAACCCGAAAAGAAAATGAGACAGAAACAAATAAAATCGATACTGATAGCCAATAGAGGCGAAATAGCGATACGCATAACACGCACTGCCCAAAAGATGGGTATACAAGCTGTGGTTATTCGTACCCAAAAAGAACCCGATGCACTGTATTTGAGCCAAGCCGATCGCATTATCGACTTTCCTGATATTAACAATGGCGGCATACCCGAGTTTTTGGACATCGAAACCTTGGTTTCGCTTGCCGTAAAAAACAAAATAGATGCCATACACCCTGGTTATGGTTATCTGTCGGAAAATGCTCAATTTGCAACCCGATGCACCGAAGAAGGTGTCATCTTCATCGGACCATCGCCGCGCATCATCCAAAACATGGGCGACAAGGTGGTAGCTAAAGAAATAGCCGCTAAAAACAATGTACCCATGCTAGGTGGTAGCAACGGGAGTGTAGATACACTTGAAGATGCTATGGAAATAGCCAAAGAGATAGGCTTCCCCCTCATCATCAAAGCATCGGCAGGTGGTGGAGGTAGAGGCATGCGTGTAGTACGAGAAAAATCAGAAATAAGACAAATGTACCTTTCTGCATCGTCCGAAGCACTTAACGCATTCAACAACCCATCGGTATTTATCGAAAAATTTTTAGAGAACCCAAAACATATCGAGTTTCAGATTGTTGCCGACTCGTTTGGCAACGTCATCCATTTGGGCGAACGAGAATGCTCAGTACAACGCAAGCATCAGAAACTGATTGAAGAAGCCCCATCACCTGCCCTATCAGAAGCCTTGCGCGAAAAGATGGCAACCGCAGCCGTTGCCCTTGCCAAAGGTGCTGGATATGTAAGTTTGGGCACAGTAGAATTTTTGTTAGATAAAAATGAAAATTTCTATTTCATGGAGATGAACACTCGTATTCAAGTAGAGCATCCTGTAACCGAAATGATTACTGGACTAGACTTGGTAGAGCTTCAGATCAAGATTGCCAATGGCGAAAAGCTACCCCTCACTCAAGCTGATGTAAGACTAAACGGATGGGCAATAGAATGCCGTATCAATGCCGAAGATGTACAAGGCGATTTCTCGCCCTGCATTGGTGTTATCAAAGGGCTACGCATGCCACAAGGAGAGGGTATACGTATCGAAACAGGTGTAGTGCCAGGTTCGGAAATCACCCCCTATTTCGACTCGATGTTTGCCAAACTCATTGTGCATGCTAAGGATAGACCCACCGTTATCAACGATACATTGGCTGCTTTAGATCAGTTTTTGGTAAAAGGCATCCGTACCACCATTCCTTTTTGCAAATCGGTGTTACACAACGAGGTATTCAGATCGGGAAGTTTTGATACTTCATTTATCGAAAAAGATATGGATTCGCTTGTATATAACGAGAAAGAGCAAGCCTTATTTGCAGCTCTGCTAGCCATAAGCGATTATCAAGAGTCGAATAAACTTGCACCTGCCCAACCCGAAGAGGCAAATGCTTGGACGCTAAGAAACCGAATAAACAATATGTAATAGAATCAGTAATATGAATATAAAGAATACATCATCTGAAAAGCTGATTGCTTTGAATAAAGGGACTTCGGAGGAATATCAATTTGAAACCTTGGACAACCAGAAATACCTGTCGGGAGAAAAAGAATTCGACATAAAAATAGAAGAATCTGCCGACGGATTCTCGTTCCTCACCATAAACGGCATTACCCATCCTGTCGAAATAACATCTAAGAATCAGAATGTTTACGAAATCATGGTAAATGGTGTTGCCTACACATTTTCGGCAGAAACACCTTTTTCGCTCGATCGCAAAAAGATATTGGATAGTATGGTTAGCCAATCAAGTACTATTTTACTCAAAGCACCCATGCCTGGTAAGATTCTGGATGTGCTAGTAAAAGCTGGCGACTCAGTAAAAGCTGGCGACACATTGTTGATACTAGAAGCAATGAAAATGCAAAATGCAATACTAGCAAGTACAAAAGCGACCGTAAAAAAAGTACTGGTGAAGGCT
>JBDLTH010000171.1:0-10200 GCA_039799165.1 Bacteroidota bacterium
GAGCTTCCCTATTTTAGCATAAGCGTCACCTTCACTAGCTTCCAAATTTTTTTTCCCAAATTTTTCAACATATAATTCGATTTGTTTATCTGAACAGGAGTATACTTTAGCTCCAATTGAAGGATATTTAGAAACGGTTTTCTGTATAATGTCAGGTCTATAAACATCAAAACACAAAAGTAATTCTACCTTTCCACATAGATGAAAAGTCGTATTATCTTCTTGTATAGCTTTTTCACTAATCTCTTTTCTTTCACTGTCAGGTAATAAAACTTCAATTACTCTGCCTAAGAACCCATATTCATCACCTTCAATAACAATAAAATTGCCAACATTACCACCCGCATAATGCTTTCCTTTGAAATGAAATTTTTCCAATAGATTGGAAGAGGGGAAATGTATCTTGATGTATTGAGGTGTAACCTCATTTACATAACCTAAGAAATAATTATGCTCAAATGGATTCATCTTCTTTTGTGTTAAAATAAGTAAAATTCAAAGGATAGCTCTTAGTAAAACCACCAAAAGTATCAAATATGATACTTACATTGCTTTTAGGAATAAAATGTATAACATCATTAAAATAATCACAAATAGAGTCTATGATGATACCCGTTTCTTTTCCTTCCTTATCTCTATTATAAAAAATTATAACAAGATGAAAGCTTGAATTTTGATTAACAGCCTCTTTTATAACATTTTGAATATGTTTATCTTGAAACCCAAATCCAATGACAATTAATAAAGTATTTTCTTTTCTTAATGCTTGCTGAAACCTTGACATCATTTCAAAGTATGGTTGTTCATAAGAGCTTTCATATTTTTCAGAAGCAGGATAAACAATTAACGGTTCTATTGGATTTTCTTTTAAAACTATATCCTCATTATTCTTCTCCCAATTCAGAGAGCCATGCAGTTTATATAATTGAAAAACCCTTGGGATGAAACTTTCTTCTTGTTTTATTCTTGATTTATCCCTATTCACAATATCAATATCATAAAATCTGCCTGAGAATTTTCTTGGTTGGGTAAATGAAAAACCATCAATTATAATAAAACCCTTTTCATTTGCAGATTGCTCAAATAAGGTATCATAGTTTGTTGTAAAAAGTTGTAATCTTGGGTCACTTGGTTTTCTGGCTGTTAGTTTATTCAAGAAATCTAAATGAGGAGCCATTATTTTATCTAAATTTAAACTACAAGCTGCTACTATTTTTTTTTCTATTTTGGGTATTATTCTCTTATCATTACCATCCTTAATTTCACCATTAACTTTTTCATGCAAAATTATCGAAGTTAGAAAACCTTCTATATCAAAGTGTTCTTCAAATTTTTTAGCCTTTATATTATCACATTTGGAATATACTTCTTCAATCTCAGGCTTGCACTCCTCCCAAAGTCCTTCTCTTGATTTACCTCTATTAGACCCATTGTCCATTGACGTACCTGCTGCTGTTAGTACAACCAAGTTCTTGTAATATTTCTTAAAGAAGTCTTCATAAAACCTTAATTTTAGGTCTTCTGCAATAGCCTTTGCATTTCTTGTATCACCTTCTTTTACCTCTACCAGTTTATTATTTAGAAAACAGTGTTCATCATTAAAGGTTATTGTATATCCATTGTGAGATAAAATACATATTTTGTCGTCTGCCATGTTTAGAACTAATTTATTCGGTGAATATTTTGTCATTTTAAAATAAAGAGAACATTATATTAATCTCTATGTACAAGTTAATAAAATCAATCTTCATCTTTATTCTCAACATTGTTCTTTTTGGTTATATCTCCTAAAGACTTATTTACAATATGTGATATATTCCCAATAGTATCCAATTTATTCTTAATTTTTTTCTTAATTTTTTGTATATCTTCATTAGACCGTTGTTCTTTAGATAATAATTTAGATGTTTCTCTAATATGAACTTCTGTCAGAGCTAAGAAACTCAGGTCATTCGTTTTTGATGATTCAATCAAACGCCTAAGATTCTTATACTCTAAAAATGAATCACTCCCCGCAACCATGGATAATAAATATAATTTATATTCAAGTTCGAATATTTCTTTTTCATCATATAATGATTTATGCTTTTCGAATAATTCCTCAAAACATTGATTAAATGATTCTAATAGTGTTATTGAGTGATGATTGAAAGCAAACCAACCTCCAAACATTTGATAAATAGCATACTTTGAGAATTTTTTCCATGGTTGATATTTATCTTCTGTTGTTTCAACTAAAAAGTTAATTGCATTAATTGATTCTTCAGTAGTTCTAGCCAATCCAAGTTTTTTGATTTCAATTGGAGTATTATATAACGCCTGAAGTAAACGTCCAATTCCCGCAATATTGTTAATTTTTTCTATGAATGTATTAGGAATAGACTCTTCTAAGATTTCTTGCAATAATTTAGGGGCGTCTTTAGAAAATCCAGCATAGAATAGAGCAACATTTTGCCACCATAGTTTATTGAAATTACGAATAAAAATGCCCCTTTCAGATTGGCGATGGTGGAAAAGTTCATATGCTGTGAAAAATTCTTGAAAAGATAAGTGCTTAAATTGTAATTTGCACTCATCATCATAACATAACAACCCTGTTTTTGATATAAAGTCTACAATTAACTCTTCAGCGTTTATGACTTCTTGTCCTCTTGATTTTAAATATTTATTAATAATGTCAATTGCATCTTTATGCTCTATAGAAATTATTTTTTTAAAATGCATCTCCTTCGCAAGATGAGATAGTATTCGATGTTTAATATTTACTTCAATAATACCAATTGTGCTTTTGATTTCAGTTTTCCCAACTAAGATATCAGTAAACATCATATATAAATCTGTTATCGTTGAAGGTATCTCAACTTCGTTCTCGTCAAAAATAATTGTTATTAGGGCAATTGTTAATGGAGTCTTAGGAAGCCTATCTAATATCCCCGAGTCTTTTAAAGACTTTAATAGTCTTTTCGATTTAATAATATCATCTTTGAAATAGGTATCAATGAAATGCTCGACTTCTCGTCTATTTATATTATCAAGCTCAAAAGTGGTAAATCCATTTGCCGCACATTGCTCGTTGATAAAATCACTTGGTCTTGAGGTACAAATAACTTTTATCGTGGGATATTTTTTTGCAAATTCACATAAAGATTCCACAGCCTTTTCTTTTTCTGTATTTGATGCGATTTCATCAAAAGCATCTAAGAATATTACACATTTAGACTCATCAATGATTTTTTTTCCATCAATATATAATGCGGAATATATATCCTGTTTAAAATAATTGGAGATAGCGGTAGCAATATCAAATTTTGCATCGTGTAATCTTGAGAAATTTATTATTATCGGATAAAATTCGCTATCATTCCTTAAAGAATTTTGTTCTATAACCTCTTTTGCTAATGTTTTAAAAAGAGTGCTTTTACCGCTCCCTGCCTGTCCAATTATAAAAGCATTATTCGGCAATTTAAGAACACTTTCGGATTTCCTTTTTTTGAATGTTATACGACCTTCCTCGTCTTTTGTCTTCTCTAATAAAGTAGGAATAATAGTTGCATCGATTAGTTTTGTTATTTTATTTGAAGTCAAAGCAAATCTTTTTCGAACATCATCAGTTTCTATTTTCTCTTTGAATATCTCAACATATTTTTTATATGATTTACTACCTTTTACCCAATATGCAGGGTAATATTTATCTATAAAATTAATAAGCTTTTTATCAGACCAAAAATCGATATTTGCCTTATCAAAAAAATTATTTCTTAATATTTTGTCTTCTGCCCCTGATGAAAAATAGTAGTTAGTTACAATTTTAACTTTACTAATACGAACTCTTTCATTTGTTGTTGCTAATGATTTGTATTCATATTCAAAGCAATCTTTAACTTGACTTTGAACATCTTGAATCATAGCTGATGTTCCTTTAATAGCACCTTTTTTAACAACAAAAGCAAACCATTCTTTTTTCTCCTCAATATCATCATATTTTGAACAAATTACATCTTTACCATCTTCTGGTCTATTACCTCGTTCATGAGTTATTGTCACATCGTTAAATCCCATTTCGGGCAATAGTTCTTCTAATAACAGATGGATGTCTTCTTCTTTTTTTAGTTCATGAATTGAATTTATTTTCTGCTCCATAGATATTAAGTATTGAGTTAAACTTATGACTACTTTATGTTAAGAAGTAAATATAATAATTATTAACAGAAATCTAATCAATTTTTTATATTTTCATGATTGGTAATTTTGAGTATACCTAAACTGTCAAATAATAATAGTTAGTTTTGTTGGAAAAGCTCTGGAAGTTGTTGGATAACTAAAGGTAGTGTAAGAATAAGTTATTTGATAGTTTATTGAAATATCGAGAAGAGATGCAATAGTTTTTTTACTATCTGTGGTGCAAATGTGGTGCATTCACCTAAAATAAAAAAGCTAATCATCTTTCAATAAAGAGATTAGCTTTTAGTAAAGTACCCAGAGCCGGGATCGAACCGGCATGGAAGTGAATCCACTGGTGTTTGAGACCAGCGCGTCTACCAATTCCGCCATCTGGGCTTGTTTTGCGGGTACAAAGATAATTATAATTTTTAATTATCCATATAAATATGCTTCTTTTTCCTAAAAAGTATCCAATGTTTTACAAGACCCACAAAATATTGCTATATTTGCTTAGCTGTATTTTTATTTACGATTAGCGTACTATATACAATGGATAATAATTATTGCGTTATTATGAGTGGAGGCATCGGAAGTAGATTCTGGCCTTTTAGTCGGGAAGCTCGCCCGAAACAGTTTCTTGATTTTTTTGGAACAGGTCGTTCTTTGTTACAAATGACAGTAGATCGTTTTAGGAAAATTTTGCCACTCGAGAATATTTTTATCGTAACGAATGAGGCTTATGCCGACCTTACAAAACAAGAAATACCAGAGTTAAACCCTAGTCAGATTTTGCTAGAACCTTTGAGGCGTAATACAGCTCCCTGTATTGCATATGCAGCCTATCATATCAATGCCATCAACCCCAATGCTAATATTGTGGTAGCTCCTGCCGATCATTTGATATTGCGAGAAGATGAATTTGGCGTGGTAGTGAACAAGGCTCTTGCATTTGTTGATAAAAATCCGATATTGTTGACATTGGGCATAAAACCTAACAGACCCGAAACGGGCTATGGGTATATACAAATGGATGAACAAAAGGTAGATGGTGTAAACAAGGTGAAAGTGTTTACCGAAAAGCCCAATTATGAGCTTGCCAAACTTTTCTTTGAGAGTGGCGAATTCTTATGGAATTCGGGTTTGTTTATTTGGAACGTGAAAACTATTTTAGCCGCTTTTCGCCAGACTGCATCAGAGGTATCATCAATCTTCGATCAAGGTGAGAACGTATATAATACCGATAAAGAGCAGGATTTTATAGACCAACAATATGGATATTGTCCTAACATCTCCATCGATTATGCTGTAATGGAAAAAGCATCTAATGTATGTGTGATAGCTGCCGATTTTGGGTGGTCTGACCTTGGTACATGGGGTTCGTTGCATGACATTTCGGACAAAGATGCGGATGCCAATGTAGGCCTCAAATGTGAAACGATGTTCTTTGACAGTTCCGAGAATATTGTGGCTTTGCCTCAAGGTAAACTTGCCGTAATTCAAGGGCTTAACAATTATATAGTAGCCGAAGCCGACGATATTTTGCTTATTTGCAAAAAAGAAGAAGAGCAGCGTATTAAGCAGTTTGTTGCCGATCTGAAGTTGAAATATGGCGATAAGTACATTTAAATCCGAACAAATATTTTGTTTTATAGTTATAAAAAGTGGCACGAATAAGGTTGCCACTTTTATTATTTAGGTCAGTATATGAATAAAATCTCCATTATAACAGTCAATCGAAACAATGCCGAGGGGTTGGAGCGAACGATCAAAAGTACTATTGATCAAACATACTCTAACTACGAATTTATCATTATAGATGGGGCATCTACAGACAATAGTGTTGCAATAATTGAAAAATATGCTCAATACATCACTTTTTGGATAAGTGAACCTGATACTGGTATATATAATGGGATGAATAAAGGTATAAACAAGTCTTCGGGCGATTATTGTTATTTTCTAAATTCGGCAGATGTATTTGCTGATGTTGATGTGTTAACTCATATTTTTGAGCATACACATTACACAGCTCCATTTATCAATGGCCATCAGATTGACGATTATGGAAGTCAGCAAAACAGAGTTCGCTGTTTAAATAGACCATTAACGTTATACGATTTTTATAAGGGAACAATAAAGCATCAGGCAACTTTTATACATCGATCTCTTTTTGATAGATATGGCTTGTATGATGAAAATTTACGCATAATATCCGATTGGAAATTTTTTCTTCAAGCAATCGGTTTGCATAACGAGCAGCCTCGGTTTGTGGATGTAGATATTGTTTTGTTCGAGTGGAATGGAATGAGTACCAACCCCCAATTAGAGGAGAGGCATCATCAAGAAAGGGCAAAGGTATTGGCAGAATGCATACCACAGTCTCTGTTGTCAGACTACGTACATTTATCGGAGCTAAACAATTACAACATCTTCGTTAGTGCAATGAAATCAAGTAGTTTATTTGACAAATCGGTCAGAGCTTTATACAAGTTATGCAAAATATTTAAAGTGATCTGAGATAGTCTTTAATGATCGCTCAAATGACCTAATACTAAGCATATCATTAAATTTTATTGAGTACTTATAACCATATTTCAAAAAAAGAGACAAATACAAAAAGTCCAGACGAGTTCAATGTATATATTCATTACTTTGCAAGTAAAAGATGTATATTTGTTTATATTTTGAGATCTGTAAATGAAAATATCTGTTGTAATAAATACATTTAATGCCGACGAGTTTCTCGAAAGGGTGCTAACATCGGTGCAGGGTTTTGATGAAATTGTTATTTGCGACATGTATAGTACGGACAATACTGTGGCAATTGCTCAACAATTTGGTTGTAAAATAGTATACCACGAGCAAACGGGTATCGTAGAGCCAGCTCGGGCTTATGCTATATCCGAAGCTGCTAATGATTGGGTATTGGTGATAGATGCTGACGAGTTAGTCTCAGATCAGTTGAAATCTTTTTTATACGATCATACAAACTATAGATCGGGTATTGTGGCTGTGCAGATACCTCGCAAAAATTATTTTATGGGTAAATTCATGTCGTCAGCTTATCCTAACTATTTATTGCGTTTTTTTCAGAAAGATAAGGTTATTTGGTCTTCGGTTATTCATTCGCACCCGAAGATTGATGGAAATATATTTACTATACCCAAGCACCGTAAAAACCTCGCTTTAATTCATCTATCGAACGATTCGATCAAGGTGAGTACTGAAAAGATGAATAAGTATACAGAGTTTGAAATGACCAGACGATCGGCAAAAAGCTATGGATATCTATCTCTGATGGTAGAGCCATTTATTCGTTTTATGCGATTTTATGTATTCAAAGGAGGTTTTAGAGATGGCATACCTGGTCTTATATGGGCAAATATGGCGGCTTATTATAAATTTATTTCGATAGCTAAAGTCATAGAATCAAAGGTTAAGCCGGATTCTTGGGATGATGAGTTGAAATTTTAGCTTTTCCCGAAAAAGGCTTTTAACGTTTTCTTTCTTTCTTTCTTTCTTTCAAATTTGTGTTTGAAGTCAAGCATAAGTTCTTCGCACTTGTGGATATCTAAACTTCGTGCTTTAGCATATTCGTGAGCTATGAATACGATAACCTCGTCATGCTCAAAAAGGCGACAAAAGTTTTCGCACCCCATTTTAAGATCTATCTCAACAAACTGCATTCGGTTGATGTCTACTAACGAGAATATGTATTGCTCGTTTTGTTCAGCTATAAGAATATTGCCTGGAGAATAGTCTAGATGAAGAATATTTGCATCATGTAGCTGAGCCGTATATTGAGCAAAAGCAGTTAAGAAAGCTTCGTTTCCAGTTACCTTAGCAAAATAATACTCACGTATTTCTTTTACGCTATGTAGTTGGGTACTCACAAAAAAAGAAGAAGAAAGCATACCAAATTCAAACTGTTCAACGTATGCAATAGGTGTTGGTGTGTTAAATTCTTTTTCTAACATATTCAAACCGTTGTAGTATGCTTTGTATGCTTTTGGTTTACGAAAGAAAGAATAAATAATACGATTCAAGAGTATCGGTTTCCTGTATCTTTTGACGTTGAGGTAATAATCTTCAAAATGAATTTCCTTGATTTTATTTCTACGATCTTGGATGATTTCGCCTTTTGCATCGAAAGAGTGAGGGAGCTGTTCAACAAACTCCTCCAACTCTTTGTATGCTGGATTGAGTACTGTTTTTATATTCAAAATTCGGAAGTAAAATGAAAGTGTATATTTTTAAAATCTTGCTGAGCCATCATCAATACATAGTTAGAGTCCGCAAGAAACACATCTCGCCCTTCTTTATCCTTAGCCATATATTGAGCCTTACGCTTTTTGAAGTTATCTAACTCTTCTTGGTCATCGCTTTCTATCCAGCATGCCTTAAATAAATTGATAGGTTCCCATCTGCATTGAGCACCGTACTCGTGGAGGAGACGATATTGAATAACCTCAAATTGCAACTGCCCTACTGTGCCAATAATTTTTCGTCCATTAAACTGATTGTGGAATATTTGTGCAACGCCCTCGTCCATCAATTGATCGATGCCTTTTTGAAGTTGCTTCGTTTTCATCGGATCGGCATTCTCGATGTACTTAAACATTTCGGGCGAAAAGCTTGGTAATCCCTTGAAATGTAAGTGCTCACCTGAAGTAAGTGTATCCCCAATTTTAAAATTACCAGTATCGGGAAGCCCTACAATGTCTCCAGCAAATGCCTCCTCTACAGTCTCTTTTTTTTGAGCCATAAATGCAGTTGGTGCAGAGAAACGCATCTGACGGTTGAAGCGTACATGTTTGTAATTGACATTACGTTCAAATTTGCCAGAACATATTTTAACAAAGGCTATACATGAGCGGTGATTGGGATCCATATTGGCATGTATTTTGAATATGAAACCTGTAAACGCATTTTCGTACGGATTTACTTCACGCTCTACTGCCTCGATGGCACGTGGAGAGGGTGCTATTTTAACAAAACAATCGAGCAACTCTTTTACACCAAAGTTATTGAGTGCCGACCCGAAAAACACGGGAGCTACCTTGCCTTGTAGATAAGTTTCTATATCTAGCTTAGGGTATACACCTTCGATAAGATCAATATCTTCACGCAATTTTTTTGCAAGCGAATCACCAATGTGGTTTTCGAGTTCGGGGCTGTTGATATTTTTAAATTCTACTGATTCCGTAACCGTTTGCTTGCTTGGTGTATACAGATTAAGTTTTTCTTCGTATATATTATATACGCCTTTAAAACTCTGACCACTATCGATAGGCCAACTCAATGGGCGTACATTTATCTTTAATTCATCTTCCAATTCATCTAACAAGTCAAAAGGGTCTTTACCATCCCTGTCCATCTTGTTGATAAAAATCATAACAGGCGTATTTCGCATACGGCAGACTTCCATCAATTTACGTGTTTGTGCTTCTACACCTTTTGCTGAGTCTACTGCCACTATTACACTATCTACAGCTGTAAGCGTGCGATAGGTATCTTCAGCAAAATCTTGGTGACCAGGAGTGTCAAGGATATTTATTTTGTAATTATCATACTCAAATCCCATGACAGATGTTGCAACCGAGATACCCCGTTGTTTTTCGATCTCCATCCAGTCTGATGTAGCTGTTTTTTTTATTTTATTCGATTTTACAGCACCTGCCACGTGAATAGCACCTCCAAACAAAAGTAGTTTCTCGGTCAAGGTTGTTTTACCTGCGTCAGGGTGGCTGATAATAGCGAATGTACGTCTTCTCTGAATTTCTTTTTCTAACTCTGCCATATGTCTTTAATCGGGTATCCTCATTTAGCTAATTGAGTTACAAAGATAATATATAAAATGTTTAGTGCATAGAAAATTTAATAATACAAGAAATATGCCTGATGTCAATCAATATATCGAAGTCATCTTGACTTTTGTTTTGTTTAACTTTTTTGAGTAAAATCACCATAAATGCAATATAATTGAAGCTTTTCCAACTAGAAACAGTGGTGTCAAAACGATTTAATATTGTTCTGTAA
>JBDLTH010000172.1:0-43917 GCA_039799165.1 Bacteroidota bacterium
TTTTTACCGAGCCATGCAGCAAGAGTAAATGCTTTGCCTGCTCATACCCTAAGCCCAATTCTTCAACAATCATACGAGTGCCTCTGTCTACCAGCTTTTCGTTAGACAATTGCATATTCACCATCCTGTTTCCTTTTACACGCCCCAGTTTAATCATTGTAGAGGTAGTAATCATATTTAGGATCATTTTTTGTCCTGTACCCGACTTCATACGTGAGCTACCCGTTACAAACTCTGGACCTACAATCATATCAATGGCTATTTCGGCTTCTTGTGCAATAGGCGAATTGGGATTACTGGATATAGAGGCTGTCAAAATTCCATTTTTACGTGCTTCTCTCAAACCTCCTATTACATAGGGTGTTGTACCCGATGCTGCAATGCCCACCACCGTATCTTTTTCGTTTATATCGTATTCTTGCAAGTCTCGCCAACCTGCTTCCATATTATCTTCTGCTTTTTCGACCGGATTACGCAATGCCGTATCTCCTCCTGCAATAAGACCTATAACCAATGTCTTAGGCATACCAAAGGTGGGTGGTATTTCTGAAGCATCAAGCACGCCTAAACGCCCACTCGTACCTGCCCCTATATAAAAAATACGTCCCCCTTGCTCCATGCGAGGGACAATCTGAGAAACAAGCTTTTCGATCTGAGGGATCGCTTGCTCTACGGCGAGTGCTACTTTTTTATCTTCAGTATTTATATCAACCAATAATTGATGAATCGATTTTGTTTCTAAATCATTGTATAATGAAGACTGCTCTGTTATCTTTACAAAGGTCATAATCTGTAATAATCTAATGTTTATGAATAATAAGTAATAAGCCCTTCCATAGGCGATGCTTTGATCGTTCCGATACGTATGCCCAAATCGGCTCCAGCTTTTTTAAGCACATCTCGATAGTAATAGGCTATAGAGCCTGCAAAATGAACTTCGTGGTTCTGATAATCGTATTGCATCACGTTTTTCTTAAAAAAATCGGTAAAGGCATTATAAACTAATGTATACACTGTGGCATCATTAATATGCTTCAACAAAAAAGGTGAAAACCCTGCCAAAAATCGATTTGCTAAAGGTTGCTTGTATACCCGATCAAGTATATCGGCTGGTGTCAGCTTATACTCCGCCATAAACTCTTCTTTGAGACCTTGTGTTAGCTGATTTTTGAGACATGCTCCTATAAACAGGCGACCGATAACCGCACCGCTTCCCTCATCTCCCAATATATACCCCAAAGGCGATACATTGTTTACCATCGTTTCGCCATCGTAATAACACGAGTTAGATCCTGTGCCTATAATACATGCTATACCCGATTTGCGTCCACACAATGCCTTTGCAGCAGCGAGCAAATCACTACCTACTTCGATATATTGTGCCTGTATATGATCGGCTATGGCGGCTCTTACAATGTCATTTTTTTCGGGAAAGGCACATCCTGCACCATAAAAATAAACAGAATTGATTGTGTACCGTGCTATCACAGGCATTAACTCGGTTTGTATATCGTGGCTTATTTCTTCCCTTGTTCTAAAAAACGGATTAGCACCCTTTGTAAATACTTGGGCTATCACTTTTCCTTGATCTATCAAAGTCCAATCTACTTTGGTAGAACCTCCATCTGCTAATAATATCATATTTTTATATAGATTTTTTTCTTGTACAATATGTTTCCGATAAACCAATTGACAGTAACAAACAATACTGCAAACAGAAATGATGCAAAATAGCCATCAAAATAAGGTTGTATGAGTACTGTATAAATAAACCCTTTTATACTTATCAGTTTATCGTTGTATGTAAATAGTATGCTACCCATAAGTATAGATAAGACAGCACCCATTACGTATATAAATAAGGGATTAACACCAAATGATTCGAAAAACACGCACCATTTTTTATGACCTTTTATATCAATAATCCAAATAAGAAGTGCCAAAAACGTAGATGCCAATCCACAAGTAGCTAACACGAATGTAGGCGACCATATTTTTTTGTTGATGGGGCAACCATAACTAAGCAAAAATCCGACAAAAGTAAGTACAGCTCCAATCAAAAACAGATTGATAATACGCTGATTGTTATCTTTGGTGTTCATCAAAACTTCGCCACAACAAAAACCAACCATCACATGGCATACTGCTGGAATGGTACTCAATAAGCCTTCGGGATCTAAAAGAACACCTGCATCGGTGTATAAATGGGTACTACCCAATATAGCCCTGTCTAAGACAGATATAATATTGTTTTCGCTAAATTCAAATCCATTGCCCAAAAGAAGGACTAAGAAATACCCTAGCAACGTTACTACTATTATATAAGGTATATATCTGTGCTTTACAAAAATAGCAACTAACGACGTGACTCCGTATGTAAGGGCTAAACGTTGCATGACACCAAGTATACGTAAATTCTCGAAATTAGTTACAGCTCGAAAAAACCGATCGAAGAAAGCTAAATTTTGATCTGCTAATGAATTAAAAGTTCGGAATGATAACGAGAGCCAGCTAATGCCTACGCCAATCATAAAAATAACTACAGTTCGTTTTAGTATCTTTCGAAATGTAGAACTACTATATTCAAAATTAAATTTCTTTAGAGAAATATAGGTAGATATACCCATAATAAACATAAAGAAAGGAAATACCAGATCGGTCGGTGTCAACCCATTCCATTCCGCATGTCCCAAGGGTACATATATTGTACTCCACGAACCTGGGTTATTTACAAGAATCATACCTGCAATAGTTATTCCTCGCAATACATCTAAAGACAAGAGACGGCTACTGGTTTGCTGTGTCATATTATTATTATTTTATTTATATAAATAATATTTCTTGGATATTACTTTAAAAGGTTCTACCTGATTATACCAGAAATCTTGGATGTCGGCAAAACGATTATTCTTTGTAAAGGTAAGCCTTACATAATCACTTCCCGATACTTTATCAAACATGTTATATCGTTTTTCATCTGCATTATCAAAAACAGCTTTGTCGGGATGTAAACGAGCAATTTCTTGCATTACATAAAACTGTATTTCTGACAATCGTGCCTTTTCATAATCCATCAGATGTACCTGAACTCCTTGGTATTCTTTGCCTTGACCTACGGAATAAAAGGGTTTAAAATAGATAGGTCTGAAATAAATACCTGGCAACTGCAATGCGTTAAGTCTTACGGCTAGCTCATCAGCCTTTAACCATTCGGCTGCAAATACCTGAAACGGAATGGTATACCCTACACCTATCGATACATATCCCAACTCGCCTAATATACCTGATATAGGATAAAAAGCGGATGATATGGGTTGTGGTATATGTGGCGATGAGGGAATCCACTGTAAACCTGTTTGATCATATGTCATTTTTCGTTTCCATGCCTTCATCTTCACAACATGAAGCTTACATTGTTGTTTAAGCATTTTTTCGCCATTGAGCAACAATGCCAGCTCGCCACAAGTAAGACCATATAGATAAGGAATACTAAATTGGCTGACAAATGATATATACTTGTCTTCGACAAGACCACCCTCTACTTTCAGTCCTCCTAATGGATTGGGGCGATCAAGAACGACAAACTCGATTCCTTTTTCGGCAGCAGCCTGCATCGATAATCCCATGGTACTGATATACGTAAACGATCGGCATCCTATATCTTGAATATCGTATACCAATACATCTATTCCATCTAACATTTCGGGCGTAGGTATGCGGGTCTTGCCATGTAACGAAAACACAGGTACACCTGTTGTGGCATCAAACGTATTCTCAATATTGTCGCCTGCATGTGCATCGCCACGTACCCCATGCTCGGGAGCAAATAGAGCAACCAACTTAACATTAGGTGCTTGGTGCAGAATATCGATAGTCGATTTCATGCCGTTATCTACCCCTGTTGGATTGGTTATGAGCCCAACACGCTTGCCTTGAAGCACCTTAAAGTTTTCTTCTTTCAATACCTCTATGCCTGTTTTGATGGTTATCTTTTGAGACCAGCTAGTTAAGGCAAACATACAGAATATAAATAAAATAAATAGTATTTTTTTCATACTAATTAAGATTTTGGTTTGTCCATTTGTGTTTTACCATAGTTGGGGTCTATCTTCAATAACGAAGCCGCTATCATGGGTACTATGGAGCATACCATCACCCAAATAAAAAAGTTTTGGTATCCTAATTTTTCTTGCAACCAACCTGCAAACATACCAGGTATCATCATACCCAATGCCATAAGTCCTGTACAAATAGCATAATGAGCCGTTTTATGCTCACCCTCCGAGTAGTACATCAAGTAAAGCATATAGGCTGTAAACCCAAATCCATATCCAAATTGCTCTATTACAATACAAATATGTATAATCAGTAAACTGCTAGGCATAGCAAAGGATAGGTACACAAAAGTAAGACAGGTAAGTATCATACTCAGCATCATAGGCCACAGCCATTTTTTAAGTCCACCTCGTGCAGCTACAATGCCCCCTATAATTCCTCCAACGGTTAATCCTAATACGCCAAAGAGACCATAGGTAATCCCCACCTCTTCGGTAGATAATCCTAAGCCGCCTTTTTCGACAGGGTCAAGCAAAAACGGTTGTATCAATTTCAGCAATTGAGCTTCGGCAAAACGATAGGTAAGCATGAAGAAAATAGCAGACAAAGCATGTTTTTTTGTAAAAAACGTTTTGAATGTTACACCAAATTCTTCGAAAACATGTTTCATATTCATGTTTTCGTTTGGCTTATCACTGGCTGGATAGGGTAAAGCAAATTTGTGATAAATAAAGAATGCCATAAACATACCTCCTATAAGAAAAAAGGTTATAGACCATGCGTAGGGAATATTACCTGTAGTTTTCTCCAGATAGCCTGCCAAATACACCAATGCACCCTGCCCTACTATATTGGCTATGCGGTAAAATGTACTGCGGATGCCTACATAAAACGCCTGTTTATCTTGCGTTAGTGCCATCATATAGAAACCATCGGCAGCAATATCGTGCGTTGCCGAACTGAAAGCTAACAACCAAAAGAAAGCCAATGTAGATTGTACATAAAACGTAGTAGGTATGCAAAATGCAATACCAGCAAGCCCTGCTCCAACCAACAACTGCATAGTAGTAATCCACCAACGCTTGGTTTTGAGCAATTCTACAAAAGGACTCCAAAATGGTTTTATAACCCATGGTAAATAGAGCCAACTTGTGTAAAGGGCAATGTCTGTATTAGTCATGCCTAAATTTTTGTACATAATAACGGATAAGCTCACTACCGCTACATAGGGTATACCCTGTGCAAAGTAAAGAGACGGTATCCATGCCCAAGGCGATCTTTTGTTGTCTTTCATGCTTTCGTATTTTAAATCTTTAGTTATATAATCGCTCGATGGTTGCATCTACATAATAATGGAGCAAGATTTTGTCGTAAACATATCCTTTCTCGCCCATTACAGCAGCACCTATCTGACATAGTCCTACACCATGACCCCAACCAGCACCTCGGAGGATAAACGAATTTGCTTTCTTTTCGATCACAAATGCAGAACTATACAGGTGAGATTTTGATAGTATTCTTCTTATTTCTAATTCTTTGCCTATCGTTAATGTTTTTTTTGAGCCGATGATTTTTAGTTTGGTAAGGCGAGCCGATGTGCCTCGCTCCATGGGTATCATTTCTTGTATTAACCCAAAATCGATTCCCGAACGCTCAAAAACAAGCTCTGAAAGCTGCCGTTGAGTATACTCAACTTGCCATCTGTAAAAATCGGTTGTCTCTTGATCGTAATTGTTCAGTACCTGACCCAATATCTTGGCATCTTGCGTATTGCAAAATGCTGATGGACGAGATAATATCCAATCAACAGATTTGGATTCGTCCGTCAAGTCGGGCAAATTTGAAGTATCTACATCATCTCGCAACTTCACCAAATAGGGATGCTTGATATCTTCCCAGCAGTTTTGAAATTCCTCTACTGCTCCACCACAACATTTAGAGAAACGTGCATCGCATATTTTCTGATCGTATAGCATTACTTGCCCACGAGTTGCACGAATAGCCATCTTTACGATTTCAATATTGCTATTAGCTCGGGTTACACCTTGGTATCGCTGGCAATGGTCGTCGGCACAAACATCAAACAAAGTATGATCTTCTCTATCGTACCATTTTATAAGCTCAGTATCTGTTTCTTGTTGAGTAGAGTATTTAATTTTTTGATCTACTAGGTCTTTGTTTTTTTCGATCTGAGCCAACAACCAACTACGAGATATTACGGCATGTGCTTTTAGTAATTCTAAAGATGCCGTAGCACTCATCTCGGATGAGATTACACTGGTCAGATAATCTTCGACCTTTACTACATTGATGGCAGTAAGTTGTCCATTAGCAGCAACCAGTTTCAAGGCTCCTTGAAATGTTTGATTCTCCTTACGTTCCCAATGAAAGTTGATACCAATGGTTACATCTTGTAGTGTAAATGAAGCGTCGGCTGATACTGGTTCAAAAACAAGTTCATCAAATAAGCTATTCGCATAGCTTATTTTTCCATCTACATGTTTTACATGATGATGTCCTTGCACTTCTTGACCATCTAAATAATACGGTGTGTTGAACTGGAAAGAGATGCAATCTCCCCACATGATCCCTACATATACGTTTGGTTCTGTATTCTGCATACTTACTAGCTATGTTAAAATAGTACTTAGTTTAGATGACAGAGCATCTAAATCGTGTTCGCTAATCGATACCTCTTCCAGTATTGTACGAATGTCTTGTTTCGTTATCTTGTCAAAGTCTTTTTGAAGCGGTGTTATAAATACACCTCCCATATCTACTGATGCGGGACTTATGAGAGTATTGCCTTCGCCTTCGATAAAATAGCAGGCTGGACGATGAACTGCACGAGGAAAAATGACACTGTACACATGCTTGTCAGCAGTGTCATACCAAGTAATAATATTCATCATGGGCTCTCCTTCACCCTCGTGTATTGGCAACAGATTGTAGATTAGTTTAAACACATCTACGGCTTTGTCTCTATCTTGTGCTTTGATTAGAAAACCATTTCGTAAATAGTTTTTTATTTTAGATACCTCTACCCCTTGCTCTTTATAAACTAGCTGCAAAGCTATTGTCTTTATGTCGGATTCGATAGGCATAAACCCCTTATTTCCTGCCTGAAAATGGGCATGATCGGGTGCAGAAGCTCCACACTTGGGACCGTTATAAAACAAACTGAATTGATCTAACTGTTTAGCCAAATCCAACATATCGCCATATCGATCAAGTATACGTTGATCGATATGACTAAATGTAGGTATTGTAAAGTGCTGAGGAAATATCGGAAACGGGTTTACCAATACCTGATACTCGTCTTGGTACGATATACCCTCTTGTTGTGGTGGCAAGTTTTCAGGGCATAAAAAGCACTTTCGCTCTTGTATCGATTTGGCATCAACTTTAGCAGCCGACGATTGTATACGGGCTGGGTTGAATTGTACACGGATAGCAAAACCATCAAAGTCAAATTCTTTGGTCAACACACTCCCCAAGGCTTCAAAATTAGTTTTAGCTAATCCCCATTCTTTTATTTGCATATGTAGCAAATCGATGGCATCGTTCGATGTTAAACTCATCTTCTCTATTTTAATCGATTTTTGGCTTTATTTCTTATTCATCGCTATACGTGCCTCAAGCTCCCATGTACGAATACGATCTTTATACGTATTGTGTGCATTCATTTTTACAATATCGAGCGAAGCATCCGAATTATCGTCCCATCTGCGACATAGATACAGCACATCATAGATACGACCAATTTGATAGTTTCGTGAAAAGTTAAGCCCCAAAGCATAATCTTCTCCATAACTTGTATTAGGTACTTTTATGTCTCTCAACACAGGTGTGTAGAATGCACGAGGGGCTCCTAGCCCATTGATACGAAGTGCGTTGTTTCTTCCGTTTTCGGGAGTCCACTCCTTGTGGTCGATAATGCCTGGAGGAATCATTTTCATTTCGAAGTCGGTAAGCATATATGTACCCACCACCATGGCACAATTTTGCTCATAAAAAGCATCTACGATCTTCTGAAGCGTATTCTCGTCCGAATATACATCATCACTATCCAGTTGCACAGCAAATTTCCCACACTTTGCATGATGCACACCTACGTTCCAACAACCCCCAATACCCAGTTCTTTGTTTTCTGGAATAACATGAATCAGTTTACTATCAGCAGCTAATTTAGTGATTGCTTCGGATGTGCCATCTGTTGAATAATTGTCAACAACAATGAGATTAAATTTGAAGTTGGTTTTTTGACTCAACACGGATTTTATGGCATCAGCAATGGTTCGTATACGATTCCGAACAGGTATAATAACTGACGCTTCGTATTCAAAAGCTGCCTTATCAAATTCTATTTTCTGAAAAGAGGGTGCAAGGTATCCCCCTATTTGTTTAAGATGGTCGGTACACGCCTCTTCCATTTCTACTTGAACAGCTCTATTTTTAGGATCCACATAATCAAATATTTTCTCGCCCGTTTTACGTGTATCGTTTTCTTCTTCGGTATATAAATACTCATTGATATGTACTAATGATGCACACTGAGATACTTTGAGACGTAAATCATACAAGCCTGCAAATTTGTAATCTGTAGACATTGTAGATACTGCTGTTTTTAGATCTGCTGTTTTATATATCAAAACAGATCCAAAATTGAAATCGTCTCGCAAGCTTCCGTTTTGATAAGCTATCACAGGACAATTTTTTTTATCGCCCTCTATCACTTGATAATGATCGGCATATACCAATCCTGCTGAGGCATCTTGTGCAATCTGGATCATACGCTCCAATGCAAAATAGCCAAGTCGTAAATCTGCGGTTTTGGTATATACCAAAGCATAATCGGTATCAGACTTAGATGCTATTTGTTGGATTGTTGCTGTCGATTTTAATGAGTCTATTGAAATAGTTTCGCAACCATCTACCGCTTCTTGACAATTATTGTCTGTCAATAAGTAGATTTTATTTACTAGTTCCGAAGCTTTTAGTGAAGAAACCGTAGCCTTTACCTGTACGGCACTTTGAAATGGAATAAAGCAATTGATACGTGATTTCATTATTATACGTTTTATATTTAGTCTTTTCTTAAATCTTTCTTGGTAAGTAGCAATAAACCTAAAAAGGTAAATACTGCATTCATAATCAATAACTCGTAACTGAATTTGTAGCCATTGAACCAACTTTGTGAGTTTTGGTCTACAACAAAACAAAGCAACGGTGCGGCTAAGGCTATGATGGGAATAAGTTTGTCGTTTACCTTAAGTTTGGTCAAAATGCCAAAAGCAAACATACCCAGTATAGGACCGTAAGTATAGGCTGCTACACGATATACGATACTAAGTACGGACTCGCCAGCTGTGAGTAGCTCTATCGCTATAATTACTAATCCCATAACTACAGCCATACCTACATGCACCTGTTTGCGTATTTTGCCAACCTCCTCTTCAGTCTTTTTCTTGGGGCTTTCTAATATATCTACTGTAAAAGAAGTGGTTAGGGCTGTAAGTGCCGAGCCTGCCGAGGCATACGAGGCTGATATAAGCCCTACAATGAATAATACGCCAACAATAGGCGGAAAATAATTGCCTGTGGCTAGCATGGGGAATAGTTTATCGCTTCGGTCAGGCAACACGAGGTTGTTTTGTGAGGCAAATGTATAGAGCAAAACACCTAACATAAGAAATAGGGTAACCACAAATATTTGTAATATGCCACTGGTAATCATATTTTTTTGCGATCCTCGATAATCTTTTACACTCAGTGTTTTTTGCATCATATCTTGATCTAAGCCTGTGGTGGCAATAACCATAAACACACCTGCTAAGAATTGTTTGAAGAAAAAACGAGGGTCATTGGCATCGTCAAAGAAAAATATTTTAGACGAGGGGCTATCGTTAACAGCTGTCAACATTCCTGTAAAGTTGAAGTCTAAATTAGATGCAATGTAATAGATGCAAAGCCCTACGGACACAATCAGACAGAATGTTTTGAGTGAGTCTGTCCAGATCAGCGATTTCACGCCCCCTTGGTATGTGTATAACCAAACCAATGTTACCGTAAATAGGACGTTGGCGATGAAAGGTAAGTGAAGTGGGTCGAAAACCAATAGCTGTAACGATAGACAGACGATAAATAGTCGGATAGCAGCCCCTAGCATTTTGGATATGAAAAATATCCACGCTCCCGTTTTGTACGAAAACAATCCAAATCGATTATTCAGATATTCATAAATTGAGGTTAGGTTCATTTTATAAAACAGGGGAATCAATACCAAAGCAATAATGGCTTGCCCTACTGCAAAACCCAATACCATTTGCAGATACGAAAACGAATCGTTGGCAACTGTACCTGGAACAGACACAAAAGTAACGCCTGATATGGCAGAGCCTATCATCGCAAATGCTACAACGTACCAGCTTGATTTGCGGTTGCCTACAAAAAAACCAGCATTATCAGCCTTTCGTCCAGCAATGTATGAAATACCAAATAATACACCAAAGTAAATTAGAATAATCAGTAGAATAACAATAGGGGTCATACAATTCAAATTTCAATTAATAAAAAACTTGATTATGGCATCATTCGGCATAAAGCAAATAGGGTGTTCGAAGCTTTTTGAAATCTTCTACATCTTTTTGCCACATTGCTTTTATTTCTTGAGCACTGTTGCCTGCTATAATCATCTTGCGAATGTAGTCTACTCCCACCAATTTTTCGAAGAACGGACTGAAAAAGTGATTATCCATGTTCAAATTATTGTAAGCATCAATGATGTAAGTTAGGTCAAAACCATTAGCAAATATTTCTTCATCCGAAAGGTTCGATAAATCTCTACCAAAGCACTCACGGCTGAGCTGAGGGGGATTTTTTGCTCCTGATACACTGCGAGGGGTAAAGCTAAAATTGTAGCCTTTGGCATTAGGATGACCATAGACCTCGAACGGTTTGTCTGTGCCACGCCCTAAACTAACAGGTGTGGCTTCGAACAAGCAGGTTGATGGATATAAATAGATCGATTTCATGGTAGGCAAATTAGGCGATGGTGCAATGGGTAAGCTATACAATGTACGATGTGTATAGTTCTTACATTTAATAACCGTCAGATCGCAAACGCGTGATTGGGGAAGCCAACGCTCACCGTTAGTCATACCTGCAATTTCGCCTAAGGTCATACCATGTACCACAGGAATAGGTAACCAACCGATGCCCGATTTGTGTTTCATATCCAACAGGGGTCCATCTACATAATGCCCATTGGGGTTGGGTCTATCCAATACCACTACTTTGCGATTGAACTCGGCACAGGCATCCATAAGGCGTACCATGGTTATGTAATAGGTATAGAAACGTAATCCTACATCCTGTATATCGATTACCATTACGTCAAACATTTGCATCGACTCATCGCTGGGCTTATCCGATTTTCCATCGTAAAGAGAGCGTATGGGTATTCCCGTTTTGGGGTCTACCGAACTCGAAACATGCTCGCCTGCATCGGCATTGCCTCGAAACCCGTGTTCGGGCGAAAATATAGCTACCACATTAAATTTGTTTCGTACCAGCAGGTCAACAAGGTGTTCTTTGCCAACCATACCCGTATGATTAGACATGACGGCTATGCGTTTATTTTTGAGTATCGGAAAATATTCTTTTACCGATTCTGCTCCTACAATTACACGTTTGTTTTTCTGTGCATAACACACATTGCTCACACACAGCAATAAAATAAATATGAGTTTATAGGCTTTCATAATCTATACATGTATTTATTTATAGTCAAATAATACAATATTACTCTCACTATGCGAAGGGCTTAGGCTGGCTATGGCATACTGATATTTTGATAGATCTGCTTTTCCCTTTATGGGTAGTTCTATATCAGTAAGTGCTGTAACAGCTTGTATGTATTGAGGGTTATCTAAATTGACAGGTTTATTTTTCTCAAACTTATAAATAACAAATCGTTTTGCATGCAAGCCTCTAGCCCAAGTCAACTTGATTTTGGTTGTTGAAACCATTTCTATTTTTGGATCAATAGGATTCATGGGTTCGATTCTCTGTATCCTATTGTTTTCGGGGGCAATGGACAAGTGCTTATACTCATTTTTAGGTAGTCTTTTTTCTAAATTGACCGAGGGGCTAAAAAATGTTTTTGCATTAAAATAAATCTCTCCTTTAATGGTGGGGTCTGCTGCATTACGCTGTATCTGACGAATGAGTTCTTTGGACGAGTGCCATTCTTTTTGTTTAGCTGTTTTCGAAACTTTGTAGGGTGCAAGTCCAGCATAAATAGTTGCTCCATAATTATATGTAGACCACCAATCCGCCAAAATGGCATAATCGGCAATAGTATATCCAATGTTAAAGTATAATTGAGGCAATACATAGTCTATCCAGCCCTGCTCTTGCCAGAGCAAAATGTCTGCATAAAGACCATCGTAATTGCTCATTGCTTTGGTGTTTGACCCTCTCGGATCTTCGCTTTTGTTTCGCCAAACCGCAAAAGGCGATATTCCAAATTCGACCCAAGGCTTTATTGATTTTATCGTTTGGTTTATCTCTTTTATTATCAAGTTAACGTTATTACGTCTCCAATCTGCTTTTTCTACAAACCCTCTCGGATGTTGAGCATACGTTACTGAGTCGGGAAATTCTTCGCCCGCAATTTTGTATGGATAGAAATAATCATCCATATGGATGGCATCTATATCATAATTACGAACAATGTCTTTGACGACCTCACAAACAAACGATCGTACTTCATCTAAACCAGGGTTAAAGTATTTAGCTTTACCATATGTTACTACCCACTCGGGATGCTTGTGAATAATGTGGCTATCAGCATATTCGTTATATTGGGTTGTATCGATACTTATACGATATGGATTGAGCCATACGTGCAGATACATCCCTCTCTTGTTGCATTCGTCAATTGTAAACTGAAGCGGATCGTATCCGATTTCTTTTCCTTGCACACCTGTTATCCAAAGACTTGATGGCTCGTATTTGGACTTATAAAAGGCATCGGCGGTAGGTCTTATCTGAAACACAACTGTATTCATATGGCAAGCTTGCATCCGATCTAGCATATCAGTCATCTCTTGCTGTTGCCTTTCTACGGATAAGCCTTTTTCTGAAGGCCAATCGATATTATCTACGGTAGCTATCCACAAACCCCGCAAAGCTCTTTTTCGAGATTGGGCATTAAGCATATTTATACAGACAATAAGTATCAAGGTGAGTATGGTAAGCTTCTTCATCGATCTACTATTATACTAGTTAATAAAACAAGGAGTAATACGTTATAGGATATTACTCCTTGTTTAGTTCAATTTTACCAACCTTTGGTTTGAGTTAGTTTATATCCATTTTGCTCGTAAAGCACAATTTGTCCTTTAGCTACTGGCGAGTTATATACCCTGTCAACGAAAGCATCTCTATCCTTTACGTTTTCGGGGATGTAGAAGCCTACCATCTGATCTGTATTTGTTCCATCAAATGTAACAACTTGTCCATTGGCATTCAGCACACTTATTTTGCCTATTTTGGTTTTTGAAAGCAAATCTGGTGCCTCTCTCTTAAAGTCTACCCAAACACTTTTTAGGTTGTCTGGATTAGTTGTACCATTCATGTATTGAATTTTTTTCCATCGCTTAATGTCTAACAGTCGAGAATGCTCAAAAAACAATTCCATTCTGCGCTCACGACGTATCTCCCATATCAATGCCGATACATCTGCATCTCTTGATGGATCGTTAGGCAATTGAGCTAACTGCATGGCGGCTGTTTTGCTAACGCCTCTATCTTTTGCTGCCTGATCGAGCGGTCTGTTACGAATATCGTTTATTGAGAAATCGATGTCCGCTTGTGTTACTCCTGCACCGCCTAAAGTAGCTAACTCGGCTTTGGCTTCTATCCAGTTCAACAATATTTCGGAATAACGCAATACAGGATAGTCGTTGGTATTATTTGTACTTTTATATCGCTCGGGTAGCTTGCTTAGGTTATTGTTATCTAAATAAGTTTGCCCATCACGGCTAATAAATTTGACCGAGTATAAGAAAGTAGCCGATTTGTCGGTAGGTCGAGGCGAGAACGAAGCTTCGAAACGAGGGTCTCTAGTCTTCATCAAATTAGGTAAATTGAACGAATCGGCATGTTGTACTACCGAGTTTTGCCATACCTCGCCATCGTTACAAATAAATGCCTTAACTAAAGTCAAATTGGCTGCCGAAGCTTGTGCGGCATCGCCACTACAATACGAAGCTATGCAATGTCTAACACCTGCTGCATTGTCATAATGTCTGAATAGGATACATTCTTTATTGGCACTTAAGTCTTCTGACCCAAAAAGGCTACGGAAATCTCCCTCTATTGCATACATGCCACTATTTGCGATTACTTCGGCTGCTTGTTTGGCAAACTCTAAGTACTTTTTAGCTCTTTCGGTATCTCCATCGTGATATTTAGCCCATGTACCTGCAAATAGCATCCAACGAGAAACATAACCTGCTACAATGTATTTATTTACATATTGCTGATTTTGATCTTTTTCTCTAACATTAGCCAAGGCATATTTAAAGTCTTCGTACACTTTGTCCATTACAACGCCACGTGCATCTCTATCTTTATACAGGACAGTGTTGTCTGTGGTCGCCATTAATTTCTCAAAATAAGGTGTATCACCAAATGTACCTGTCAAACGACAATATTCTAAACCTCTGAAAAAACGAGCTATACCTGTCCAATGGTTATACGCCTCTGTTTTTAATATCCCTTTCATCTTGTTATCAATACGGTCAAGCATAACGTTTGACTTGCGTATCCAACCAAAATACCATGTAGGTCCTGCGTATTGTGCTAACCACTCGGGCGGAGTTGCATTTGTATTATTATTACTGCCTCTAGCATCGGGAACACTACTCTCAAACAGAGTTTGTACGTTGGTATTAGTTAAATCGTCGTTGAAGGTATATCCTCTAACAGGTGTGTAATCGGCTGCCCAATTTACATTATAGCCATGAAAAAAGTAGGGGTAATACTCATTTGCGTAGAAGCGTAAACCATCTTCCGATATCCAATAGCTCTCGTCATCGGGTGATGTTAAGGGTGGGCGATCAAGCACACTATCGCTACATCCCGATAATAACATTAAAGCACTGGAAAATAATAAAACTATTTTTGTTTTCATCTGTATCAATAATTAAAAGTTTAACTGTAAACCGAATGAAGCTGTTTTGAATGTAGGTGTACCTGTTCCTGTACGAGATAGATTATTATTGGTTTCGGTATTATAAACGGAATACCCTGGTCTTGTCTCGGGATCGATAGGTAGCCCCTTCAGATTGTCAAACGTAAAGAAATTTTCGAGTGCTACGTAAACACGTGCATTTGACAAATATACTTTCTTCAATAGTTCTGCTGGCAATGTATACCCAAGGGTTATATTTTTGATACGTGCATATGCCATATTTAGCATATAACGACTTTGGTATTGCATATTATTGGTTTTGTTAGATGCTCCATTGTTGTATGCTCTAGGATAGAAAGCATTGGTTCTGTCTTCTTTCCAGAAATCGTTTGCAAATGTATACGGAATAGCTCCATCGCCTATATTGTATCCAGGTATTGCCAAAGGTCCATCGCCCCACAAATCGCGTTTGCCTACACCTTGTATAAATACCGAGCAGTCAAATCCTTTGTAGTCTGCACCTAAACGTAAACTATATTCGTAACGTGGTGTACTATTACCTATCACCTCAAGGTCTCCTTTGTCATCCCAAAGGTTTCTGCCATTGTCTATTTTGCCATCACCATCTACATCTACAAATTTGACATCTCCAGGACCAAATCTAAAGTCTGATGAGTTCTGAAGAAAACTTTGGTAAACAGGATTATCCCCTTTCAGTTTCCACATCTTCTTTCCATTGACTGTGGTTTCTATCAATTTGCCATTCGAGTCTAACTCAAAATCGTCTAACTGATACAAACGATCGGTCTTATATCCATAAATGTCGCCAAAACGTTTACCTTCAAAATAGATAGTTTCGTCGTTTGATAAACTTTTCAATGCTCCTGCCGAATATTTTGTAACTATAGATGTAGCATCTGCCAAGGTGGCTGTGGCATTAATACCGATGCCATTACTAAACTTGTGATTAAAATCAAGAGCAATTTCCCATCCTCTGGTTCTCAATTCGCCATAGTTACCTTTGGGCGATGGACCTCCAAACGTGTGTGGGAGTGCAACACCTGATACAATCATATTTTGAGTAGTACGTTGATACCAATCGAATACAACACCTAGCTTGTCCGAGAACAAACGCATGTCAAAACCTAAGTCAATGGTATTAATATCTTGCCATGTGATATAGGGGTCTACCTCTAGTGGTGTAGCATAACCTGGAAGTTTACTCAACCCTTGCAACCAAGTTGTACGGCCTTTTATCTGACTAATCTCGGGTATATATAAACCATTGGGAACTGTTTGGTCTCCAATCAAGCCCCATGAACCCCTAAGTTTTAAGGTGCTCAATATAGGGTCTAACCCATCCATAAAAGATTCTTCGGTAACACGCCATCCTGCGGAGAAAGAAGGAAACCATCTCCATTTAAGATCTTTAGGGAATTTTGAGGATCCATCATATCTTATGTTACCTTCTAACAGGTACTTATCACTAAAGGCATAGTTGATACGGCTAAAGTAACCTAACTGCGATTCCCATTTAAAATCGCCACTTGCGGTTTCCATACCATTAGCAGTCTCGAACTGAGGGTTGTTTACATCAAACAAGTAGGTTCGTTGCGACCAGTTATTGGTCGTTTTTACAGTTACTTTATTCATACCTGCCATAAACTTTAAAGCATGCTCTTTATTATCGCCTAGCTTTAAATTATAAGTAGAATATACGTTGGCTGTACCTTGTTTAAAATTTTCGGTCTGACGATAGATATGATCCATACCCGATCCGTTAGGTGTATACGTTGTGTTTACCAACTGATAAGATGGCATGGCACCAGGTGTACCTGCAGCCACAATCTGCCCATCGTTATTTACATATACTTGATTTCCTCCCGAATCACGTACCAGATCTGGTGCACCCCATGCGTTCAGTGCAGTAAAGCGAGTACCGGGTCTGTTCCAGATATAATCCTGATTAGCATGTGTATAGTCAGCATCAATAGTCCAATCTTTTGTAATATTTACTGTTGCACCAATGTTTACACTTGTATAATTATATTCTTGATTAGCTGAATTTGCGTTAGCAACCTCAGAATCGGGACCTCTCATATATTGACCATCGGTTTTACCTAAAGGCGATACGGGACTCCATCGATACAGATAGTACCAAGGGTCTGCCTGTCCTGCACCTGGTACAGAAGCATACGCATAACGCTTGTTTCTATTCGAATAAAGTAAACCAGCTCTAACTGTTACATATTTATTAATTTCGGAATTTAATTTCACTGAAGCATTATATCTTGTAAAATCATCTTCTTTGGCAGGTTTCATCATCCCCGATTGTCCCAAGTAACCTAAGCTTATACCGTAGCCTAACTTGCCCGATCGTCCGCTTATCGACAGATTATGTGTTTGCGATGGTGCCCATTCTCTGACCATGTAATCGTATGGATCATAAAGACGTACACCCATTTTATTCGTTCCTTGCATATACCAGTCACGCCCATATACCATTTCGTCGTTAGCCCCTAAATTGCCATATTTCTGAGCCCATTCTTTCGATCGTTCAAAACTAAGTCTGTCTATTTTCCAGAATACCCCTACAGGAGGTGTGCTCACACGTTCCGATGCTAAAAGCCCATATTCAAGCCCATCAATACCTCCCATTTTTATTTTCTTAGCTATATTTTGCCACGAAAAGTTGTTTGAATATTGAATGCTTACATTTTCAGTTTTACCTCCTTTTTTGGTCGTAATCAATACTACACCAAAAGCAGCTTTTGAGCCATATATCGATGTCGAAGCAGCATCCTTCAGTACTGATATAGACTCAATATCGTCAGGATTAACTAATTGTATACTTGGTATTTCTACGTTATCTACTAAAATAAGAGGATTGGCTGAACCCGATACTGAAGCTACTTGCCCACGTATACGCATCGATGGGTCAGAACCCACTTCGCCACTGGGTATAGTTACCGTCAATCCAGGTACACTTCCTTGCAAACCTCGACCGACATCGGCTATTGGTCTACTTTCTAATGTTTTGCCTATATCTACGGAAGCCACAGCTCCTGTCAAATTTTCTTTCTTTTGAGTTCCATATCCTACAACTACCACCTCGCTCATTACTTGCGAATCTTCTTTCAGAACCACGTCTATAACCGATTTGTTTGCAGACAAAGTTTGTGCAACATATCCGATATACGAGAATACAAGTTGTGCTTGCTTGCTGTCTGCTGCATCAATCTCATAATTACCGTCCAGATCTGTTACAGTACCTATAGTGGCACCTTTTATCATTACACTTACGCCAATAAGTGCTTCTCCTTTCGAGTCTTTTACAACCCCTTTTATTCTCCCCGTGTTTTGTTGCGAAACAGCTGATTCGTCTAAGACTTCTGCTTTTGCAGCATGCGTACTTTCACTAATGAAAGGTGCAAACATTACAAGCAGAAAACAGAGAAATGCTCTCCCATGGATTTTTTGTTTTTTTATCAATGCTTCCATACAATACTTGATTTAGTGTTTGATTTTTATAGACTATGTTTTGACTGGTATTTAGTTTAATATAATTTTCGTGAACAATAGCGTGAACAACAGAATAGTCAGACTATGTTCAATCCAAACAATTGAATGCCACTTTTTACAAAACAAATATATGTGAATAACACTAAAAGATAGTTTAGAAACCGTTGTATTTATATTTTATTATGTGTTATATACATAAATTCACACTAAGGGGCGGAAGGATTGCATAGCCTGCCAAGATATACACTCAAAAACTCAGATAATAAACATTTATTAAGAATCCAAGTTTATATTTAACAAAAAAAAATTGATTTAAATAATGGTTTTGTATGCAGAATGGTATCCAACCAAACCTTGGATTGGGTTTTCGATGATAACATCGATATTAATAGCAAATTCTTTTGCTATTTGGAGCAATATATCAGCATACATATAAGCAATAGTGCCTACAAACCGAATAGGGTGTGCTTGATAATCGTATTGAACAATGTTGCGTTGAAAGAACAGCTTAAGATTTGTGTAAATTAAGTTATTTACATACGCGTCGTCTTGATGCTCGCTCAAAAAGAATGACAACACCGACAGCAAGCGGTTAGGAAATGGCTTAGAATAAACATAATCTAGAATTGTAGTGGGATCTATTTTATATTTATCGTAAAACAAGTCTACTAAATACTGCGGGGCTAAACCTTTAAGACAGTCAGATAGAAAAGCTTTACCTAAAGCGGCACCACTCCCTTCATCTCCCAAAATATATCCTAACGATTTTACATTCTGTATAATCGAAACACCATCATAGAAGCACGAGTTAGAACCTGTACCCAATATACAAGCAATGCCTGCACTTGAGCTAAAAAGAGATCGAGCAGCTCCTAACAGATCGCTTTCTATCTTGGCTGGGGTTTTTAACTGAGATTCTAAAGATGCTTTAACAATGCTATTCTTCTCGATAGAAGAGCAACCTGCACCATAAAAAAAAATAGAATTAAACTTAATCTTAAAAAAAGTCTGTGGCAATTGCAAGCGAATTGTATGGCTGATCTCTTTACGGGATTGAAAATACGGATTGATACCATCAGTTAAAGAACGTTCTATAATATCATTCCCACTAACTAAGCACCATTCTGTTTTGGTAGATCCACTTTCGGCAATTACAATCACTCCTTTTGTCAATATTTAGTAATTAATAAGACAAATATATAACACTTGATTGATTAAGATGCGACTATTATATCAATTTAACAAATTAAGTAATGCCTTATCCTACTAAACGAAGGTATATTGATACCAACCTTAAAATAGCTTTTGTATAATCTCAATCATTTTATTAGTTTTGTACCCGAAAAGGGGTTTCTTTTCCGTGTAGCTTAGGATTATACCACGTAAAAAACAAAGATATTAAAAATGAAATCAGCAGAATCTGCATTAGTACTCTTCTCGGGAGGACAAGACTCAACCACTTGCCTATATTGGGCATTAGAGCATTTTAGCTCCGTTCGCACCCTTTGCTTTGCGTATGGACAGCGACATTCTCAGGAAGTAGAAATAGCTCAAGCACTTGCCCACAAAGCAGGTGTACCCTTCCAGATACTTGACGCATCTATCATCAGTCAGTTATCAGTCAATTCGCTTACGGATGCTAATCTGGTTATGGACAAAGAAAAACCTACGGATGCTTATCCTAACACATTTGTACCTGGACGTAATTTGTTATTTTTGACATTTGCAGCTGTTATAGCACGCAGTCATGGTATCAGAAATATTATAACAGGAGTTTCGGAGGCGGATTATAGTGGCTACCCAGACTGTAGAGATACCTTTATCTTATCGGCCAATACAAGTATAAACCTTGCAATGGATGAACACTTTAAAGTACATACCCCATTGATGTGGCGAGACAAGACCTCGGTATGGCAACTGGCTGACGAGCTTGGTGTTTTTGAATTAATCAAAAATGAGACACTAACCTGCTACAATGGAATCCTTGCCGATGGTTGTGGCGAATGTCCGTCGTGCAAACTCCGCAAGCAAGGTTTAGATAATTACGTAACTACTAAGAATAAAAAACAATGAGGTACATATTTGTTCTATACACTTTACTAGTATCGCATTTTTTTGCAAATGCTCAGCATACAGCCATAGATTCGGTATTCAATAAAATAGAATCAAAGTTTTCAGCACTAGAATTTGAGAAAATTAAACGAGAATACAATGAGGCTGATGAGAGTAAGAAACATTTGATGTTTAATATCTTATCTATGCCAATGAGCAGTAAGAAAGAACTCATGGATAATTATGATCAAAAACATAAAGATATAAATGAGCTGATCGCCTTATATAAGAAAATGGTTCCTAAAGACTTTAGCGTATGTATTGAACTAAAATCCAAAAACTTAGTACCTGGAATGGTCGAAGCTATTGACTTTTTAGTATACCAAAAAGATGAGACTGGTGAACTTGAATTGATAGATGGTGATTGGGATATGACGTATGGATCAGAGGAACTGGATCAACTTCTCAGCATTGTAGGGTGGGATCGGGTTCAATTATTGATGGTCAAAAATCTGTTGCAGACAGCCAACTGCATATCGATACAAAACAATACTGATCATTATGAGATTAGCTTTGCCAGAAGTGGTTTAGGTAAATATTCGTATATTATATATCCAAAAAAACCCAACAAAAAACAGCTTGGGGCATACACAAACGAGTGCGAATTCAGAAAGTATAAAAACAATGTTATACTAAAATACCTTGGGGGCATGGCAGGTCCTCAATGCTTTACAGATTAAAAAAAAATGAATATGCAGACAGAAAATTTAACTCTACTGGGAGAAAAAACGAAATATAAAGACGATTATGCCCCTGAGGTATTAGAGGCTTTTACCAATAAGCATCAAGACAATGACTATTGGGTAACCTTCAATTGTCCCGAATTTACAAGTTTATGCCCCATTACAGGGCAACCCGACTTTGCTACCATCCATATCAACTATATACCTGATGTTAATATGGTCGAAAGCAAAAGTCTAAAACTCTATCTCTTTAGTTTTCGAAATCATGGTGCTTTTCATGAAGATTGTATAAACATCATTATGAAAGACCTTATCAAGTTAATGAATCCCAGATATATTGAAGTAGTAGGCATATTCACCCCCAGAGGTGGTATTAGCATATACCCATATAGTAATTATGGACGACCTGATACTGAATATGCAGAAATAGCCAAAACACGTCTATTCGCTAGAGACATGCAAACTACCTAATATATCTCGCAATTATATATAAACTTGACCCTTTAAGATGGTATTTCTTGATACCCTTTTTAAGGGTGTTTTTTGGCATATATATACGAAAATTAACTTTTGAAAACATAACCTAAAAAACAGAGGATTAAATATATAAAAAAAATAAAAAAAAGACGTTGATTCTTGCAAAAATCGTTTCCTAAACATTATCTTCGGTCCAGGAATGAAAATAAACATTATAAAACTAAACTTTAAACTCTCTTTAAAATTACAAACATAAATTTTTAACACCCAATTTTCAAATGAGAAAAAACACCTTACTTGGAGCTTTTATTGCAGCTCTAATGGTTTTTCCGTCGTGTAAAGACGACATAAATCAACTGAAAGACACTGTCAAGATCAGTATTTCAACCCCGAGATTAGAGACCGTTGTGGCGGTTCAGTTTGTTGATGCAAAAACAGATGAAGTAATCCTAAAGAAAAAGATTAGCTTAAAAATTTCGGGCAAGAATGCCAATGACGTATTCGACAATCGAGGTAAAAAAGTCATCAAATACACCGTACAATATGGTTTGACAACCTTTATTATTGATCCTAAAGTAAGCACCGAGGCTGCTTTAAAAACTACACCTGTTGACTTTATATTGAACGCTAGTTGTCCTGGTTATTCAGACTTTACACAAAGAATTGTTGTCAGTGAAAATAAACTAACACCCATTCGCATCAAGATGGTTCAACTTGATGATCTACCAGCAGGGGTATCAAAACACGTAACTAGTAAATTTGCAACCGCAACCAATGGTATTGTCAATAGTACGAGTACTGCTAGCTTAGATGAAGGCAACTCAACTGTAACGATTACAAAAGGAACTATTTTGAAAGATGAAAATGGAAATCCTTTATCGGGTAATGTCAGTGCTCAAATTTTATTTTACAACCCTGCCTCAGAAGATGCACTAGAAGCATTTCCAGGAGGCTTAGATGTACAAGCTACAAGACCCGATGGCACGGTAGGCGACATTAACTTTATGTCGGCAGGAGTATTTGATATAAACCTAACTGCTGGTGGTAAAACTGTAAAAACATTCGAAGGCGGAGCTGCTACCATAAAAACGATTCTAGACCCAGCTATGGTGAATCCCAAAACAAGCAAAGCGATAGTAGAAGGAGACAATATAGAGCTTTGGAGCATGGATAAAGGTAGCGGGAAATGGAAATATGAAAAGATGGCGACTGTAAAGAAAGCTGGTACTGAACTGTATCTCGAAGAAAGTATTGCACATCTAAGTTATTGGAACTGGGATTGGTTCAATAATTCATGCTACCAAGGTGCTACAATAGAGTGGACTGGCGAGGTCAAAGGTGTAAGCTTTAATATATTAGCCTCGGATCAGGTAGGATATTGGAGTAAAACGACTTCAGTATATGCAGACCCTAATGACAAATATAATAAACGTCTCACATTTTTAAATGTTCCACAAAACAGACCTACAACAATAAAGTTTAGAAGCCAGAATACTGGATATGACGAATTGGTTTTTGATCCGGCACAGATCACAATAGATAATATGTGTGAACTGAGAACATACCCTGTTAAAATATCGTATAAAAAGAAAGCTCCTTATCGTTTTGATTTGGATATGAATATTACCATTACGGCACCAAACAGCCAAAAGGTGATAAAGGTAAATACTTGGCTTGCATATCGACCTGAAAATGGTGCTTGGAATATGGTAAAAATGGTTGATGGAAAATTGAAACTAAAAGATATAGTAACAGGTATTCCGTACTATGTAATGGGAAGTAGTCAACAGGTATATGGCGAAGCCATAGTTAAAGCCGAAGAAATAGCACCTACCATGCTAAGGATTACATTGACACCTACAGTTGTGTATAGTACGACAGGAAGTAGTGCCGCTAATATGCCTGCTGAAACGTGGATTGTTCGCAAGCCAATTGATGGTGTTGCCAATGTTAATGGAAATATTGAAGTGCCTCAACACATTGCTGATGTACTGGGAATGTAATCATATACGTAATACTGAAAAATAAACACAATGAAAAAAACTTTTTTATTACTATTAATATTAGTTCCGGCATTACTTATAGCTAAGGACAAAGAAGAGGATACCGATAAGGAATTAAATATCGAGTTAAGTATTGGTGCAGGAATTAGTGCTTCGACAAATGGTTTTGGAGGGAATATTATAGCTCGCTTCAACGAAAAAATTGCTCTAAGACTGGGTTATGAATACATCAATCTGAAACTAGGGGATAAAAACTTTTCTGATAATGGAATGGATTATAATGTAAAACCTAGATGGAAATCAGGTGGATTTTCGGCTATTGCAGAGTATCAGTTTGCAACATCTTTTTATGTTGCTGGTGGTATTGTTGTACCTCTAACAAGTAGTACATTTGATATGACACCGACCAAATCGATTAATTTTGGAGAAATGGTTATCGAACCCGAAGACATAGGTGTAATAACTTTGAAAGCAAAGCCACAAAATAAGGTAGCTCCCTATCTAGGCATTGGCTATAATCTATCGTTCTTAGACGATAGAATGTCATTTAATGCCGAAGTGGGTGCACATTATCATCATCGAATGATAATTACAGCATCAGGCACTAAACTTTTGAGTGAGAATGGGAATAGTGAGGACACTGCTTTGGATGATGTAAACACCCAGCTTCGTAAAATGGAATGGACACGTTTTTATCCAACGTTAAAAATCGGATTAACCTATTATTTCTTCTAATCTTAGGATAAGACAAAAACAAAGAACCCGATTATGAATAATCGGGTTCTTTGTTTTTGCGAGTATATATTATTTCTTATTCACGGTTTGATCCTTGAAGACCGCTTATCTAGTAGTTTATACAACTACAGAACCACTTTTGTTTAAATTACATGACCATTTCGGCTTCGTTGTGTATCAATTTCAGTTTGCTGGTTTCCTTATCTAGGCTTACCTCAATCAGACTTCCTTTTTTAAGCTCGCCTGACAAGATCAGTTCGGCAATCTCATCTTCAAGATAGGTCTGAATAGCACGCTTTAAGGGTCTAGCACCAAACTGAGCATCGTAACCTTTTTCGGCTATAAAGTTTTTGGCATCATCATCTAATACTATATTATATCCTAAATCGGTAATACGCTTATTGAATTCGCCCATATCAATGTCTATAATTTTATAAATAGACTCTTTACTCAACTGATCGAATGTGATAATATCATCAATCCGATTCAAAAATTCGGGCGAAAATGTTTTATTCAATGCTTTTTGAAGAATACCTCTGGAGTATTCGGTGTTGATACCATCTACTACATTTCCTGCACTAAAACCAACTCCTTTGCCAAAGTCTTTGAGCTGACGTGTACCTACATTGGAGGTCATTATCAATATCGTATTTTTGAAATCAACTTTGCGTCCCAAACTATCGGTCAAATGTCCTTCGTCTAACACCTGTAGCAAGAGGTTGAACACATCGGGATGTGCTTTTTCTATCTCGTCAAGCAATATCACCGAATAGGGTCTACGTCTTACCTTTTCGGTCATCAGACCACCCTCTTCGTAACCGACGTATCCGGGAGGTGCTCCGACTAAACGAGACACATTAAATTTTTCCATATACTCACTCATATCAATGCGTATCAAAGCATCGGGCGAGTCAAATAATTGTTCTGCTATCTTTTTAGCTAAGTGGGTTTTACCTACACCTGTAGGTCCTAGAAACATAAATGTTCCGATGGGCTTTTTAGGGTCTTTGAGCCCTACCCTATTGCGTTGAATGGCTTTTACAACTTTGTCTACCGCTGTGTCTTGCCCTATGACAGCGGCTTTCAAAGTATCTTTCATACCTAGTAATTTTAACCCTTCGGCCTCGGCAATACGTTGTACGGGCACTCCCGACATCATAGATACTACTTCGGCTACTTTTTCTCCATCAACTGTTTGAGGCTGATCTTTGAGTTGTTTCTCCCATTTCGCCTCCTCCTCTTCAAGTTGAATTAACAGTTGACGTTGCCTGTCTCTAAAACTAGCTGCCAACTCATATTTTTGAGCCTTAACGGCATTGGTTTTTTGATCTACAACCTCATTTAGCTCAGTCTCTAACTCTTCTATAATAGGTGGCACATTGATATTGGCTAAGTGCATTCTTGACCCTGACTCGTCTAAAGCGTCAATGGCTTTGTCTGGAAAGTTGCGATCGGTTATGTAACGATCGGTCAATTTGACACAGGCCTCTATTGCATCATCCGTATACTTTACATTATGATGGTCTTCGTATCTTTCTTTTATATTTTGCAATATCTGCAATGTCTCGTCGGCAGAAGTAGGCTCTACAATTATTTTTTGGAAACGTCTTTCTAACGCTCCATCTTTCTCGATATTCTTTTTGTATTCGTCCAGTGTGGTAGCACCTATACACTGTATTTCGCCTCTTGCCAATGCTGGTTTAAGCATATTGGCTGCATCTAATGAGCCTGTTGCACCTCCTGCACCTACAATGGTGTGAATCTCATCTATAAACAAGATTATATTGGGATTTTTAGCCATTTCGTTCAATATAGCCTTGATCCGTTCTTCAAACTGACCTCTATATTTTGTACCTGCTACAATAGATGCCATATCTAACGATATTACTCGTTTATCGAATAATATTCTTGATACTTTTTTTTGTGTGATACGCAAGGCAAGCCCTTCAACGATTGCAGATTTGCCCACACCTGGTTCGCCGATAAGTATAGGGTTGTTTTTCTTCCGACGGCTAAGTATTTGAGCGAGTCGTTCAATCTCTTTCTCACGTCCAACAATGGGATCTAGTCTGTTTTCGAGAGCCGCTTTTGTCATATCCGAGCCAAAATTGTCAAGAACAGGTGTATCTGAGCCTTGACGTGCTTGCTGTGTATTAACATTTTGTGCTGATGAACTTTCCATAGACTCTTCATCGTCGTCATCGTCAGTAAAATCTGCCCCCATTTTAGGCAACAAATCTTTATTTATATTTTCATCAAAATTTTTCAAATACATAAATGCTCCTGCATAATTTAAGTTACAAGCCTCCAATGCGTGTGCAGCTATGTTGTCGCTATCTTTGAGTATAGCCAACAACAAATGTTCCGAATCGGTTTCTTTACTCTTGGTCAATCTGGCTTCAAGAATACTCAGACGCAATATCTTCTCGGTACTCTTGGCTAATACAATCTCATTCTTATTATCTTCGGACGAGGTTTCATGCTGATTGACAATACGACTATCTATATTTTGCTTCAATTCGTTTAAATCTATACCAAAGTCAGTCAAAGCCTTTATAGCTCCTCCTTCTCCATTTCTAAGGATACCTAACATCAAATGTTCGGGACCTAAATATGAGTTTTGAAGACGTCCTGCTTCTTCTCTACTATAACCCATAATTTTACGAACTCTTTGTGAAAAGTTATTTTCCATATTTTTTTCTACCTCTTTAAAATTGATATTATTCAAAAAAAAATCAAATTCAATTATTTTTGATTACTAATCATCTGCCAATATCATTAACAAAAACAATGCCATAAAGTTTGATTGTTTACTAATACTCGCTCAATAGCTATCAAGTAAAGCAATGCTCTATGAACACATGTAAATTTAGTGCTTTTTTCTAATATAACGAACCGCTCGCTGTTTAAAAGCATTAAAATCAGATTTAGTTTTGGGGCTCTATGATGTAAAGGCAAGGCAAAACAGAGTGCAATACAATTATTTTTTTTACTTTTGTTTATTAAAAAAAACAACTTAGTTAAATGAATACATCTAATTCGGTCGAAAACAAAGCTAACTTGACAGGGTTGACTTTAGACCAGATACAAAATTTTGAGGGGAAATACCCCAAACAATTATGGTATCTATTTACCGTAGAAATGTGGGAACGGTTTTGTTTTTACGGAATGCGAGGAGTACTAACCATTTTCATGGTCGATCAATTACTTCTTAACGAGAAAGATGCACAACTAAGATATGGTGCCATACAAGCATTTGTGTATGCGTTTACTTTTTTGGGCGGAATTTTTGCTGATAAAATATTAGGATTCAAGAAATCATTGACCTTTGGTGCATGTATGATGATACTCGGAAACTGTTTGATTGCAGTATCACCTCACGATTTTTTTTACATCGGCATCACTCTCTCGGTCATAGGTACAGGCTTTTTCAAACCCAATATATCGTCGATGGTTGGCTTTCTGTATAAAGATGGAGACCCCCGTAAAGAGGCTGGATTTAGCATGTTTTATTCAGGCATCAACGTGGGTGCTTTTCTTGGTGGTGCCGTTTGTGTAGGCTTAGGCAAAGGTTATTCTTGGAATTTGGCATTTCTTGCAGCAGCTGTGGTTATGGTACTAGGTCTAATAACTTTTACGCTAACCAAAAAGCATTTGGGACCTATTGGCGATAGTCCCTTAAAAGAATTGATGCCCAGTAAACGTAAGATAAGGGAGATAGCCGTATATATCATTGCTCTGCTAACAATACCCTTGATATATATAATGATACAAAACACGTTGTATACTGACTTGTTTATGTATACCGTAGGTCCATTAGCCCTCATCTATTTCTTTTACCAACTATCAAAAACAGAAACGATTGCTGCTAAAAAAAAGTTAATAGCTGCACTTTTACTTATTCTGTTATCTATTGTGTTTTTTGCTTTGTTTGAACAAGCTGGAGGATCTTTAGCTTTATTTGCAAAAAACAATCTGCATCATACACTCCTGTTTTTTGAACTTGACCCTAATATTGTAAATAATGGTGCAAATGCTTTTTTTGTCATTGTTTTTAGTCCCATTCTAGGTATGTTATGGTTATGGCTCAACAAAAAAAACATCGAGCCTAATACGGTAGCCAAATTTGGTATTAGCTTTGTCTTATTGGCAGGCTCTTACTTTATTTTATATTCAACTGCTCTTTTCGCGGACTCGGCAGGTAAAACCTCGCTCAATATATTTACAGGTGCGTATTTTGTGATGACATTGAGTGAATTGTGTCTATCTCCGATTGGCTTGTCGATGATAACAAATCTATCTCCTAAAAACTTAGCTGGTATGATGATGGGCTTATGGTTTTTAGCAAGTGCCTACGGTCAATACTTGGCAGGAATCATTGGTGCTGGCATTTCTAACCCCAACGAGAATGCGTCGTTGATGGAAAAATTAATATCGTATACTGGGGGATACTACCAATTGGCTATATATGCACTTGTAGTAGGCATCATTGTATTGATTGTATCGCCGCTTATCCGCAGACTGATGCAAGATGTAAATTAAGAATAAATAATCAATTTAATAAATAGAATCAAGTAACGTATGTCTCAAGAACAAGTAACACAAACAGGTCATCCAAAAGGATTATACCTGCTGTTTGCGACAGAAATGTGGGAGCGTTTCTCCTACTACGGAATGAGGGCTTTGTTTGTGCTATACATGACAAAGGCTCTGCTTTTTGACAAAGCTTATGGTGCCGAAATATATGGTAGCTATACTGGGCTTGTTTATCTAACGCCACTTATTGGGGGGTACATTGCTGATAGATATTGGGGCAACAGTCGATCGATTATAGTGGGTGCGTTAATAATGGCTCTTGGACAATTCTTCATGTTTTTGTCAGGTTGTTTTTTCGAAAATGTAGGCTTGGCAACATCCTTGATGTTTGCCGGATTAGTTAGCCTTATATTTGGAAATGGTTTCTTCAAACCCAATATTTCAACCATGGTTGGTCAGCTATACCCCGAAGGGGATAAACGAAAAGACTCTGCATTCACTATTTTTTACATGGGCATTAATCTGGGTGGATTTTTAGCTCCAGTAGTCTGTGGATTAATAGGTGATACTGGACATCCTGCTGACTTTAAATGGGGATTTCTTACGGCATGTATAGGAATGTTAATCAGCTTGACTATATTTATAAGCCTAAAAGATAAATACTTATTATCCCCCGAAGGGCGAAAGATAGGTGGTGTGCCTGCAAAAAAAGCGAAAGATGAAAAAGTAGTAGAACAGAATGCCTCGGTATCTAAAAGACTGATTGCCATATGGTCTACAGCCTGGGTTGTACTGTTAGGTGTATTCTATGTTGCATTAGATAAAGATGTGATAGGTGCTTTTATCTTTTCGTTAGCCATTGCCATGCCTGGTTTTATTATATCTGACCCTCAGCTTACTAAAATAGAAAAAAGTCGTATTTGGGTTATCTACATAGTGGCTTTCTTTGTTATCTTTTTTTGGGGTGCTTTTGAACAAGCGGGTGCTTCTTTAACCTATTTTGCAGAAGAGCAAACGGACAGAGATTTTCTCGGATTTACGATTCCCACATCGGCTTTTCAATCTGTAAACGGGGTTGCAATTGTTATCTTCGCTCCACTATTTGTATTAATTTGGAGTAAATTAAATGCGAAAGGTATAGAGCCTGCATCTCCTTACAAACAGTCTATTGGCTTATTCTTATTAGCGGTAGGGTATCTTATCATAGCATTTGGTGTAAAAGGTTTAGCTCCAGGTGTAAAAGTAAGTATGATTTGGATTATCAGTTTGTATACAATACATACTTTTGGCGAACTGTGCTTATCACCTATTGGACTATCAATGGTGAATAAACTGGCACCTATCAAGTTTGCATCGCTGCTTATGGGAGTATGGTTTTTGAGTAATGCTGCTGCAAACAAGTTTGCAGGTATGCTAAGTGGCTACTATCCGCAACCAATGATCGAGCTAGCTACAATAGCTACAGCCGAAAGTCAAAATAGCCTACAATTATTGCCCGAGGATTTTGATCGATCAAAAACGGTATCGATTGACAGCAAAGAACTCGTTCCTTTTGATAAAATAGTATTCTCTAAAATAGAAAATGTAGAGCTGAAAAGTCAATTAAAAAAAGACTTGGAACAGAAGCAAATAGAAAACCCAAAAAGCTTTTTGGGTTATAAGATTTCCAATCTATACGATTTCTTTATGCTATTTGTTTTCATGGCAGGTATAGCCTCTATCATCTTATTCTTGTTGAGCAAAAAACTTGTAAAAATGATGGAAGGCGTTGTTTAAACTTCAAACATTATTACATAAAAAAGATAGAAAAACGAGTTAAGCAAGGTTGCTTAACTCGTTTGTTTTTTGTGTAGACAGAGGTCAACGAAATATCAAACTAAATGTAGTTGCTCCAGCAGATGTGTGCTCCACCTCTATTTTGCAATGTATTGCGTCTGCCAAGTCTTTAATCAATTGCAACCCCATGCCTTTAGATATATCTACGGCATGGGATTTGTCATATAAAACACGAATCTGATCTGGCGTTATAGCTTCTCCATAATTGGTTATCGAAACAATGATATGACCATTGTTTGCTACGGCTTTCCATTTTATGTTTAGCTCTTCTTTGGGGATCGAAGCCGTTATTGCATTCAACGTCAAATTACGCATAATGGTTTTTACGTAGTTTTCATCAGATCGTATTATTAGCTCTTGAGTTGAACTAAAACTTAATATGACTCGTTCTTCGTAACCAAAGAAAATACCAATATCATCAAACAGGTCGCACACCGACAGCACTTTATATTGAGGTGTGCATTCATGAATCTGACTTTTACACCAAAAAAGCAATTCATCGATATTGTAAAGTAACACTTTTCCTTTTTCGATCGCTTTTTGTTCAAAGTCAACAACTTCATCGGCTGTCAATTCTTTGGGTGCTTTTGCTTTAAACTGTAAATAACTTATAAAAGATGCGATCGGATGACGCAAATCGTGGTTGATAATACTCAACAAACGCAATTTGACCTGATTGGCTTTGGTTAACTCTTTTATACGTGTTGCTTTTTTGATATTCTGCCATAGTAAAATCGCAATTAGTAACAACAATGCAACAATACCCATAAACAATATATTATTCATATTCCCCCCCTCTGTATAAATTAAAAAATAGATTACCTCTCGGTACTATTGTTTCAAGTAATAGTATCTAATAAATTTTTCTTGTAACTCTGCCCCAAGGGTAAAACTAGATCGTTAACTAAGACTATTTCGTTTGATTTTATTATTTGAATGTATTTTTGCTGTACAGCATAGCTTTTGTGTATCCGTATCAAGTTCTTAAAATTTTCGTCGTTAAGCACTGTACCCAAATTGCCATGAATAGTTATACTCTTTTTATTCAACAACACAATCTTTGTATAATCTTTTAATGCTTCGAGATACACAATCTCATATGGCTGAATACTTACGTGATTATACCCCTCCTTCAATAGGATTGATTCATTTTTAAAGCTCGACTCAAAGAGTTCCGCCTTCATTTTTAGATCTAAGTGAGATTTGAGACGATTGACACAAATATCAAACCGATCCTGCCCCAAAGGTTTGATTATATAATCGAATGCTTGTAACTCAAATCCTTCTATCGAAAATTCGGGATGCGAAGTAATAAAAACAGTAGCTAATGGCTTGTTTTTAATTGTTTTCAGAAACTCAATACCACTAATCTCGGGTATTTCGATGTCTAAAAATAAGATATCAATATTATTATGCTCTAAATAATTTAACGCCGCACGCGATGATGAAAAAGAAGCATTGTGTTCTAAAAACGAATAGTTTTTAAGGTAAAAACTATTCGCCAACCTATCCATGTCATCATCATCAACAATCAGATATGTGTATTTTCTCATTCTTGTATATTACTTTTATCAATAGCTGACGTAAATATAGTTTTTTTTTATGACCCACCAACAAGTTCGTATAATACAAACTAACTTAATATAACATCTTGCCATAAATAGGCACAGAAAGGCTATATATATAATAAAAAAAGCTCAAATATAAAACAAGTCGATTATAATATATATATCCCGCACAAATCTGTACTTTTACATAAAATTTAATGGATTTAGGGGGGGAGATGAATATAAATAATTTTAATTACCTGGTAATTAACAAGCTGAATTATTTTAAATTTAATTTAATATTTAATGGAGATAAGACTGTCTATTATAACTAATAGTTAGTTAAATAGTAGGTTGGAATTATATTTCAATCTTTCTTTTATTATTAAAAATGCAACAACAAGACATCAAATCATAAATATAAACAAATAATCGAGACATACACTTATTTTCCAAAACCTTAGTCTTTTCGGGTAACTCGGTATACTAAAGAATACACCTAAAGTGAGGAAGAATAAATTATTCAACATACTAGATAAACAAACAAATAAAATTAAAACAAAATCTAACGATTCTTTATTATGAGGAAAAAAATTTTAGTATTACTATCAGGTTGCTTCTTGCTGGCAACTAATACAATCACAGCACAAGTAGGTATAGGCACTCAGACACCCAATGCAGCATCAGTGCTTGATGTTGTAAGTGCGGACAAGGGAGTATTGTTCCCTCGGGTAACATTGACCTCCAATACAGACAAGACTACGGTTAAAGTTGATGCTACGACGAATGGTATGCTAGTATACAATACAGGTGCAAACCCTGCTTTTCAGATAGAAGGTTATCTGTATTGGTCAGGATCGGAATGGAGAAAAATTACTGATAATTCGGCTCTTTCAATAGCTCCAGTTATTGACGAGTTAGTAGGAGCAAATGTTCGTCTAGTTCCATCTACTTATCAATCGGGTGTACCTTTTCCTAAAGGTGGTGTATTGGAGGTTGCTTATACAGGTGGCAATGGGGGATCTTATGGAGCTGGTCCTATTCTACCTGCTGTTAACGGGCTATCACTTCAATTACAGGCTGGCACACTACAGTATGGATCTGGCGTAATCACATACTCGGTTACAGGAACACCTACTGTTTCGTCTCCAACAACTACTACGTTCAATATCGAATTTCTAACTAAGCTTACTAGTGTTACTGTTGGTACAGCCAACGCAAAAGTAGAAACACGTTCATATTTAGGACCAATGGTTCCAACCATAGAGACGGCTGCTGATGGGTTTGGTGATGGTGCTCATTTTGCTGTAACAACACTAGATGGAAAATATTCGCTTCGTTTCTTCAGTAGAAATACGTATGATTTACAATATACAGACATCCAAATAAGGCGCAATAGTACTGGTAGTACGAATCTGATGATTATGCGTCGATATACATGGACTCAAATTCTACTCGATGGAACAACAGACTACAATAATCAATCATCCGCTGGACAATCATGGAACAACTATACTCTTAAAGATTCTTGGGAAACGATAGGTGACCCAGATGTATATTATCTAGGAGCACCTGAACTTAATGAGTTTGTATTTAGCTCTACAGATCAATTGGATAAAAAAGTTTATAGATACACTATGTTCTTCGGAGCACCTGATACTAATTATTCATCTTACCCTAATACTAAGTGTTGGATTATGGCTGAAGAGATTACAACAGAATAATCAATTTCAAAAGCATTTATAAAAATAAAGACATCAATTAAATTAATTGATGTCTTTATTTTCTGTATAGTATAATGCCTTTCTTAAACACCCTGTTGTGGTGGGTAAGAAGACAACAAGTTCATATCGTTCAGTACCCATCGAATATATTGCTGTTTGTTTTTCGATAATCTTCCGAGTCAAGTTATTTTCTTCAAGAAAGTCTTTATCTTGTCCAATGCCGTACAAGATCTTCTTCAGGCTCTTTCTGTCTTCATCCTGTTTCCAGAAGCCAGTAGGACGTTGACTAAAATTAGCGTAATAGTCAAATCGCAATTCGTCGAACAAGTCAATACCTTTGGTATTTAAAAACGAATCAAGCGTACGAAACAAATCCTCAAGCTGGTACCCCATATGAGGCAATTTATGTTTGGTATAATACTGTCCTATTTCGTCAAACAACTCAAAATATCTTCCCGCATACTGTTCATCGCACAAGCGATTCATCGTTCGCTTAAACCGACCGCTGTTCCAATATTTTTCCAAAGCATGCTCTACTCCATGTATCCGATCTAGTTCTTGTTCCGATATACTATCATTAGATCGTATTTCGTAAGGTGCTTCAGTGTCATAAACATATCCATACGCATCTGCACCCTTTCGCAAAGCTGTACCTCGTAACATTTTCAAAAAGCCCAACTGTACCTCCTTGGCTCGCAACACAAATACATCGTTGAATGATTTACTAAATCGTGGAAATGTTTCATAAGGCAAACCTGCAATCAAATCAAGATGAAAATCTATCTTCCCTCCCAATATCAATTTTCGAACATTGTCTGCCAACAATTCGAAATTTTGTTTTCGTTTGACTGCGACATTGGTAGGTTCGTAGGTCGATTGTATGCCAATTTCGAATCTAAAAAAGTCTTTTGGCAATTGGGTATTGATGTATTCTATTATATCGGGATGCAAAAGATCGGCATAAATCTCAAATTGACAAACGAGGTTTTCTCGATGATGCTCTAACAAAAAATCGAATACAGCTAGCGTATGCTCTCGGTTTAGATTAAAGGTGCGATCCAAAAACTTCAATTGCCTAACTCTGTTATCTATTAACTGTTTCAAATTGGAGAATATATAGTCTCTATCGAAATATCGAACTCCTTTTTCTAATGACGACAGGCAATACTGGCACTGATAGGGACAACCTCTGGACGTTTCGAAGTAGATCAATCTGTTTTTCAAATCCTCTTTATCCTCATCCAATGTATAGGGAGATTCTAATCTAGCTAGTTGTTGCATATCGGCTTGTACAACCTCGTTGCTTATTTTACTTTTTGATGATACCCCTGCTAATTGATCAGACAGTTTGTTTTCGAGTGCGTATATTAATTCGCCTAAAACAAATTCGCCTTCACCACTAATGACATAATCAATATCCCAATTGGTAATAAAAAAATCGGGTTCGTAAGTTACTTCGGGTCCTCCTAATATAATTATTAATTGAGGTTTTGCCTGTCGCAACCTACACACTAGTTGTTTTGTTTGCTTCACATTCCAGATATACACACCCAAACCCACGATGTCGCAATTGCTATCAAGTATGCTTGATACAATGTTATCAAGTGTGTCTTTTAGGGTAAACTCTTTAAATGAAATATCAAACCTATCCTTATTGGCAACATAAAGCCAACGGAGGGCTAGAGACGTGTGTATATATTTGGCATTTATAGTGGCTAAAACTGTTTTCATGGTACAAAGGTATAAAAAGCTTTTATGCGTGATTGTTATCGGATATACTTATATAACTCAAAGAAAGGGTTAGGATCTAGTTATTTGCATTTTTGATAGAAAAATATAGGCGAACAAAATACAGAAAATATTGTTTTATATAACAAATGGGGTAAAATATTGCGTAATTCTATATAACTTTGCGGGGTTTATAATATACATTCCAACTACTAGGAAATTTAGTAATAAAAAAAATGATGAAGAAATCTCTTTTTTTTGTTTTAGTTGCATCCACTATTTCTCTTTTATCATGTACAGGTACTGATGCAACTCAGGCTCATCCTACAAATGATACTATTCCTTCAACAGTAATAGAAGATATTGAATTGGTTATCCCTGCAGATACTCTGCCTGTTGATACAACTAAAAGGGTATTACCTAAACAATGATTTCGAATTGTATATAAAGTGCTCAAATATAACTGTGTCAGATTGTATTTATAGAGTTTATTATATACACCATCTAAAATCAATTAAATTCTAAAATCAATTAAATAAATATGAGTACAACACGTGAAGATGAACACTGGGATATAGTTATCAAACCCAAAGAGAAAGGTTTAAACCTAAACCTCAAAGAGATTTGGCGTTACAGAGATCTCCTAGTCATGTATGTTCAGAGAGATTTTATAGCTACTTATAAACAAACGATACTAGGACCTGCTTGGTTTTTTATTCAACCCGTTTTTTCTACTCTAATATACATGCTTGTGTTTGGTGGCATTGCTCAAATATCGACTGACGGACTGCCTCAAGCCCTTTTTTATATGTCTGGTATTGTTTGCTGGAACTATTTTAATGAATGCTTCAATAAATCGTCTACTACATTCTCAGGCAACGCGAGTGTATTTAGTAAAGTATACTTCCCCAGACTCATAGTACCCATATCTAGCTTGGTTACCAATGCTATAAAATTAGCCATTCAGCTATTCTTATTCTTTTCGTTTTATGTTTATTTCTTTATAAATGGTGCTAGCATCAGTATGAATAGCACAGTACTGCTATTTCCGTTGTTGATATTGATGCTTGCAGGGATTGGTTTTGGCTTAGGCATACTTGTATCGTCTGTTACGATTAAATACCGTGATTTGACTATATTGATAAGCTTTGCTATTAGTTTACTTATGTACATAACTCCTGTAATATATCCACTATCAGCTATTCCCGAGAAATATGCTGCTTTTAGATGGATTATTGAGCTAAATCCTCTTTCTTCTATTATCGAGGCTTTCAGATATAGTATATTAGGCACTGGAGCTTTTTCGTGGATGGGACTTGCCTATAGCTTTGGTTTCACTATCGTTATATCGTTGTTAGGTATATACACATTCAATAAAGTAGAACGTCGCTTTATTGATATAATCTAACATTATATATACAGGCGTAGGGTTATTTTATACTTATTAAATACAGAATATATGTCAAATATCGCTATAGAATTCGAAAACATTTCCAAACAATATCGCTTAGGTACTATTGGTACAGGTACTATCAGCCATGACCTCAATAGGTGGTGGCATCAAGTGAGGGGCAAAGAAGACCCTTACCTCAAAGTAGGTGAAGTTAATGACAGAAGCACCAAAGCGACAAGCGACTATGTTTGGGCTTTGAAAGATGTGTCTTTTAGTGTAGATAAAGGGGAAGTTCTAGGAATCATTGGTAAAAATGGTGCTGGTAAATCAACACTACTCAAGATACTTTCTCGAGTAACGTCTCCCACCACAGGGTCTATCAAAGCAAAAGGTAGAATAGCATCGCTACTTGAAGTTGGCACAGGTTTTCATGCAGAAATGACTGGACGTGAGAATGTATACATGAATGGTGCTATCATGGGGATGACTCGTAGAGAAATTACGAGCAAGTTAGACGAAATAGTTGCATTTTCGGGTATTGAAAAATACATTGACACTCCTGTCAAACGGTATTCGTCAGGGATGACCGTTCGATTAGGTTTTGCCGTCGCTGCTCATCTCGAACCCGAAATATTGGTCGTAGATGAAGTGCTTGCTGTTGGTGATGCTGAATTCCAGAAAAAAGCCATAGGCAAGATGAAAGATGTATCACAAGGGGGTGGCAGAACGGTTCTTTTTGTTAGTCATAACATGGGTGCGGTTAAGAATCTATGTACGAGAGGTGTCTTGATGAAGAACGGAATGGTTGAAACTGATGGGCAAATAAACCAAGTCATTGACTATTATCTAAATAACTATATAAAGAATGTGTCTTCGAGGCAGTGGGATCTGGACAAGGCTCCTGGTGCAAATGGTGTTAAGATACTCTCTGCATCAATATTGAATCTGGTAGGAGAACAATCTAGTTTCAGTAAAGAAGATCCCATAACTTTAGAATTTTTGTTCTATAAAGAAACCGAAGAGGAATATCAGTCCGATATTACATTCCACCTTATTGACGAAATGGACAATTTAGTGTTTGTTGGTTCTACTGCATTTACGCAAGACACAGATGAACGTTATTCAGGTAAAGGGCATTATAGAACAACGGTTACAATTCCAGAAAACTTACTAAATGAAGGTAGTTATAAAATATCCAGGTTGTTATTCGTAAAAAATAGAGGTTTTATAATGTGTGAAATCAATGATGTCTTATCATTTGAGGTAACCCCAAGTATCATTTCTGCTCTAGGATGGCAAGGTGGTAAAGAGGGCGTTGTTAGTCCTAAATTAAATTGGGTATTAGAGTTAGATGGCAAACAATTAATATAATTGACAAGATGAACAACAACAAAGTATTCGTTACACAACCTGCTTTACCTCCACTCGAAGAATTTATCCCCTATCTACAACAGATTTGGGATAACAAGTGGTTAACAAACAATGGACCATTCCATCAAGAATTAGAAAAAGAATTAGCTAAATATCTAGGGGTTGAATACATTTCTGTATTTTCAAATGGCACATTAGCCTTAATAACAGCCCTGCAGGCACTAAGAATAACGGGAGAGGTGATTACTACTCCTTTTAGTTTTGTAGCTACAACACACTCCTTATGGTGGAACAAAATAAAACCCGTATTTGTTGATATTGAAAATCAGTATTTCAATTTAGATCCTAAAAAAATAGAGTCGGCTATCACCCCCCAAACTACTGCTATAATGCCTGTACACGTATACGGCAATCCCTGTAATGTAGAAGAAATACAGCGCATAGCTGACATTTATGGTTTAAAAGTGATTTACGATGCGGCTCACGCATTTGGTGTCCAATATAATGGACATTCGATACTTGATTGGGGTGATTTGTCTATCATGAGTTTTCATGCGACTAAAGTGTTTAGTACAATTGAAGGTGGGGCAATTATCTGTAAAGACGAAAAGACAAAACGTAGAATTGACTTGCTTAAGAACTTTGGTTTTGCAGATGAAACGACAGTGATCGAACCTGGTATAAATGCCAAAATGAACGAGGTACAGGCTGCTTATGGACTATTGCAACTAAAGCATATAGACTCGTTTATTGCTAAAAGAAAAGAAATCACCACGCTATATAACACCTTGTTAAAAAATACTGCTGGTGTAGATATTGTTGATATAAACGACGATAAAATAGTCCCAACCTATTCTTATTATCCTATACTCATAAATGCAAAAGAGTACGGCATGAGTAGGGACGAACTATACCAAAAACTACAAGCAAACAATATATTTGGACGTAGATATTTTTATCCATTAATTAGTGATTTCCCCATATACAAGGGCTTACCATCAGCTACTATCGAGAACATACCAGTAGCTACCCGAGTAGCCAAAGAAGTTATTTGTCTGCCCATATACCCAGATTTAAGTTTGGACGATGTGGCTCGAATTTGTAAGGTTATTAATAATTTTTAGAAAGCATATGATATTAGGTATAATGCAGCCTTATGTTTTTCCTTATTTAGGATATTTTAGTTTAATCAAACACACTAAAAACTTTATTTTACTTGATACTGTCCAATATATAAGACATGGATGGATTGAGCGAAATAGAATTTTAAAGCCTAGTGAAGGATGGCAATATATCCAAGTTCCGTTAGTAAAGTATTCTCAAGGTACGCTAATAAAAGAGATACAAATAAATAACACTACTGATTGGAAAAATAAGATATTAGCACAACTTCAGCATTATAAAAAAAAATCTCCTCATTACACTGCTACCATAGATGTTTTAAATAACATCTTCTGTCAAGAATTTACAGACATAGTCTCACTCAGCAATGAGTCCTTGAAACAGATATGTAGCTATATTGGCATCAACTGCAATATTTCGGTATTCTCGAAAATGAACCTAGAATTAGATCCAATCAATGCTCCAGATGATTGGGCCTTAAATATCTGTAAAGCTTATAAAGGTGTTGATGAATATTGGAATCCGATCGGAGGAACATCTTTTTTTGATAAAGAGAAGTATGCAAATGCAAATTTGAAACTAAAATTTCAGTCTGTGGACTTATCCCCTTATGATCAAAATAGAGAATCGTTCGAACCTGGATTATCGATCATTGATGTAATGATGTTCAATTCGCCAAAGGAAATAAATGAAATGTTAGATAAATATTCCTTGATATGATGACAGAGATAGGTGGCTATTTAAATTTAGATTATAGAAACGAGCCACACTTCCATGACACCGCACTCAAGCTAAATACAGCCCGAAACTGCTTAGAATATATATTGCGAGTAAAAAAATACTCTAAAATATATATACCGTTCTATACTTGCGATGTGTTACTCCAACCTATCAAATTATTAGGAATCAGATATGAATTTTATTCTATAGACTTAAATTTTGATCCTATCTTTGACAAGAAAATAGCAAAAGATGAGGCTTTTTTATTTACTAATTATTATGGAATAAAGGACAAAAAAGTTCAGGAATTGGCTGTAAAATATCATAATCAACTTATTATAGATAATTCCCAAGCTTATTTTTCATCTCCAATAGAAGGTATTGATACATTCTACTCAGCACGGAAGTTCTTTGGTGTTCCAGACGGTGCTTACTTGTATACAGATAAGCATTGTTGCGACTTTCTAGAGATAGACATATCCATAGATCGATTTAATCACCTAATAGAACGAATAGACTTGGATGCTAGTAAAGGTTACAATAACTATCAACTTAATGATGCGTCATTAGATAACCAGCCAATAAAAGAAATGTCTAAACTGACATCGGCACTTTTGTCAAATATAGATTACGAAAAATGCAGGGATAAAAGAACTAGCAATTGGAAATATTTACACAGTAAATTGACTACTAAAAATAAATTTAAATTTTATGACGATTTAGACATTAATGCTCCAATGGTTTATGCCTTCTATTCTGAAGACTTAAGCTTAAAATCTAAGCTTATAGCAAACAATGTATATATTGCTACATATTGGTTAAATGTATTAAAATGGGTTGATGAATGTTCGATTGAATACAATTTAGTCAATCATCTACTGCCTTTACCTATTGACCAAAGATATGGCACAATAGAGATGGATAAAATATTAAATCTTATTTTATGAAAGTTCAAATTAGACCTTTGGAATCTCATGATGCTTATATCTCTTATAAGTGGCGAAATGACAAAGATGTATTCAAATATACAGGTACAACCTATGACAATGAGATAACTTTGGATATGGAATTGGAATGGATACAGCGAGTTATTAATAATAAAAATGAATATCGGTGTGCTATTCTAGTAGATGATGTATATGTAGGGAACATCTATTTAACTGATATTGAATCATCAAGTGCAATCTACCATATTTTTATAGGAGACAAAAATTATTATAAAAAAGGAATCGCATATAAAGCATCAAAACTTATCATTGATTATGCAAAAGAAGAACTTAAGTTATCAATTATTTATTTGACGGTCAGACAGGAGAATCTTGCAGCAATAAATCTGTATAAAAAATTAGGATTTGTCATATCTGGAATAAATGGAAATTCTTTAACAATGCAATACAATATGAATGCGATGCGTGACACCAAACTTGTATCTGTCTTCATGCTTGCATACAATCATGAGAATTTCATTAAACAAGCTATAGAAGGTATTGTTACACAGAAAACAAATTTTTCGTTTGAATTAATTATAGGCGAAGATTGTAGTACAGATAATACCCGAAACCTTTGTATTGAATATAGAAATAAATATCCTGAGATAATAAAATTGATATTACCCGAAAAAAATTTAGGGGCAGCTGCCAATAGTGTAAATGTATTAAATGCCTGTAAAGGTAAATATATCGCTTTTTGCGAAGGGGATGATTATTGGACAGACCCCAATAAATTACAAAAGCAGGTAGACTTTATGGAGTCGAATCCTGATTATTCCATAATATATCATAGAGTCAATATATTTGATCAAGTATCAGAAACTTTAAAGCTGGAAGAACTGAATAAATTAGATGTAGAGAAAACGTACACAATAGAGAACTTAAGCTACGGTAATCTCATGCACACAGCTTCAGTAATGATACGAAGAGAAAATCTAAAATTCGAGAAACTAGAAGCCTCTAAAATAGTTGGTGATTATTTTTTGTGGATGCTTTGTGCCAATAATGGTAAAATAATGTATCAACCAGATGTGATGGCTGTGTATCGAATTTGGGAAGGTTCAGCATGGTCTTCCATGCACTCTAAATTCATGGGTATAAACTGGTTAAGCCTTTTAGATATTTTAAGACTGGAATTTGCAACAAATCAAGATATTCTTCTTGGGTTTCTTGAACAGGAAAAACGAGCATACAAAATGATTTATGAGGCTCATTATAGAGAGAATGACCTAAATTCAATTGATCTTTTAACGAAAAGGCTACTCCTTTCATCCTCTTTTTTTCGAAACTGGTGGTTTAGGCATATGAGTGAAATAGAGTCAGACAAAATGTATCGCCTAAAATATTTCTTATTTCTTATGAGAAAAGGTAAATTCTCTTCACTCCGACTAATAAAAAAATGTTTTACCTAAATTTTAAAATGATATGATTTCTATTATAGTATCAACATACAAACCAGAGAAATATACATCCTTTGCTAAGGATGTAAAGAACACTATTGGTGATACGGCTTATGAAATCATAAAGATTGACAACCCTGGAATAATGGGTATATGCGAAGCGTATAATAGAGGGGCAGAAAAAGCTCAATACCCATACATTTGTTTTAGCCATGACGATATCGCTTTCAAAACTAAGGATTGGGGGCAAGTTTTAATATCAATCTTCGAAAAAAACGCTAATTTAGGACTAGTCGGTTGTGCAGGATGCACCTATAAGCCATGGATTCCATCTGGATGGTCATCTCCTCAAAAATCAGAATTCGTAAAATTAAATTTAATTCAAACAAATAAGCAAAATAGAAGTATTGAATTCATTTCGGTCAACATGATGCAACAACTCGAACCTGTAGCTTCATTAGATGGATGTTGGTTCTGCACAAAAAAAGAAATAACTAACAAATATAAATTTGATGAACAGACATTTAAAAGTTATCATTGCTATGACATTGATTTTTCATTACAACTAAACAGTAAATATCAGATAGCAGTTACCAACGACATACTTGTGGTGCATTTATCTACGGGCGACTTTTCATCAGATTGGTTGGAGGAAACATATAAACTCCATCGGAAATGGAGTCAAAATTTACCGATAAGCATTGGACATATATCGGATCAAGACAAGAAAGATCAAGAAACGAAGGCTTACTTTTTTTTA
>JBDLTH010000173.1:0-10748 GCA_039799165.1 Bacteroidota bacterium
AGTTAGTAAAAGTAAAAAACATTTAGACAAAACAAGAATCTATTTTATAGAATTTCATTTTAATATCTATCTTTGCGTAAACCAATACCTATAGCTAAGGCAAGCTAAAATGATTTATTCCGAAAAAACCATTCATAACAAACCTCAAGGAGGTAGTATAGAGGTCATTTGTGGGTCTATGTTTTCTGGTAAAACTGAAGAACTACTGCGACGCTTGAAAAGAGCTAAAATTGCAAAGCAAGAAATCGAAATTTTTAAACCTGCTATCGACAATCGATACTCAGACGTTGAAGTAATATCTCATGACAAAAATACAATTCACTCAACTGTCGTTGAGCATTCAAGTAACATCCTCCTCTTGTCTTCAAACATAGAGGTAGTTGGAATAGACGAAGCTCAATTTTTCGACATGGGTTTAGTTGATGTATGCCAACAATTAGCAGATCAAGGAATACGAGTTATTATCGCTGGTTTAGATATGGATTATAAACGAAACCCCTTTGGCCCTATGCCTAACCTATGTGCCATAGCCGATGATGTAGAAAAAGTACATGCTATCTGTGTAGAATGTGGCAAGTTGGCAAACTACTCGTTTAGGATGGTATCTAATACCAAACAAGTAATGCTTGGTGAATTGCAAGAATATAAACCTCTATGTAGAGTATGTTATTCTCAAAAGGCATAACTTGTTTTTAGCAATTGATAATTTTGATTGACAATACACTATCGCTCAATTTATAATACCCTATTGATGATTCGATATATACATTTGCTACTTTTTATTCTTATTTCTAAAGTCGGTTTTGCACAGGTCGACAGTAGTTATATCGGATTTTATTCTCAAAAAATATCAACAAAAGTATTTTTAGGCAAAAAAAATATCACTCTCGAAGAAAAGTTGGAACAGGACCGTGTTTTCAGACCCAACAATCCTCTTGACATAGGCTTAGGGATATCTATTAATAATACGGTAATTAGTGGTAGCTTAGGGTATGGATTTGACTTTCTTAGAGACAAGAAACGAGGTAAAACAAAATATTTTGATTACCAGCTCCATAATTACAACCGAAAGCATGTATTGGATATTTTTTATCAGAGATATTCTGGTTTTTATATTGAAGAAACTGGTTCACAAACAAAATTGATACTTGCTCCCGATCTCAGGGTAAGTAAATACGGTATATTGGGTGAATACGCATTCAATGGAAATAAATTTTCGTATAGGGCTGCGTTTGACCAAAGCGAGAAACAACTTCGATCAGCAGGTAGTTTCTTGATAGGGGGAGGGGCACAGTATTCTGTTATCAAATCTGATAGTTCGTTTGTACACAAAGAAAATAACAAACATAAGAGTATTCAGTTTGGCATTCGAGCTGGATATGCATATACATGGGTAGCCACTAAGAACATTTTAATTAGTGGATCGGTTGCCGTGGGAGCTGATTTTGGAAATAGAAGTTTGTATGAACTCCGAAACAGTAAATTAGAAGTATACCCTACTACTTTTACTCGATTTACAGCAAGCTATAATCAAGAAAATTGGTCTGTTAGATTAGCACACTTAAGCAGTTCTACATTCACTTACTTCTCCGATAAACAAGGTATTAATTTAAACTCAGGCACATTTGAATTGTCTTATATAAAAAGAATAGACACACCTGCTTTCATTGCCAAATTTTTAGAATAGAATCCCCCACTATATTTATATATAATGAGGGATAAATTTTATCTTTCAGAAGATTGTTTTTATTTCAACTTAGCCAACGTTTCTTTTACTCGTTTCAATGCTTCTACTAACAGATCATCTGCCGTAGCATACGAAAATCGGATACAATTGGGAGCACCAAAAGCTTGTCCTCCAACACACGCCACATGTCCTTCCTCTAACAAAAACATTGCCAAATCTGAAGACGACTCTATTTTTCTATCATTACACGATTTGCCTAAGTAATATGAACAATCGGGAAAAACATAAAAAGCACCTGCTGGTTTATTAATCTTGAGACCATCTATTTCGCTAGTCAATTTATATACCAGATCACGTCTACGCTCAAAAGCACTACGCATATCTTCGATGCAAGTTTGCTCTCCTACATAAGCGGCTTCTGCGGCTTTCTGAGCTATTGACGATGGTCCTGATGTTTGTTGACCTTGCAATTTATTACACGCAGCAGCTAACCATTTAGGGGCAGCTAGCCATCCTAGTCTCCAGCCAGTCATGGCATAAGCTTTAGATACGCCATTGATAATGGCAACCCGATCTCTAACATTTTCAAACTGAGCTATACTCTCATGTTTTCCGAGATAATTGATATGCTCGTATATCTCATCCGATATTATTATTATCTGACTATGTTTTGCCAATACGTTAGCCAAAGCTTCGAGTTCCGATTTGGTATAAATACTTCCTGTCGGATTTGATGGCGAACACAATATTATAGCTCTTGTTTTAGCCGTAATGGCTACCTCAAGTTGAGCTGCTGTTATTTTAAAATCCTGCTCTATACCTGCTGATATGATAATGCTTTTGCCTTCGGCAAGCTTTACCATCTCAATATAACTAACCCAATAAGGTGCTGGTATAATAACTTCATCACCAGGGTTTACAACACTTTGAAGCACTGTTGCTACACACTGCTTCGCACCATTAGAGCATACTATCTGAGAAGGATCGAATTTCAGATTATTTTCTCTTTCCAATTTAGAACAAATGGCTTGTCGCAATGATAAATAACCTGTAACAGGGGTATAAAAAGAGAAATTATTATCTATCGCATTTTTTGCTGCTTGCTTTATATGCTCGGGTGTATAAAAATCGGGTTCTCCAACGCTCAAGTTAATAACATCAACTCCTTGTGATTTTAACTCGTTACTTTTCTGAGACATAGCTAATGTTTCAGACTCCGAAAGGTTCGCTATACGATTAGAAACTTGTGTCATGGCTTAAATTCAATATAATATTAGATATTCTTAGATTTTATTCAAATTATGCCCCATCCTATTCTTTTTGGTTTCCATATAGAATGAGTTATACTTGTTGGGGGGAATTTCAATAGCTACATTTTCAACCACTTCTAACCCAAAAGATTCCAGTCCAACACGTTTAATTGGGTTATTAGTCAATAATCGCATCTTATTGACTCGCAATTCTCTAAGAATAGCTGCTCCCACACCATAATCACGCTCATCGGCCTGAAAACCTAGATGTAAATTGGCATCAACAGTGTCCAACCCTTCTTCTTGTAGCTTATATGCCTGCATTTTGGCCATCAAACCTATACCTCTACCTTCTTGGTTAAGATATAAAATAACACCTTTACCCTCGCTTTGAATCATCTGCATTGATTTATGCAACTGCTCACCACACTCGCAACGTTTAGAACCAAATATGTCGCCCGTTACACACGATGAGTGTACTCTAACTAAGAGAGCCTCATCTTTTTCCCATATACCTTTGATGAGAGCGACATGTTCCAAGCCATTCGACTTTTGCTTGAAAGGGATAAGACGGAAATCACCGTATTCTGTTGGCATATTTACCTCTACACCTTTCTCGATCAACGACTCACGCTTCAATCGATATTTGACTAAATCTGCCACAGATACAATCTTAAGATTATGATCTTTGGCAAACTGCATCAATTCGGGCAAGCGAGCCATATCTCCATCTTCACGTTTTATTTCGATCAACACACCAGCTGGATACAAGCCTGCCAGTTTAGCTAAATCTAAGGCGGCTTCGGTATGCCCTATTCTACTCAGCACTCCTTTATCTCTTGCACGTAATGGAAATACATGACCTGGACGACCGAAGTCCTCGGGGCGGGTATCCAATTTAGTTAGAGCCAGTATAGTTTGGGCTCTATCATAAGCTGATATTCCTGTTGTGCAACCATTCCCTAACAAGTCAATAGACACCGTAAATGGAGTAGCGTGTGTTGATGTATTATTAGTTACCATCATAGGCAAATCTAATTGATCACATCGTTCGGCAGTAATGGATGCACAAAGAAGCCCTTTGGCATAAGTTTCCATAAAGTTCACCTTTTCGGTGGTAATGGCTTCGGCTGCAAGTATAAGATCGCCTTCATTTTCTCGATCTTCATCATCGACCATTACTACAAAGTTGCCTTTTCTTATTTCCTCTATCGCTTCTTCGATAGTATCTAATTTTATTTCTAACATATTGTTTTCTAAAATTGACTAATTCGTGTTATATTATTTGTATCCTTTGCAAATACCTTTCCATTTTTTTGCGTACAAAAATATACATAAACGGATACAAGATAAGCAATAAAAAGCATATGACAGTATGGTATATCTTTGATTTATCGTCTCGTTTATCATAAAAATCAAAGTAATAAACCAAAGATCGTAAATACAAGATACTGTAAGCTATATTCATTAATGAAGATACAGGCTCTAAATCAATAAAGAAAAAACTCATAGCAAGTATAAATGCAAAGCTGACCAATATTGCACTATTTGAATAGGAAACGAGATTAGATTCTTTTATCGAAGTATCTTGCTGATCTATAATATCATTAATATCTGCCCCTCTATCTTTTAGTATTTTCAATGATGCTAATCGCACCTTTTTATCACAAGAGCCTGTTTTATTATTGTATACTATATCTCTTAATTGGTCGCTCTCCATTAGTTCCAACCCTATCAAGCTATTAGCGTTAATTGATGGATTTTGCGAATTGCTTATTTTATTCAATATAATATTTCTTTTCAGTTCATCCACTTTAGGGGGATTCTTGATAAAGAGTATTTTTCGAAGATATTTTTCGTATGCTTCAGGATTGAATAAGGCTGAATCATTGATCGCTTTGTATGTGATAAAAACACCCAAAGGGAATAAGATAAAGGAGCTTAACCAAACACCTTGCCAAACCTCCCATACACCATCCCGAGCCATTTTATAACCAACATTATCAATGATATAATATACGATGAATAATCCAACAGAAATAACAACGGGCATACCCAACCCCCCTTTACGAATAATAGCACCCAATGGGGCCCCTATAAAAAAGAAGATTATACAGGCAAACGAAAGTACAAACTTGCGTTGTAATTCGACATCATGCCGTCTCATACTACGGTTTATTTCTGTCTTACTCATCGATCGAAACATAAAATCGTTTTTATTGCTTTCGGCACGCATCAGGGCATCATTGTATACATTAACCTTTTCTTGGTGCGACAATGAGTTTAGAACCGAATCTAAATCATAAGCAAGTGGTTGATTATCCAAAGCCAATGTATCATTTACATTGGTTTGCATTCTGTACAACAAATAGGTATGATTGAGCATCGCCTTACGATCATTGATATTTAGACTATCTACAACATAGCTTAATGAGTCAATCGATCTTCGTAATTGAAATATATCTTTCGAAATCTGTGTATTGTCCATCGAGGCCTCATCCATTCTTGTAAAGTTGGCATTAAAAGGAATTATAACTTGCCTTTTGTGAAAGTTTTGTCGACCATATGGCACAAAACCATTATTAGACTTTCGTTTTTCGACTAAACTTGATTGCTGAAAGTTTCTAAAATCTTGCCCATCATATAAGGTCAATAATAAAAAATCTTTATTAACTGACATCTTCAACTTGCCTGAATCACAAACAATAACAGCCATATTATCAAAGCCTTTTGATGTATCGTATATCATTACGTCATACAGCATACCTGTCTCTAAATTCTTAGACTTTATATAAAGATTGTAGTTGTTGATACCTGAGTAAAAAGTGTTTTCGGGAATATCTAACTCGGGAGATTTTTGCCTAATAGAAATCATCAAAGCTTTAAATTTGACTTGGACTATAGGTATCACATTATTCTGAAAGATAAAGGCTCCAATGCTTATGAGAATAACAAGTACAACCAGTGGCTTCATTGCTCTGAGCAATGATATTCCAGCAGCTTTTATAGCCAACAACTCGTATCGCTCGCCTAAGTTTCCGAATGCCATTAAAGATGCTAATAAAATAGCTAATGGAAGTGCCATTGGAACTAACGTTAGAGCAGCATAAGTAAACAACTCGGCCAATACGGATGTTTCAAGACCTTTGCCTACGAGGTCTTCGACATACTTCCATACAAATTGCATTAAAATAATAAACAAACAAATGGCAAATGTCATAAAAAAGACAGGTACAAATGTTTGTAATATATATAAGTATAAGCGTTTTATGCGTAGCATCTACATTTATCGATTTGCTTACAACAAAGTTAGTAAAAAAGGTGGCTAAAAAAAACAAAAAAAGGATAGTCAAACTATCCTTTTTATATAATTATAAATATATTATTTTATAATCAATATCTTTCGCTACTGTAACCGCCACCGCCGTTACCGCCTCTGTTTCTGTTGAAGCCGCCGCCACCGCCGCCACTTCTACGTTGGCCACCGCCACCGCCTTCTGTTCTAGGACGTGCTACTGATACAGAAATTGTTCTACCATCATATTCGGCACCGTTCAATTCATCAATAGCTTTTTGACCTGCAGCTTCGTCATTCATTTCAACAAAACCGTAACCTTTTGAGCGACTTGTCTCTCTGTCCATAACAACTTTAGCTGAAGAAATTTCACCGTACTCTCCGAATAAATCATTTAGGTCAGCATCTGTAATACTATAGCTTAACCCAGCAATAAAAATGTTCATAAAAAAAAAATTAAAAAATAAATAATTGTGTTTTGCAAAGGATCAAATTTCAGAGAGATGTGAAAAACCTGCCAAAATTACTTGAATAGGAAATTATACCGTCTGATAAAAAATCAATGCGAAGCAAATGTACTAATTAAAAACTATACAATCTTTAAAGGTTTTATAAAATAACAGGAAAGAATGATTTTTTAACTAAAACAAATCAAAGTGTATTTTGTATTAAGTAATTTAAGGTATTTATTGTCGTGTTTTCATCAAATCAGCCTGCAACACAATTTAAGAAATCTTATTTTCAAATTACTACTACTTCGATTATTTAAATAACATTTATTGAGAACGGCTCCCTCTTAATTTTTAATGGCTACTTAATTGGCTGTCCATTTATTTATTATTCATCTTTCATTGTAACAAAACAAAAACGATAGATCAAGAACAGAATATAAATATAAATCAGATATTGAATACATTGCTGATGATGTAGATATACTATTGCAAATGTAGTAACGATCATTGCTAAAGTAACCAGTACTGCTAGTTTAACCAATTTGAATAAATCTCTTTTTGTCCCCCAAACTCTTGGTCTAAAAATAAAATTGACAGGCTTCACAAAACCGTTTGCCAATAGAATAGGATATGACATATACTCGTGCTTTACGCCATTGAGCAAACAAATCATAGCCATAACGGCTATCATAGCTCCGTAATATAGTTTACCCTCTTTAGTTGATGCACTTGAGGGCATATCGGTAGCCATATAGATAGTACCTAAAATTACTCCACCTAACGAGAACTTAATATTGCTGTAAGTGAACAGTTGTAGCAACACAAAAAAACTGACTAACAAACCGAAAGGTATATGCCACGATATGCGACGACGTAACAGCAAATAAACACCTCCCAGAATTAGAAATAACACCGAATATTCGCCAATAGCACCCGAAGGCTTAAATAGTAGAGTATCTAAATAGTTCATCAATCCATTTTCAGAAACAAGTCTAAAAAAGCTTAGTTCACTGATATTCAAAAACTCTTTGTTATACCAGATACCACCCGAGGTCATAACCGCAGGAAAAAAGACAGTCATAAACTCACGCCCAACCAATGCAGGGTTAAACATGTTTCGTCCTACACCTCCCCAAAGCAGTTTGCCAAAAATAACAGCCATAGCCGACCCAAAAGCCACCACATACCAAGGGGTAAATGGAGCTAGTGTAAATGTCAACAAAATAGCAGTTACTATTGCCGACCCATCTTTTACCGTATTCTTTTTATTGAGAAATAGACTTGCAAATACAAATTCTGCTGCACATGCACTTAGCACTGCAACAAACAATACAAAAAATGGTATCTCGCCATACGCGAAATACGTAATCAATGTACACGGAGTTAGAGCAAGTAATACATCAGACATTACCTCCCAGATGCTGTCTCGTGAACGCACGAATGGCGTGTATAGCGGTTTAGTGTTTGTCAGCATCACGCATCAATAATTTTAGTTTTTGTTTTCCTTCTTTTATGCTTTCCATCAGAGGCACATTGCTAGGGCATATGTATTCGCATGCAGCACATTCGATACACGTATTGATACTATATTTTTCCAAAGCCATTATTTTACCCAATCGATACTTTTCTGCAAACTCTAATGGCATCAGCTTCATCGGGCATACGTCTACGCAATAGCCACAGGCAATACAATTGCTTCGCTCAATATTCTTCTTTTTGAAAAACAATACCCCTGACGATCCTTTGGTAATGGGTATAGACAAATCATCAGTGCTTTTACCCATCATAGGTCCCCCTAATACCAGTATAGTATCGTCTGCCAATGTATTCATTGCTTGCGTCTGGAGAATATCAGCCAAAGGAGTTCCAATTTTCACATTGAAGTTGCCATAGTTAATCGATTTTTCACCCGATAGGGTGATTATTCGTTCAGTTAAAGGTTTTTGATTAACAACCGCCTCGTAAACGGCATATACTGTACCCACATTACTTACTACCACACCTATATCGCGAGGCAATGCAGCTCGAGGAAGCTCCTTACCTGTTACCGATTGTATAAGTTGCAACTCACCCCCTTGTGGATATTTATTAGGTAATACAAGAACTCGTACGTTACGATATTCGGCTTTTGCCAAAAAAGGTTGAAATACAGCTAAAAGGTCTTTATTTTGCTTTTCGATGGATAACACGATCTCGTTAGCCTGTATCAACTTATTGACAATAGTTATGCCTTCAAAAATTGCTTGGGTACGCTCTCGCATCAATGCGTAATCGGCAGTTAAATAAGGCTCACACTCGGTACCATTGATTATGAATGTATTTATTTTTTGTCCCTGTACATTATATTTCACATGGGTGGGAAACTGAGCTCCCCCCTCTCCTACTATACCTGATTGTTGTATACAAGCAAGTAACGCTTCGCCACTCAGGTTTCGATAATCGACTATTGACTGTTGAATTGTTTCTTCTTTAAAATCGTTTTCTAGAATCACGGTATCCACTTCTCGTCCATCGGCTAGGGGATGTTTCACAATCGACCTTATTATACCCGACACAGGTGCATGTATATTGGCCGATATAGTACCCGAAGCTTTTGCTATCAGTTGGTATTTTAGTACCCGATCTCCTACCGATACTGTTGGGGTAGCAGGTAAACCGATATGTTGAGACAAGGGCAAATATAAAACAGAAGCATCTGGAATATGTTGAATACTTTGCTGTTTTGTTTTACGCTTCATCGAAAAAATGTGCATCATACTAGTCTATCGTATTATGTTTTGCTCAAAATTAGCTGAGATACGTATTTCGTTATTTTCATCCATCAAAAAACCCGATACTTTAAACTGATTTGACAATATCTTCATTTTTGCTAAAAATCCATCGAGTGTTTGGTTATATAAACCTGTAGATATAACATCTCCTAAAAAACAACTATCAGAGATAATACCAATTTGCTTATTTGGTGATGGATAGCCTGTCAAAGGGTTGATAATATGACCATATTGTTTACCATCAATATCTACAAAAGTGTTAGTTTGTGCAGATGTAGAAAAACAAGTATTGCTCAATTGCAACTTAAACAAGTGCTTTGCTTTATCTTGCGTATCTATTACATCTACCTGCCAATGCGTGTGTATCGTATCATTAATGGCTTTTATGGTGCTACCTCCTGCATTTATTATAGCATCGGTTATGCCTAGGTATTGCATTTTGCGTACAAGTTTATCTACAGCATACGATTTGATAAAAGAGCCTGTGATTATTTCCTGCCCTTTGGCTATACGTACCCGAGAATCTTGTATTTCAATGGATCGATAATCTACGCTTCGCTTTGCACAATCAATTTCATGTGGTGTAGGTACTCGAAGTTGCTCATTTTTATAAAAACCCCACAGGCGAATGAGTGGCATAACCGTTATATCATACTCTCCATCAAACAAACTGGATAAAAAAGTGATTTGATTGAGTATAGCTATTGTCTCCTGATCTACCTCAACAAATTGCCCTGCATATTTATTAATTAGGTCAAAATACGACCCCTCACTGTACGAATTATATTGTTTATCAACTGCTTCTAAAATAGCGAATAGTTCATCAAACAATGACTCGTTACAGAATACAGGTATCTTTATTTTGATGTGTGCATGAAACAACCAACGTACCTGTGCCTTATATATTAAATTCTTATTCAGTGGGTGTTGCAGATTCTGGTTTGTCAGACTCAATCGTTGTTTTCGGAGTTTCTTTTACAACTTCGTTTATAACTGGCTCGTTTGCGTCATCATCTAGTATTGGAGTTTTTATTTTTTTTTCCTTTACCGATTTTTCTTGTTCTTTTTTTATTTCGTTTTTAGGAATATCGAGTGTGTTCTTAATCGATCTCTCGATAAGCGGATCGCTCTTTTCATCAACATTGCTGGGTTCAACATCCTGTGTCAATACAGCTTTGTCAATCTCAGGTTTATTTGTCATCTGAGGCTTCTTGCCCAATTGTTCATTTTTCCCTAGAATGGTATTGATTGCAGCTCTATTTCCAAAGACTACAAGAATAATCCCAAACAAAA
>JBDLTH010000174.1:0-17863 GCA_039799165.1 Bacteroidota bacterium
ATGCAAAAGTCAACTTAGGTCTCAATATTGTTTCGAAGCGAACCGATGGTTACCATAATCTCGAGACTATTTTTTATCCCATTCAAATACAAGATGCCTTGGAGATACTTCTCTCAAACAAAGATGAGGATCTATTTATTGAGTCTGGTATATCAACAGGCACGTCTCTTGACACCAATCTGGTGATGAAGGCCCTCCAGCTGATACGTTCAAACTATAACATTCCGCCCTTAGAAGTTCGCTTGTTAAAGAAAATCCCCTTTGGGGCTGGTATTGGTGGCGGATCAGCTGATGCTTCATTTATGCTCAAGTTACTAAACCTAAAATTCGAACTAGGCATCACAGCTAACGATTTGGCTAAAATGGCTAGTCAGCTAGGTGCCGATTGTCCTTTTTTTATTCACAACAAGCCTTTATTTGCAAGTGGTATTGGTGATCTGTTCGATGAAGTAGAACTTTCACTAAATCAGTATCATTGGGTACTCGTAAATCCCAATATACATGTCTCTACCAAAGAAGCCTTTTCTCTTATTACGCCTCACACACCAGCTATATCGTTAAAAGAGATTGTGAAAGAACCTATTGACTCATGGAAATTGACAATGGTAAACGATTTCGAAAAGAGTATATTTTCGTTGTATCCAGCGGTTGCCGACATCAAAGATAAACTATACGCATTGGGTGCAATATATGCCTCGATGAGTGGATCGGGACCATCAGTATATGCCATCTTCGATCATAAAACAAATATCAAAGAACACTTTCCTCATTATTATGTATGGGAACAAGCATAACAGAAAGTGGCGAGTAATTTACTCGCCACTTATTTTTTATAGTCCACTGTTTTCAGTCTAAGCCCTCTTCATCGTATTTCTGAAACAGAAAATCGTTGTAAGGATAACGCTCTATATGTATTTCTTTGACACGATCATATAACATTTGTTTCAACTCGTCAACATTGGTTTTATTGGTAGCCGAAATAAAGATGCAATTGTTATTCAATTTGCCCATCCATGTTTTACGAAGTTCGTCTAGCGATATATTTTCACGTTTAACGGGTAGAAGATCGTCTTCATCCTTCTTGATATACGAAAAAGCATCTATTTTATTAAATACCAATACTGTTTTCTTTTCTTCTTTATCTATTTCGAGTAAAGTTTTCTCTACAATTTCTATTTGCTCTTCGAAATTGGCATGCGAGATATCTACTACATGTACCAGCAAGTCTGCTTCACGCACCTCGTCTAGAGTCGATTTGAACGATTCGACCAAGTGGGTTGGCAGTTTACGTATAAATCCAACTGTATCAGATAACAAAAAGGGTAGATTATCCACAATCACTTTTCGCACAGTAGTATCGAGGGTGGCAAACAATTTGTTCTCGGCAAAAACATCTGATTTACTCAACAGATTCATCAAGGTCGATTTGCCAACATTAGTATACCCTACCAATGCTACGCGTACCATCTTACCTCTGTTTTTACGCTGAACAATCATCTGCTTATCAATTGTTTTAAGCTCCTCTTTCAGTTCAGCTATTTTTGTTTGTACAATACGGCGGTCGCTTTCTAACTGGGTTTCCCCTACCCCACGCATCATCACCCCCCCGCCTCGCTGACGGTCTAGGTGACTCCACATGCGTGTTAGTCGTGGCAATAGATACTGATATTGAGCCAGCTCCACTTGCGTTTTGGCATAAGCAGTCTGAGCACGCATTGCAAAAATATCGAGAATAAGGCTCGTTCTGTCCAATATCTTTACATCCAGCTCTTTCTCTATATTGCGTATTTGCTTTGGCGATAGTTCGTCATCAAATATCATAACTCCTATTTCGTTCTCCTCCATGTAGTGCTTTATCTCTTGCAACTTCCCTGTTCCTACAAAAGTTACAGGATTGGAATGTTCCAATTTTTGAGTAAAGCGTTTTACAGGAACAATACCTGCGGTATCAGCCAAAAAGTCAAGCTCGTCCAAATATTCATTTACCTGATCTTCGGTTTGGTACTGACTAATAATGCCAACTAAAATGGCTTGTTGATTTCTTACTTCTGAGATTATAAAATCTTTCATCAATTATATTCGTTACAAGTACAAAGATACATCAAAAAAGGTTTTCTTTTATCCATTCCTTATACCCATTGTGTTATATCTGCTACCGAGTATCGGATACTATCTTTTATTGTTTCGTCAGCTTTGCCTATCGATAGCAGTAATACTGGCATATATCGTTTAGCATCCATGTTTAATGCCTCAGCCAATTCTTTTCGCATGTATCCACCTATGGGGTTGGTATCGTATCCGTACGCTTTTGCTGCTAACATAATTTGCATGGTAACAAGTCCGCAATCAAACACCACGGTATTAACCATTCGTTCGTCTGATAGCTCTTGACGATACGAATTGATTAGGCTCATTACTTTTTCTTTGTATTCTTCTGGCATTATTTTATGTTCTACCCCTGACGAATAGATGGCCTCGGCTTGGGTCATATTTTCCAAATCGCCAAAAATGGCTATTATTGCGGACGATGTTTGCCATTGTAGTTGGTTGAACATCATGTAGGGTTCGATGAGCTTCTTGCCCTCGTTACTATCAATGACCACAAATCGCCACGGTTGCAGATTGAGGGATGAGGGAGCTGTCATTGCATCTTGTAGGATACGTGCCATTTCTTCCTTATCTATTTTTACCGATTCGTCGTATTTACGTACCGAAAAGCGTTGGTGCATTACTGCATTTGCGGGGTTTGTTATTTTTTTTATTTCCATCTCTTTTTATGTTTTAAAAGTTGTTCGTTACCCCCTCAAAGGTAACAAAAAGATGCTATCTATTTATACAATTGAACGATATGTGTATATAGACTTGGTCAATTTATTGATATCTATTTTAATATTGATATTAAATCATTATCATACCTTTGTTATTGACCAAGGTGTTTTTTTATAGAACAGCAATAACATAGAATCTTAAAACATGAAATTTGACGAAGAATTCAAAAAGGCAATATGCTCCTTACCCTCAAAAGATAAGGACAAGCTACTTTTACGCTTATTGAAGCATGACTTGAATCTAGCTAATCAACTCGCTTTCGAATTGATTAGTGGGGATAGTGTGCAAGGGCGAAGAGCTAAAATGGAGATACAAATAAAAAAGCAAATCAAGCGAATGACTGATACATATTATTCTCCTGGTTATTTGTTGGTGGATGTAAGATACTTAAGCGGTGAAATTACAGAGCATGTACAGATTACACGAGACAAGTATGGCGAAGCTAGCTTAAATCTATTAATGATGAACGCATTATTAGAAAAGAATAACGACAGGATAGCGAAGGCAGAACTCAAAAAATCGTACACTATAAGTATATACATCATTGCACGTGCTTTCAAAATACTCAGCTTGATAAAAGCGTTACATACTGATTATCTGATTGAATTTGAAGATGGCTTGAAAAAGTTTGGAAAGCTTATATCAGATAATCCAATACTTACTAAATTAGCCATGACGAATGGCTTTGATATAAACTGGCTCACCGAAGCTATCATTGTAGATGATATAGTGGCAATACACAAAAAGGTACGTTCGATGGGACTATTAAAATAACTAAAGGGACAGACAATAGAGTGTTTGGGCATGCAAAGGCATCTGTTTTAGATTGGATAGAGAGTGATAAGTTTGATATTATAAGAAAAACGAATAGATAAATAAAGGTAAAGTATTATATCTCACAGTGCGGAATAACCGAGCAGGAAATTTATCTTGTCGAATCTGCACTCCGAACTCAAGTTATTATGACTACATTTGCCTGCCAAAGAACAAATTTACACAGCATTACATGAAAATAGCCCAACGCTACATTACAGTTATTCTATTCTTATTCATCTCTTTTTCGTTTACAATGGATGCACAGTCAAATAAAAGTATTATCTACAACGCATTTGTATCAGGTAATATGCAGAAATGGAAAAATACAATGGATAATATGGCTCAAGATAAACAATTGTCGAATGAGCAACAGCTGGAACTTATTGGCTATTATTATGGCTATATAGGATATAATTTAGGTGTAAAGAATGAGAAAAATGCTCAAGTATATATCGACAAAGGCGAAGACATTATCAATAAGCTGTTTAATAATAATTTTTTGATTGCAGATGTATATGCATATAAAGGAGCTTTTGTTGGTTTCAAGATTGCCATATCTCCCTACAAAGCACCCTTTATAGGGAAGTCGAGTATTGATAATGTAAAAAAGGCAATAGCCATTGATCCCAATAATATTCAGGCAAATATTGAGCGTGCCAATGTATTATACTATTCACCATCGGCATTTGGTGGAAATAAGACGGAGGCTAAGCTGTTTTACACCAAAGCTATTAACTTGTTTGAAAAAGACACTGCCTTAAAAGCTCAAAATTGGTTGTATCTAAGCCTTCTTACAAATGTAGCTACGATCTATACTGAAGAGAAAAACTACAAAGAGGCAAAGCACATCTATGATAAGATTTTAAAAATAGAACCTAATTATCAATACGTAAAAGAAAAGTTACTACCCGATTTGTTGAAAAAAATGTGATCTGAGTTATTAGATAGATCGACCTTTCCAGGTCAATGATCTGTTTCGACTTCTCAGAAAAGCTACTCCCATAATCCATAAGAAAACAAGATGCTGTGCAGGCATATAAAGTACATTGAGGGCTGTGTTTTGCGAACTGCATTTTGAAACTAGTATCCGAATCAAGATTATAGACAGGATGTATGCTAAAAATACTTGAAAACCAAGAATAAATAGTAGGTATAGACTGCCAAAGCTTGTTAGTAAAGCAAATAGTAAAGCAAATACAATACTATCACTAAAGAATGCGAAAATATTTTTGGAAAATCCATCTATTGATTCATCTAAACTAGTATACATTGTGCATTTTATTTGATCATTACCTAAAATAGTCATAACCTTTATTTTTCTCTTTTTAAGGTATTTGCAGATAGATATATCCTCAGCTTTGCTGGCTTTGCAAGTGGCATGAGGTTGTGTTAATTTATATACATCGGCATCAAATAGCATAAACTGTCCGTTGGCTGCCGAAAAAGAAACCCAGCTTGACCAACGCACAAACACAAGAGGGAGTAAACTTAGTAATATCCAGTTCATCAACGGTATAGTGAGTAAAACTTCTTTATTCTTAATAATTTGTTTAGGAAAAATAGACAGTAAGCCCAACTTGTGCCGTTGCATAAGCCCTACCGTTTTTTCGATTATGTTATTTGCTACTTGTACATCAGCATCTAAGAATAACAAGTAACGCCCTTGTGCCTTTGTGGCTAGTTGATGGCAAGCAAAGTTTTTGCCTAACCATCCTTTTTCGAGCTTGATACCCTCTACCAACTTTATTTTTGGATTACTGGCTATATGCTGTTCTACTAGATGAGCCGTGTTGTCCGTAGACTCGTCATTATATACCAATACTTCGTAATTCGTATAACTTAATTTATCAATATCGTTGAGCAAGTTGCCAATGGTTTGTTCCTCGTTACGAGCAGGTATCAATATCGAAACGAAAGATTGGTTGGTTATCGAAGCATTTTTTGGTAAATAGATATTGGTAATACGATTCGTAAATGCCACTAAAAGCCGTAATGCTCCGATAAATAAAATAAAATAGGCTATGTAAATCATCGAGGTACTTGTTTATTCATACACGCATGTATATAGTCATTAAATGCAGCTTCGATCGATAGTATATCCTCTTTATGGTTTACTTTATACTCTTTGTAGTTGATCGAAAGGGATGGCTGTTTAAAAGAAAAATAATCGATCAGATTGACATTAAATACAACTTGTACATCATCTGAAAGGCGTTTGAGGATATAGTCTATTCCTTTTTCGAAAACAAAATTGTGCGTGTAAACAGACTCAATTTTTCCTTGAGGAAAGATGAGTACCATATTACACGAATTTTTAAGTAATTGCACACTATAATTTAAACTATCAATAACAGTTCTGCTATTTTTTTTAATCGAGAAAGCCCCTGTACTATTTAATATTAGGTTTTTTTTTAGCTCTTCTTCGAGCATCATTACATGAAATTTTTTATTCAACACCTTTTGGTTGAGCAATATCTGAATAAACCCATCCCACCACGAAAAATGGTTGGCAATAATTAACACCGGTTTTCCCCTATCCGCAAAGCTACCATCGAAATATATATTTCTGAAGTAGCGACGAAGCTGTATTTTTGCATACAGTTCAAAAAAAACTACACCTAACCACGTTCTTTTGGCTTCTATCATTCTGTTAATTTATAAAACAATGGCAGTTATTAAGGCAAAAAACAGGGATTGTATCCAAAACAGACTGCATATGGGCTTGTTATCTACCGATATTTTGCAAATAACCATGCAGCTATGATAAAAAGCAGCTACCAAAAACCATACAATAAAATTGTTGATGGGGGGATAGAATGATTCAAAATGCCACATTTGCATAAACGGAGCTGCAAATTCGAGGATAACATCGTATACTACCATTAGTAATGCTCCCCCAATAATTTTGAAAAGTGGGCGATTGGTTATGCGAGATACGATGGCTTGTGAAGCATATACTAGAAATACCCAATTGAAACCGATGATGATTGGTGTTTCGAGTACTTTTATTCCTAATCCTGTATCGTATTGGTATGCTCCAAATATTTTACCTGTGGAAGTGCCTGCTACTTCTAAAAAAAAGGAGCTGAATGCAATAAATGAAAACAGATAAATAGTTGTCTTCGTCCATTTCTGGTGATGGTATAATGCTGCTGCTACAACTAATACAATGCTTATAGCAATCATATGTATAAACAAAGGGCGTGTGTAGGGTATAGCAAATAGTAATAGCCCGACCACATAAAATCGGACATAGTTGGTAGGTAACTCTTTTTCTGAGAGAATCTGTTTCAGTAAAACTGCTATCTTATTCATGGTTTCTTGGATCTAAATATGAAGCAGGTGGTATTTCTTTACTCACAATCTCGGAACTGGCAATGCAAAGAGGGATACCCCCTCCAGGGTGTACACTACCCCCTACAAAGTATAAATTATTGATGCCTCGTATAAAGTTGGGATGACGTAAGAATGCTGAAAACATAGAGTTCGAAGCTGTACCGTACAATGCACCATCGGCACTCATGGTATTGGCTTCGATGGTCAGTGGAGACCCTATATGCTCGCATTCGATATACGATTCGATGTCAGTGTTTAATATCGAATTTATTTTTTCTACTATATCTTTGCGTGCTTCTCTTATCAGTAAATCCCAATTTTGTCCCTTATTTGGGGGGACATTAATCATTACAAACCAATTTTCGCAAGACTTGGGGGCATCGGTAGGTACTTGTTTCGAGCTGATGAATATGTATATGGATGGATCTTGAGTTATGCTCTTTTCCTCAAAAATAGATTTGAATTCTTTGTTATAATCGGCACTAAATAAGATGTTATGGATATCTAATTTTGGAAATTCTTTTTTTATACCCCAATAAAAGATAAGAGCTGATGATGAGGGTGTTGATTTGTTTAGTCTGTTTTTTAGTGGGCTTTTGAATAAATTGTTAGCCACATATTTAGCATCTGCATCGGATACGATGGTGTCGCAATTTATAATTGTATTTCCTATTCGTAAAGCCGAGGCTTTCTTGTTGGTGATTATAATTTCGGATACTTGACTGTTAAATTCAAATTGCACACCCTTTTTTAAAGCGAGCTTATACAAACTTTGCACAATAGAATACATCCCTCGATCGGGGAAAAAAGCCCCTATATTATTTTCAAGATGGGTAATCATATTCAGCGTAGCTGGTGCTTGGTAGGGATTTGATCCGTTGTATGTTGCATATCTGTCAAAAAGCTGCACCATTCTGGGGTCTTTAAACGATTGCTTGTTGACGTTGTGCATCGTTTTTCCAAAGTTGAGCTTGTGGAGTTGAAATACAATGTTACGGAAAGGGGGTGTTGTAAAATTAGATATTTTTTGAAACGCATTGAACAAGAAAACAGGTGCACTAATGGTGTATAGTTCTTCTGATTCGTTGAGTCTTTTCTCTATATTATCAAAAGATTCGATCGTTTTCTCTTCTATTTCTTTCTTTAGTTTTTCCTTGTTATGATAAAAGTTGAATACCATTCCATCGGAGAAAAAATATTTACAATTATTGTCTAGCAAACTATAATTGATATAGTCCCTTAGTACTTCACCACATTCTTCAAATAAGCTTTCGATCAAATGGGGCAATGTAAATAACGACGGACCTGTATCAAATCGATACCCATCTGCTCTTATTTCGGACATTTTCCCTCCAGGCAAATCATTTTTTTCGTAAACAGTTACTCGATGCCCTTTGTTTGCCAAGCGGATAGCTGTTGCAAGCCCGCCAATACCAGCACCTATGACTCCTATTTTCATATTGACTATTGTTTTGCGTGTTTACTTAACTGATCAAAATGTTTATCCATGATTATTTTGAACCAAGGTGTATAGTTATCTGGATTACGACTAATAGCATGCCTTATATCATCCAAATACACATAAGCATAGCTATTCGCTTCTTCGTTATTTATTGTTGGTTGCTGATCGGTGTAACCTACAAATACATGGTCTATTTCGTGCTCGGCAAGCCCGTTTTCAAAATCTACCTTGTAGATAAATTTGAAAAGAAACATCAGCTTCACATTATTGATTCCCATTTCGTACTCAAGCCTCCTCAATGCAGCATTTTTTACAGTCTCGCTGGGTAGAGGGTGGCTGCAACAGCTATTTGTCCACAAACCTGGAGTGTGATACTTTGTTAAGGCACGTTGCTGTAAAAGCAATTTACCTTCGGTATTGAATATAAATACGGAAAATGCACGGTGCAGAAGACCAGCTTTGTGTGCTTGTAGTTTTGGCATAGTGCCTATCTCTTCATCCTTCTCATTTACAAGTATGACCATTTCTTTAGTTCAATTTTGATGTTAAGTATGCTTTGCAAAGCAACAGCATTTTAGTCGAATTGGATACACTAATACGTTTAGACATCAGTTCTTCGGCTTTTGTATGTTGTATCTTATTGGTTAGTTTCTTGTAATAAAGATATGCTGTGTACACACCTAAATAAGCCTCTTTAGGTAGTTTTTTTATACCAATCATAGCTTGTTCATAATCGGCCAGAATATCGTCTAATAGAATCTGCTTTGTTCTCTCGTTTAATTCCTCTTCTTTTAGTATCGGAAAGTATGTTCTACTCAGGTTTTGAGTGTCGTGTTGAATGTCTCGTAGAAAATTTATTTTCTGGAAAGCTGCACCCAGTCGTTTAGCATAGGGTTTTAACTCTTCGTAAAGCGTTTCGTTTCCCTTTACAAATACTTTCAAACACATGAGTCCCACCACTTCGGCAGAGCCATAAATGTACTCATCTATTTCGTTATTGTCTAATTTTTCGTTGTGCAGATCGCTCCGCATGCTTTTGAGAAACGACTGTATCAAGTGGTCATCTATATTATACCTTTTGACAGTGCATTGAAATGAGTGTAAGATTGGGTTTAGACTAATACCATCTTTTATGGCTTGATAATAACAACTCTCGTAGCAGTTAAGCAAATGCTCTTTGTCATATTCATGAAAAGTGTCTACTATCTCGTCAGCAAATCTTACAAAACCATACACACTATATATAGCATCACGTATGGATGGGGCAAGACAGCGTACACCTATCGAAAACGATGTACTGTATTCTTGTGTAACAATTTTGCTAGTGGCAAATGATACTTTATTAAAAAGTTTATACATATATCGTTTATTTCTTTAAATACGAGTTAGCAAGTTGCGATACTATTTTTCCTGAAATAATAGCAGGCGGTACACCAGGTCCCGGAACTGTTAGTTGCCCTGTATAAAAAAGGTTTTTTACTTTTTTGTTTTGCATTTTAGGTTTTAGAAAAGCTGTTTGTGTTAATATATTCGCAAGTCCGTAAGCATTTCCTTTATAAGCATTGTAGTCTTTAACAAAATTGCTAGTGGCGTAACTTTCGTAGAATAATACCGATTCTTTGACTGATTGATTTGTCAATCTTTCGAGACGTTCTATGAGCTGATCGAAGTAGGTTTGCCTCAATATTTCAGAGTCTTTTAGACCTGGTGCTATAGGGATCAAAAAGATAGCTATTTCTTGATCTTTAGGAGCCATAGAGCTGTCTGTTATACTCGGAAAACTTGCATAAAACAAAGGATCTGATGGCCATTCTGCTTTGTCGTAAATACATTGAGCGTGCAAATCAAAATCGGTATCGAAAAAGAGTGTATGGTGCGAAACATTTTTAAATTTCTTTGCAAAGCCCACATAATACAATAGTGCAGAGGGTGCAAAGGTTTTACTTTGCCAATAATCTTCAGTATAATTCCGATATACTTTATCCAAAAGGCATTCGGTATGATGATAGTCTGCTCCCGAAATAACGATATCTGCTTCGTGCATTATGCCATTGCATAGCACACCTTTTGCCACACCATTTTCTACAACTATTTTATCGATAGTACTATTTACTTCAATACCTATATTGTAGCTTTCGATAATTGTTTGCATGGCTCTAACTAACTCAAACATTCCACCCTTGATATGCCATGTGCCTAATACTAAATCGGCATAGTTCATAAAACAATAAAAGGCTGGTGTTTTGCTGGGTTTAGCTCCCAAAAATAAGACTGGAAATTCTAAAATTTGTCTTAACTTGTTGCTCTTTATGTTTTTTCTGACTTTATGACTAATGCTTTCTATAAATTGAAATACTCGCATGGCAGTAGCAGGCATAATCAGTTCCATTATATTTTTTCCAGGTTTGTATACGACTTTATTTATAGCCACATCGTAGTTGAAATGGGCATCTTTGAGTAGTTTTTTGAGAAATAGACTACTACCAGATTCTTCATTTTCAAACATTTTGTATATTTCATCTAAGTCTGCACCAATTTGTACGAAGTCTTCTTTGCCAAAATAGACTTTATATCCTGGGTCTAAGCGTATAAGTTGGTAAAAATCGGAAGGATGTTTTCCGAAATCATTGAAAAAAGATTCAAGAATATCAGGCATCCAATAAAAGGTCGGACCCATATCGAATGTAAATCCATTTTTTTTTAATTGACGAGCTCTTCCTCCAATAGATTCATTTTTTTCGAATATTTTTATTTCATGTCCTTGTTTTGCTAAATAACAAGCCGCAGATAGGCTCGAAAAGCCTGAACCAATAATTATTACTTTTTTTGTCATAAATAGATAGATGAGCGTATTCTCTAGTTTGTGTATAATGCGATTTTATCTACTCTATTATTTAATTGAGGTATAGTATACAAATGTTTATTTGATAAAGCCACTTAGCAAATATACTACATTAAGACCTATAAATGGTTTTGAACTACGAGAGAATTTTTTTTCAATATTTCTATTTAGTCAGACTAGTTTAATCCATAGTGCATTTTAGACTGTATTCAATAAAAAAATGATAACTCTATTGATGAGTTACAAGCTGATCTTGATATTTGGCTGGAAGACTATGATAATGAAAGTACTCATTCAGCTAAACCTTCATAAAATAACCCAACTGTCAGATCTAATCTAAACTTTTACATATCTGTATGGTGTTATCTGATTTTGTGGTGGTGTCAAAAAATACGCCAACAAGAATTATCCTGCTGGCGTATCAAGGCTCACTTATTCACCTTTAAAAAAACATAGAAAACATAACAACCCGTATACTAATTACCTATTATTCGGTTTTAAATCTAGATAAACACCTGTGCTATTCAATACATTGTTTACTTTTTCTACTTCTATGTCAGATAGTAAACTAAATGTAGTACTTTGCTTACTAGCTGATATGGATGATGAGACTTGTACTGTATATATCCCCTTATCGGCAATCCATGCACTCTTTGGTGTATTGAATGACGCCAATTCTTTAGGGCTGATTTCGAATACAATGGTTTGCTCTTGCCCCACACCTAGCAATTTAGTTTTACGAAAGCCTTTCAATTCACGTTTAGGCTTATCGATAGCTCCTTTAGGTGCATCGAGGTATAGCTGAACCACCTCACGTCCTGATACTTTACCTGTGTTTTTAACCTTTACCATCACATATACACCTTCTTCAGGATAATCTGCTTGGATACATATGTCTGAATACGTGAAATTGGTATAAGAAAGACCATACCCAAACTCGAAAGATGGTTGTACATCAAATGTATCAAAATACCTATATCCCACGTATATGCCTTCTTTATACTCTTCATAATCTGGTTTGTCAGCAGGAATACCAGGGAATGTAGCTGATGATGGTGCATCGGTATAGTCTATCGGGAATGTCATAGTCAACTTACCTGATGGGTTGGTAGCTCCTGTTAAAATATCGGCTATGGCATAGCCTCCTTCTTGACCGGGCTGCCAGGCAACTAATATAGCATCTGCTTTGTCTTTCCAAGTAGCTGTTTCGATAACCCCTCCGATATTGAGTACAACGATTACTCTTTTTCCTTTTGCTCTAAAGGCTCTGGATATATTCGATAATAAATCTTGTTCTGTTTGAGACAAATTAAAATCATTCTCTATTTTGCGGTCAACAAACTCACCCGAATTTCTCCCTATCGTCAATATTGCCAGATCTTCGGTTAGAGCCAATTTCTCGATAGTAGAAGCATCCACTTCCATTTCGGGTATATTAAGGGCTATTGGAAAAGTAAAGGCTTTGCGTTTGTCGACCAGTATTGCCTCTTGGCTTTCTAAGTAAGGGCTATATATGTCTTTCAGATTATTGTTTGCTATAAAACCTGCATCTTGCAATCCTTTGTCCAGTGGTATCACATAGGCTTTATGTACATCGCCACTGCCTGTTCCTCCAGCAATAAGATTGTATGAGCTAATCCCAAACAAAGCGACTTTAGACTGTTTGCTACTAATAGGCAGTGTATGTGCATTATTTTTGAGTAGCACCATGCCCTCACTGGCTACTTGACGTGCAATTTGTGCATGTGATTTCAGATTTGGTTTATTTGAATAGGCATAACCTTGCATTTTGGGTGACTGGAAAATCATTCTCAAAATACGTTTCAGTGCTAAATTGAAATCGTCTTGACTAAGCTTACCTGCTTTTAGACCTTCCAAAATATCTTTTTCTTGCACTAAAAGTCCAGGCATCAACAAATCGTTGCCCGAAGCAAATTGCTGTATGGTGAGGCTTTCTCCTTTTCCTGTAAATACATCTTTGAGACCCGCAAATCCGCCAAACCAGTCTGTAACTACCAGGCCTTTAAAACCCCATTCGTTACGCAATACCGTTGTCAGCAGATCATAATCGGCAGAGGTAGCAACCCCATTCAGTTTGTTATAAGCTGACATTACTGTTGCTGGGTTAGATTCCTTTACCACTATCTCGAAACCTTTGAGGTATATCTCACGTAAGGCTCTTTGCGATGCACGTATATCTACCGCCATCCGATTGCTTTCGCTATTATTCGCTGCATAATGCTTTGCCGAAGCTCCAACACCATTAGCTTGAACGCCTCGTACCATTGCCGATGCTATTTTTCCTGTAAGCAAAGGATCTTCGGAATAATATTCGAAATTACGCCCACACAATGGGTTTCTCATAATATTCATCCCTGGGGTCAATTGCACATCCGATCCATATTCTAAAGCTTCGTTACCAATAGATTCTCCTATTCGCTTTACAATATCAATATCCCATGTACTGGCAAGCAACGTCCCGATAGGAAAACCTGTAGCATAATATGTGTTGAAATCATTGGCTCTGGTAGGTCGTATTCTGACACCAGCAGGTCCATCGGTCATCACTAGTGCAGGTATTCCCCAATTGGGCAAAGGATAGGTTGTACCTGCTGCTCCAGGCACAATAAAATCGGTAGCTCCTACAACTGGGCTTACTGATGCCAAAGCATCAATGCCTTTCATTCCTGTACCAAAAGTTAGTTTTACTTTTTCTTCTAACGATAGCCTGTTGATAAGATCTTCGATTCTTTTATCAACGGACAAACGTGTGTCTTCGTAAGGTTGAAGCTGTCCATCCTTATTGAGATCAACAAACGAAAAACCTGAGATTGTAATAGGCGTTTGAGAAACTGTTTGAGATGAGATGTAAGTAGCACTAAAGAAAGATAGTGCTACATACATTGCTCCTTTTTTGATCATACGAGCCATAGGATTATTGTTGTTTTAGAATTAAAACTTACATGTTACTGAAAATTCTACAGTAAACGGACGAATATATGTTCCGGACAGGTAAGGGTTACCATTGATGATTACATCATTTACCTGATCTTGAGAATACAAGTCTAACTCATCTATTTTACCTTGTGCACCACGTTGATTGAGTGGGTTAACTACGGTTGCACCAAATTCTATTTTAGGGCTATAAGCATAGTTTAAACCTGCGAATGTTTCCCATCGGGGTGCATAATAGATGGTGTTTCCTTGATTTACAAATTGCTTACTAAAATATCGTATATTTGACCAAAGCTTCACCTTATTCCATTGATAACTAGGATCTATCTCGAGTAGTACTTTCGATATGCCTGTAACTGTATTGTTCGAAAAATCAAAAGGTATAACTTCCGAAGCTCCATTTCTTGCAAATGACATATCGCCACTCAAACCTTTATATACAGGGTTTTGGATTGTCATCAAGAAGTGTAATTTAAAGTTTTTCCCAAACGAAAACTCAGCATCAGTAGTCCAACCCAACGATTGCATGTCGTAATTTATCACCTGAAAGGCGGTTGGATAGGTAACATCGGTAGGATGTTTTTCTCTGATACGTGCCACGTTATTATCTCGGCTGATGTAAGTTGCTTTAGAAACTAAACTTACCATTGGGTGATTGAAAAAAACACCTATACCTGCAGTAGGAACTGTCGATTTTTTTGCTTGGGGATCAATAGCTCCACCATAGTTTTCGAGGGTAGGAGCTGTTTGATAAAAACCTGCATCTCCAGTCAATCCAAACTTGTCTGTCATCTTATACACCCCGCCTACATTGGCACTTATACTAAGGTAAGAACCGTCAATATTTTCAAATTTTGCTTTATTTAACGTACCATTAGTGTTACGGCTATCGGTTGGAGCATATTCACCATTTATGTTTTTCCACTCCAAACGTGTTCCGTAGTTTAATGTAAACGAGTTTAAAATATCCCATTTATCTGTCACATTAACAGCCAATTTATTTTCTTTTCCTTTGTAATACTCTATGCCATTGTTATACAAAGGCAAGTTACCGTAAGCATCTGAGTATCCTGGAATAATCAGTTTTCGTGGATTTTCTTCCAATGCCTGAAGCCCAAAGGTAGTCGTACCATGGTAGCCATCTAAATCGTACAATTGTTCCATCAAAGCTACTTTCCAGTCATGCTTCCCTGATTTTTTAGCTATTTCAACCAAACCTGCATAGGTTTTGATTGGTGTTTTACTTGCTATTTTGTAGGTTTCGTATGGCGTGATTCCTTCATAATCTGATCCATCATCCATATACTTTACTGCTTTTTGTAGATCGGGACGACCTTTGCCCGTAGCTGCAATATGCAAGCCTGCATCCATCGTCTGATAGCGTAATGTATAATTGAGGTTGAGACCACTGTCATACTTGTTATTACCTACGATATCTAAGGTATTCGACTCAGTTCCATAATCATTTACAGCATCTTTTTCGATAATTTTTCCTGTATATGGGTCTTTGTACTGAACCTTTCCTGTTTTATCAAAGAACGAGGTTCGTCCAATTTCCATACCATCAATCTCTTTTACTTTTCCGTTTCTCTCATAGATATACGGAGCGTATGATTGGAGCATACCTTTAGAGTTGGCATATTTATAAAACACACCTATTTTACCCGATCCACCACCATATTTATAGGCTTGCGACAAGGCAGCCTTGTACATATGTGTCTGATCTTGGTAAAATTTTTCGGCTTCGTTATTAAATGTTCCTGGATCGTAACTTACATAAGCACCTACGGCATACATTAATCCTTTTTTATTCAACGGACCACTTAAACCTAAAGCTGTACGTAACAATCCGAAGTGATTTGTATTTAATGTAATAGCACCCATATGAAACGGCGTTCCTGTATTGGCAATAGTTGCCACCGAAAAACCAATATCACCGTAATTGAGAGCGGTATTCGCCAAATCGTTCAATTTAAAGCCAATGATTGAGTTATCTCTTCGCCACAATTTAGTAGGGAGTGCTGGCCATTGTGTGTAAACCACAGGAATTCCATTTTCGATAACAGTTGTACCACCTACACCACCAGGCAAGCCAATATTGATCGGACGTGGACCTGTATTGTTTGCAGCATTGTTCATTACACCTCTATCTCCTGCTTGATGAATAGCTGCTACAGTATCTTTTTTAGCTACCTGAGCTTGTTGTCCAAATAGGGATGCTGGTACAATAAAAATAATCCCCCCCATGAATACGATATACCTGAAAACCTTTTTCATATATGTTGTTGTCTTATAATAGATGTAATACTTGTTATTTTAATTCGAAAGAATCTTTCAATCCCTCTTGGCTATTTGTTCCTACCCAAATATTAAAGTCTCCAAATTCTGCTTCATATTTATTGTTGCTTCCATAAAAAGCTAAATTTCCGGCATTCAACTTAAATTCAACAACTTTACTTTCTCCTGCTTTGAGTGTAACTCGTTGAAATCCTTTCAATTCTTTTACAGGTCTTACAATAGAACCTACTACGTCTTGCACATACAGTTGCACTACCTCTGTACCATCGTATTTGCTACTATTGGTTATTGTAGCCTTTATGGTCAACACATCATTCATTGCCATTTGTTTGGTAGATAATATCAAATTCGAATAATCAAATTTTGCATACGAAAGCCCGTAACCAAAGGGGTATAATGGCATTTTGCCTGCATCTAAATAGAATGATGTATTACCTAATGATGTTTGAGGTGCACGCACAGGTATGTCATAGAGTGCTGTTAGCTTGTCTGGTGCTGGACGACCTGTGTTGTTGTGATTGTAATACATGGGTATTTGCCCTACTTCACGCACAAATGTTACAGGTAGTTTTCCGCTAAAATTTTCTTTTCCCAGCACTAAGTCCATAATGGCTGGTCCTCCCATTGTTCCTGGATGAAAGTAATAAACTACGGCATCGGCATTTGGTAGATTTTTTTCTATTGTCAATGGACGACCTGCCATCACAACTAATATGACTGGTTTACCTACACTTTTTACTGCTGCTAATAATTCGGATTGAGCACCTACTAAATCGAGGTTTGCTAAACTATGAGCCTCTCCTGATAAGATTGATTCTTCGCCTAGAAATACAATGGCTACATCAGCATTATTAACAACCGATTTTACTTTATCAAAATCTTTGGTATCTCGGTCTCTTGAAAATTGAAGACCTGCCTCGAATATAACCTCTACATCTGGATTGTTTTTAAATGCCATGATGGGTGTTTGTGTAGCATTACGTACACCATCCCACGCCCACGTACCCAATTGCTCGTGAACCTGATCTGCCAAAGGACCTATTATTGCTATTTTCTTTTTACCCAGAATGGGTAAGGTATTGTTTTCGTTTTTCAACAATATAGCCGATTGTACAGCCGTTTGTTTTGCTTTTTCTAAATGCTCAGGTGTTAAATATACTTTAGCTCTAGCCTCTTCGTCAAAATATGGATTTTCAAATAATCCCATTCTGAACTTGATACGCAACACATTTTTAACGGCGTCGTCTATTGTCTTTATATTTACCTTGCCTTCTTTTATAAGCTCTGGTAAATACTTGACAAAAGTACCGGAAAACATTTCGAGG
>JBDLTH010000175.1:0-22424 GCA_039799165.1 Bacteroidota bacterium
GGTCTGTTGCTTCAATTGTTATTTAGTTAGAATTAGACAGTTCGTTTGAAGATGAAATTGCCCCTCAAAAAGGTAAGACAAAAAAAACGACGACAGCAACTACAAAAGGAAAAACAACAAAAAAATAATTAAATACCTAAGACCTTATTAGTGTATGTGTGAATAATAAGGTCTATTGAAATTCAATTAAAACTTTCGAATTAGATTCGATATTAATTAAGAATGTTATATGCAGAATGAAAAATTACTAACCCCTGATTACTTGTTCGAAGTAAGTTGGGAGGTGTGCAACAAAGTTGGTGGAATACATACTGTAATTGCCAGCAAAGTTCCTACTTTAAAGAAGATCTTAAAAAAAACGCATATGGTCATCGGACCAGATGTGGTGAAAGAGGATGAGCAAAATCCCGAATTTACAGAAGATCCATTATTAATGAAGGCTTGGCGTGCCAAAGCAGCAAACGATGGCTTACGTATTCGTGTAGGGCGATGGAATATCCCCGAAGAACCGATTGCTATATTAATCGATTTTACGTCGTTTTATTCAAAAAAAGATGCTATTTTAAAAGAACTGTGGGACGATTATAAATTAGATTCACTCTCAGGTCAATGGGATTACATAGAGCCTGCTATATTCGGATATGTTGCAGGTAAAGTAATAGAAAGCTATATCAAGTATCATTGCTCGCCAAGCGACAAAATAGTAGCTCAGTTTCATGAGTGGATGACAGGTACAGGGCTTTTGTACCTAAAATCGTCAGTGCCTCAAGTAGCATCCGCATTTACTACTCATGCAACCGCATTAGGTCGTTGTATTGCGGGTAATAATTTGCCTTTGTATGACAATTTGAAAAATTATAACCCCGACAATATAGCACACAATTTTGGATTGATCGCTAAACAATCGCTAGAGAAAATAGCTGCTCAACAGGCAGACTGTTTTACTACGGTGAGTGATATTACAGCCAAAGAGTGTGAGCAATTTTTGGGAAAACCCGTAGATATAGTAACACCTAATGGCTTTCAAGATTTTTTGGTAGACTATCCAGACTTTGTCAAGGAAGAAGAGGTTGGACGGCACATGTTGAAAACAGTAGCCGAAGGTATATTGGCTCGCCCTATTGATAATAATGCCTTGTTTATAGGTATTGGTGGACGTTACGAGTTCAAGAACAAGGGTATTGATGTGTTTATCGAAGCTTTAGGACAATTAAATAAAAATGATGCACTAACACGTGAGATCGTAGGTTTTATCTTAGTACCTGCTGGGCATCACGGACCATCTAACCATTTACTCGAAAACTTGAAAGATAAGAAAAATGCTACACCATTAAGCAATCCTTATCTATCGCACGAGCTAAATGAAGAGTATTACGATCCAGTATTAAATGCGATTCGTAATAATGGACTTGGCAATACCAATAATGATAAGGTTAAGATATTCTTTATCCCGTCTTATCTGAATGGAAATGATGGAGTATTCAATATGCCTTATTATAACCTGTTGGCAGGTTTAGATTTATCCTTATTCCCTTCGTATTACGAGCCTTGGGGGTATACACCATTAGAAAGTGTTGCTTTTAAAGTGCCTACTATTACGACTACGTTGGCAGGCTTTGGATTGTGGGTCAAGACACATCACAAAGGAGAAAAATCTGGTGTTGAAATTATTGAAAGAACAGATACCAATGATAGTGAGGTAATTGAGGAAATTAAAAAGAATATTCTTAAATATGCCAAATATACAGCTAAAGAAGTAGACAAGGCAAAAGAGAATGCCTATGAGGTATCTAAAATAGCATTATGGGACAATTTGATTACGTATTATATGCAAGCATATAGTACTGCTCTGTCTAAAGTGCCTCCCCGATATAAAGAAAGTGATTTTGTAGCTAATGAGCGTATCGATCATTTTACACCTCAGACGAGTCATGGAGCAACTCCAAACTGGTTTAATGTATCAGTAGTAAGAAATGTTCCAAATAAGCTAAAATCACTTGAAGAGTTAACTAAAAACTTGTGGTGGTGTTGGAATCAAGATGCGATAGATTTATTCGAAAGCATTAACCCCGAAGAGTGGAAGCGTTCTTACCAAAATCCAATTGTACTGTTAGACACCATATCGCATCAACGATATCAGGAGCTTGAAAAAGACAATCAATTTGTAGATAGAATGAATGCTGTCTACAATAACTTTAGGTCTTACATGACCAATGAGGCAGATTTGACTAAGTTGAGTGTAACCTATTTCTGTATGGAATATGGTTTGCATACATCACTCAAAATATACTCGGGAGGTCTAGGTATTTTAGCTGGAGACTATTTGAAAGAAGCGAGTGATATGGGCGTTCGTATGACTGGTATCGGACTTTTGTATCGTTATGGATATTTTAGACAACGTCTTTCGACTTCGGGAGAGCAAGAAAATATTTATGAAGCACAACAATTTGACAAAATACCGGTAAGTCCCTTGCGTGATGCTGATAACAATTGGGTAACCGTACAAATAGCTTTGCCCGGTCGCAACATGAATGCTAGGGTATGGAAAGTAGATGTGGGTCGTGTTGAACTACTACTACTTGATACCGATTTTGAAGATAATTTACCTGAAGACCGTTCTGTAACACACCATTTGTATGGAGGAGACTGGGAAAATCGTCTAAAACAAGAACTTCTATTAGGGGTGGGTGGTATCCGTGTTCTTAAGAAACTGAATCGTAAATCAGACGTGTACCATTGTAACGAAGGTCATGCTGCATTTACAGGACTAGAGCGTATACATCAAACAATGTCTGAAAACAACTTGTTGTTTGACGAAGCCTCAGAGGTGGTTCGTGCATCATCACTATTTACTACACATACACCTGTTCCTGCGGGACACGATGCCTTTGAAGAAGGATTGTTGCGTAAATACATTTCGCATTATCCCGATCGTTTCAAAATAAGTTGGGAGCGTCTTGTAGGGCTTGGTAGGGTACATGTATCAGACTCGAATGAGAAATTCTCGATGAGTAACCTCGCTGTTAATTTATCGCAAGAGGTAAATGGAGTGAGCTGGTTGCATGGTAAAGTTTCGCAAGATATGTTTAATGACATGTTCCCTGGTTATTTGCCAAGCGAGTCATACATTGGTTATGTAACCAACGGGGTACACTATTCGACATGGACAGCTCCACAATGGAAAAAACTATATGGAAGAATATTCGGACCTGATTTTGCAACACATCATTACGATAAGTCTTGTTTTTCGAATATACAACATGTTGACAATAAGGAAATTTGGGATATTAGATGTGAGTTGCGAGCTGCGATGGTTGAAGAAATTAAGGAGCGTTTAACAAGCAATAGTCAATCAATGTACTACTCGCCACGTGAGATTGTAGAAATTGCAGAACGACTTGATCCAAATAAACTTACCTTTGGTTTTGCTAGACGTTTTGCTACATACAAGCGTGCTCAATTGCTGTTTAAGAACTTGGATACGCTAAACGAAATAGTAAATCATCCAACAAGTCCTTCTCAGTTTATTTTTGCAGGAAAAGCACATCCTGCCGATAAAGCAGGTCAAGACTTGATTAAGAAGATTGTAGAAGTATCTAAATACCCCCAATTTTTAGGCAAAATCTTGTTTATAGAGAACTATGATATGCAATTGGCTTCTAAACTAGTGCAAGGGGTTGATATTTGGTTAAATACACCAACACGTCCTATGGAGGCTTCGGGAACGAGTGGAGAGAAAGCTGTGATGAATGGCGTTATGCACTTTAGCGTACTTGATGGTTGGTGGGTAGAAGGCTACCAAAAAGATGCTGGATGGGCATTGCCTTTGGAGCAAACCTACGAAAACAACGATTATCAAAATGAGCTAGATGCGGAGTTGGTATATTCAACAATCGAAAACGAAATAGCACCTTTGTACTACGACCATGGTGCGGATGGAATACCTCACAATTGGGTCAGAAACGTGAAAAATTCGATTGATAAAGTAGCTTCGAATTTCACGATGAATCGTCAATTGATTGATTATTTAGAACGCTTTTATAACAAATTGTACAAGTGTGCAAATGATGTTAACAAAGACAACTTTGCAATAGCTAAAGAAATTACTGCTTGGAAACATAAGACCAGACGTGAGTGGGATAGTGTAGAAATTATCTCTGTAAAAATGCCTAGCATGCACGCTGAGCCTATAACAGTAGGAAAAGAGTATTACCTTGAAGTAACTTTGAGTTGTGGTTCGCTTTCGGCTGATGATATTGGTGTTGAGCTAGTTTCGTTGCGTGAAGATTTAGAAAAAGAAAAACATTTGAGTAAGTATGATTTTGTTTGCACTGCTACACAAGGAAGTGTGGCTACATTCCACCTAAGATATGTAGGAGAACAATCGGGAAGCTTCTCTATGGGTATTCGTATCTTTGCTAAAAATGATCTATTGGCTCATCAACAAGATTCTGGATTAGTAAAATGGTTATAATAAATACAATATAGATACACTTTTTGATAATATGGCTACTGAAAAGTAGCCATATTATTTAATAACGATCTAAAATAACATAAAACTATAAGTACATGAAAACACCTACATATAATGATGCGGAACTTGATATATACAGTTCTATTATCAAACAGAGATATAAGAAATACATAAGTAAAGAAGCTGAAATAACGAAAGGTGGTACATTGAGTGATATAGCTAATGGTTATTTGTTTTATGGATTGCATCAATATCCCGACAAGTGGGTCTTGCGTGAATGGGCGCCTAACGCTTCGCAGGTATATCTGATTGGTAATTTTAACAATTGGCAACACGATGATGCGAGGTATGCGTTAACCCGATCAGAAAATGGTAATTGGGTTATAGAATTACCTTTGTCTACTTTACAGCACGGTACACTTTACAAACTATGGGTTAGATGGCACGATGGGGCAGGGGAGCGTATTCCAGCCTATTGCCGAAGGGTAGTTCAGGACGATGTAAGTAAAATATTCTGTGCTCAGGTATGGTGTCCTCAAGAGTATGTATGGAAATATAAACAACCTAAAAAGAAAACCAATCCGATCATTTACGAAGCACATATAGGCATGGCTTGTGAAGAGGAAAAGGTGTCTACATATAACTATTTCAGAGAAAATATATTGCCCTATATTGCCGATATGGGATATAATACCATACAGTTGATGGCAATACAAGAACATCCTTATTATGGATCGTTTGGCTACCAAGTGGCTAATTTTTTTGCACCCAGTTCTCGTTTCGGAACACCCGAAGAGCTAAAAGCGTTGATCGATGAGGCTCATAAGTATGATATTAGTGTGATATTGGATATTGTGCATTCTCATTCGGTAAGAAACGAAGCCGATGGGTTAAGTCGTCTTGATGGAACTTTTGATCTGTATTTTCATGCCAGAGAGAAAGGAATGCACCCTGTTTGGAACTCGCGCTTGTTTAATTATGGAAAAAATGAAGTGATTTCTTTCCTTTTATCCAACTGTAAATATTGGCTCGAAGAATTTAAATTTGATGGATTCCGATTCGATGGTATTACAAGTATGATGTACTACGACCATGGCATTGGTCGTGATTTTACCAATTATTCGATGTATTATGATGATAATCAAGATGAAGATGCAATCGTGTATATTACATTGGCTAATAAATTGATACATGCTTTAAATACAGAAGCATTTACAATAGCCGAAGATGTAAGTGGAATGCCTGGGTTGGCATATCCAATAGATAAAATGGGCTATGGTTTTGATTTTAGAATGGCAATGGGTATTGCCGATTTTTGGGTTAACTTACTCAAAAAGAAAGAGGATGAAGAATGGCATGTAGGTGATATATTTTATGAGTTGACCAACAAACGAAAAGAGGAAAGAACGATAAGCTATTCAGAAAGCCACGATCAGGCTATGGTAGGTGATAAAACAATTGTATTTCATTTGCTCGATAGTTTGATGTATACCGATATGAATGTTTTTAATCGCCACTTGACAGTTGATAGAGGTATAGCCCTTCACAAAATGATACGACTTGTAACTATTGCAACGGCAGGCGATGGCTATTTAAACTTTATGGGAAATGAATTTGGACATCCCGAGTGGATCGACTTTCCCAGAGAAGGCAATGGTTGGTCCTATAAATATGCTCGAAGACAATGGAGTCTATTAAAAGATCCTAGCTTAAGATACCACTTTTTAGCCGATTTTGAGAAAGCAATGCACCAAATGTTAGCACAATATAGAGTATTTGCTCACAGACCATTTGCTATTATACAAAATAACGAAGACCAAGTTTTAATCTTTAAACGAGGAGAGCTTGTTTTTATATTCAATTTTAACCCCTCAAAATCATTTACCGATTACGGTTTTGAGATTGATAAAGCAAAATATTCTATTGTGTTAAATAGTGATGACAGTCAGTTTGATGGATTTGATCGAGTAGATGCTTCGTATGACTATTCTACACATGAGATCAATAAAAAACATATATTGAGGGTGTATATCCCTGCACGATCAGCAATGGTGTTGCGTGAAGAAGTGTAAAAGCTTAGATGCTTTAAAATCAGTAGTAACTACTGTCTATTATTGAAGATTTTTTTATCTTGTTACCACTTAGGTTTATAGACTCTGAGACCAAACCTATGACAAAGCTACTTGCATAATTGTGTGTGTGTAGATAGTGTATTTTTGTTTGATAGAATGTACCTAAATAACCAAGCCTTAGCGAGATTTTGGATATTGGAATATCCGCTGTGAAATAACTTTTCAAGCCTCTTTGATTATGTAAAGAGGCGATGTTGAATATTTTTATACTATTGTCTAGTGATATTTCGTAATATGTTTGACCATATTTGGGTGAAAACAGTACACCTGCTATTGGAGTGTCAATCTGCCCTCGGAAAGTGATCGATTTCCAGTTGTAAAAAGCAATAGCAGACAAATGTATATTACTATAAGCCCTTGCTGAAGCTGGATTGTTTGAGTTACGTTGATTATATACCACCCCCCCAGTTATGCTCCATAAACTGCCTATCGAAAACCGAAAGCGATCTGTTTTTATCAGATTATAATGCCCTCCCCAATTGTAGTTGCCTAAAACCGAATACTGACGTGAATTGCCTGCGGGACTGTCAACGAATGCCATTTCTACATCAATCAGCCGTTGATTGGTAAATTGATTATTAAACCATGACGTTTTTTTCATCCGTTCATTCATCAAGCGTAACGATGTACCTGTATATTTGAGCGGAGATAAGTACGTATCGTATATGTTTGAATTTCCGATACCCATCAAAGTTGATTTATTGACTGAAAAATACCTGTCATTGTCTTGAGCGTAGGCACTACATATATTGTATGCATAATATAAAAAGAAAATGATAAGCGTCTTGGTTATTTTAGTCATCGATGCAATCGTTTAATCAAATTCAATTGTTTGTTGTCCCGAATCGTCTATGTAATTGTCAAGATCATCGTTATCTATTTCGACCTTGAATGAGGCTTCGTCTTCTTTGATCTCAGGTTGGCGAATAGGTTCAATTTCTTTTACTGTTTCAATTTCGAATGTAGATATTCTTTTCCCTTTGGCTTTGAAGCTTTTGGTTGCAATAAACTCTTCTGTATCAATTGTAATAGACCCTCTGAAACTATCGTTACCTCCAAATGTAACTTCGATGCAAGCAAATACTGTATCCGTTAATATTTGGAGTTTTGAGTTCGGATTTTCACCTAATAAGTTTTGGACTTTATTAGATGACTCAAATGTAAACCTTTTCAAATACATATATCCTTGGTCTGCATCATAGAGTACTGCTGCCCAAACTTTATTCTCATCAAATTTTTCTATTTTAAGAATACCACTTTCATAATGATTGGTTAAATCAAAAGTAGTTGTTTGGAAGTTTCCATTCTTATAGATCACCAGTAGTTGATCTTCACTCTGGAATTCGCCTAGATAATTACCACGTTCATCATAGTTTAGGCGTAGTACATCTGGGTCAAACCATACTCTACGACCTCCTAATGTCGACTTGCCCTTTTGTCTGAGAGTTATTTTATGTACATCGGCTTTGGTTAGTAAATTACCCATCGATTGTCGTCCTTTGATGGTGATTTCGCTAAAATCTTTTTCGAATAATTGTATCTTTTGTCTAGGACGAGGTTTCAAAAACACACGAATTACTTCGGCTTCACCGTTCGGATTAGCACTGAAATAAAGTACCCGAGAGCCATTGTCGCCTTGTGTAATATCATATTCTTTGTCTCGTGTGATGCCCGTTACCGCAAAACGTTTCATATAGTAAGGTCCTTCCTTGCCATGTTTGTAGATAACGTTGTATATAGTACGTTTGTCGTTCCTCTTAAATACATTGAGGTAGAGTATGTTTTTGCCAACAAACATTTTGTCACTTACCTTAACTATTTTATACTTTCCATCTTTGAAAAAAAGTATAACATCATCAATATCAGAACAACTACATATAAACTCGTCTTTTTTGAGCGAAGTGCCTATAAATCCTTCCTCTCTATTTATGTATAGTTTTTCGTTTGCTTCTACGACCTTAGTTGCCTCAATTGTATCAAAATTGCGTATTTCGGTCATTCGAGGATGGCTTTTGCCATATTTATCTTTCAGCATAACAAACCACGAAATAGTATAATCTACAATGTGTGCAAGGTTATGTTCAATATCTTCAATTTGGATTTTGTATCTAGCTATCAACTCTTCAGCTTTATCAGAATTGAATTTCAAGATTCGCCCCATCTTTATTTCCATCAATTTCAAGATGTCCTCTTGTGTAACTTCTCTTATAAAAAGTGCTGTGAATGGAATAAGACGTTTTACAATATGTGCAATAGCAGCATCCATGTTGATGGCATTCTCAAATTCGCTATCTTTATAGATACGCTCTTCGATAAATATTTTTTCGAGGGATGAAAAATGCAGACTTTCTTCCAGTTCGCTTTTTTGTATTTCTAGTTCCCAACGTAACACATGTAGCGTATTATCGGTAGAAGTACGAAGAATAGAACTCACTGTCAAGAAGTGTGGTTTGTTGTTATCAATAATGCAACAATTGGGCGAAATACTAATCTCACAATCGGTAAATGCATATAAGGCATCTATCGTTTTGTCCGAAGATACTCCAGCAGCTAAATGTACTTGTATTTCTACATTTTGAGCCGTAATATCATCTACCTTTCTGATTTTTATTTTCCCTTTATCATTAGCTTTTAATATCGACTCTACTAACGAAGAGGTTGTTCTACCAAAGGGAATATCAGTTATGACAAGTGTTTTGTTATCTATTTTCGATATTTTGGCACGTACCTTTACAGCACCCCCTCTTTCGCCATCATTATAACGGCTTACATCAACAAATCCACCAGTTAAGAAGTCTGGATAAAGCGTAAAATCCTCGCCTTTGAGATGGGCAACAGCAGCATCACACAACTCATTAAAGTTGTGCGGTAATATTTTCGATGACAGACCTACTGCAATACCTTCTACCCCTTGTGCCAATAGTAATGGATACTTGACAGGGAGTGTGATCGGTTCTTTATTGCGTCCATCATAAGACGGCTTCCATACCGTTGTTTTGTTGTTGAATGCTATTTCTAAAGCAAATTTTGATAATCGAGCCTCAATATATCTAGGAGCTGCTGCACCGTCTCCAGTAAGTATGTTTCCCCAGTTACCTTGGCAGTCAATCATCAAGTCTTTCTGCCCCAGCTGCACAAGTGCATCACCAATAGAGGCATCACCATGCGGATGAAATTGCATTGTATGCCCTATGATATTGGCTACTTTATTGTATCTGCCATCGTCCATACGTTTCATTGAGTGAAGTATACGGCGTTGTACAGGTTTGAGACCATCTGCAACATGTGGTACAGCACGTTCCAAAATAACATAGGAAGCGTAATCTAAAAACCAACTCTGATACATGCCTGATAAGTGTAACACGTTCTCTGAATCTTTTACGGCAGGTACTTTGTATTCAGAATGCAGCAATGTAGCAGCTTCTTCGGTATCAAATTGATCTTCGGAGGATGTGTCCTCATCAGATGTGGGTATATCTTCGTCGATAATATCGTCTGGAAACATAGGTGAAGCTTATATTCTGATATGTTATGAAATCTAAAATCATCCCAAAGATAACTTTTTTTGATGTGAAAACAAAGTGAAATATTTTTGTTAATTTTGAATTTTCATTAGAATCAGTTATCAAGAACATGAAAAGTTTAATTAGTGTAATCATTGTAAACTATAATACCGAAAAACTGTTAGAAGCTTGCCTTTGTTCAATTAGAGAGCAAACAAAACAAATTAATTATGAGGTAATTGTTGTTGATAACAATTCATTGAAAGGTTCTTTGAACCCCTTGATAGATAACTATCCCGATGTTTTGTTTCATCAAATGGATAGTAATGCAGGCTTTGGTGTTGCCAATAATATAGGTGCTGAATTAGCTCATGGAGATTTTTTATTCTTTTTAAATCCTGATACAATATTGATGAACAATGCCTTATTGATTTTACACAAATATATGGTTCAATACCCAGCAGTGGGTGCTTGTGGAGGCAACTTATATAATGAGAATATGCAATCCATTGTATCTTACCATGTGATGGATTTCTATACACGAGAATGGCGAATTTTATTGAATAGAAAACGCACCGTGGGTTTCAATAATACAGGACAAGCACTCGAGGTAAACGCTATCATGGGAGCTGATCTGTTTACTCGACAAAGCGTATTTAAGGAAGTAGGAGGATTTGATCCCGATTTTTTCATGTATTTTGAAGAAATCGAACTGTGCGATCGTATCCAAAAAGCTGGTTATAAGGTAGTATCCGTTCCCGATGCCACCATTATACATATAGAGGGTGGAGCATCAGAAGAGGGTGGCGATGAATTGAGCAAATGGTCTTATCAGGAGCATTGGTATAGTAAGTTTCTTTATTTTCATAAAACCAATGGTAGGCTTTCAACAAAACTAATTTATAGAGCTTATATGCTCAAATTGAGATTAGCGGTTTACTATTACAGGTTAAAGAGGAACACTTCTAAGCTTGACGAGTGGGCTGTAAAGAAAAAAGTAATAACGGATACTTATGGCAGGTATATGAGTTTTATTACCAGATAAGAGAATAACTTTGCTCGAATTATCTAAGATAGAAAGAGTTTAACCCATTCTTCGAACTGATTTATAGACCTATCTCCAAATTTAACAATCTTTTTTCTAATCTGATCTACACTTTTTTCTTCCCCTAGATGTGTTTTAGAAAAAAAACAATCAGCAAAACAAATCAATTGCTCTTCAGTACTAACAGGCATCATCTCTCTCTGAGGAATAGGCAAGTCTTGTTCTATTATTTCGTCTAATGTAAGACCAATCCCAGTATGTCGTTCACATACCAGTGCATGTGTAGGATAACCTTCGCCTTGTAATAAATCGAACCCCAAATAACCATGTGCCACATAGGGGTACTGTCCAAAGCATTGAATTGTAGGAGCATTTGTTTTAAATATAGCTATATCATGTAACATACCAGCCTCATACACAAACTGCATATCAATATTCAGTTCAGGATGATCTTTAGCTATCGAAAGGGCTTTCTGTGTAACATCAAAGCTATGATCGAGTAGTATATTATATAAATCTGAATTTTCTTGATAATATTTTTTAATTATTTCTAATGGGTTCATTTAATCAAAGTTATTTTTTAGGACTAACAATAAAAGTTATCTTTACAATAAAAAACGAAAGCGATGCGTAAAAGTTTTTTACTTCTGTTTATATCTATTCTATCCACGCTATCAGTGCTTGCACAAAGCATTCAAACAGGTGCCGATCAATATACTAAAATTCTGTATCAACTAAAGGGTAAGCGAATAGCTTTAGTTATCAATCACACCAGTTGTTTATCAGACGGAACGCATATTCTGGACGCACTATTAGCAAATAAAGTTGATGTAACTAAAATATTTGCACCTGAACATGGATTCAGAGGCGATGCCGATGCTGGAGCTAGGATTAGAAATGGCAAAGATACAAAAACAGGCGTATCACTTGTCTCTCTGTACGGAAAAACCAATAAACCGACAAACGAAATGTTGCAAGATGTAGATCTAGTGATCTTCGATATACAAGACGTAGGAGCTCGATTTTACACATACATCAGCACTATGCACCACGTAATGGATGCTTGTGCTGCCAATAATAAACCATTAATAGTACTTGATAGACCCAATCCACACGACTATATTGATGGTCCAGTGTTAGACATACGTTACAAATCATTTGTAGGAATGCACCCCATTCCAGTACTTCATGGTTTAACTGTGGGAGAATTGGCACAGATGATAAATGGTGAAGGATGGCTTAGCAATGCAAATCAATGTCAGCTCACCATTATACCCGTTCAAGGCTGGAAACACGGCAATCCCTATTCTCTACCTATCAAGCCTTCTCCAAACTTGCCAAACGATCAGTCCATCAAATTATATGCCTCACTTTGTTTTTTCGAAGCCACTAATATTAGTGTAGGTAGAGGTACCTATTACCCTTTTCAGATGATTGGCTACCCAAACCCCCGATTTGGTTCTTTTCAGTTCACACCTCAATCATTACAAGGCTTTGATAGCAATCCTTTACAAAAAGATAGAGTATGCTATGGTATCGACTTACGCAATGAGGAACTAAACACAGGTTTTACACTCTCTTACCTAATCAGTTTTTACAAAAAATCGGATTTAGGTAGTACGTTTTTCAAGTCATCGCAATTTATGAATATGCTTTCGGGAAGTAATAAACTTAAAAATCAAATAATAGCAGGTATAAGCGAACAGGATATCCGTAAAAGTTGGAAAAGAGGACTTGATGAATATAGAATAAAAAGAAGAAAATATCTTTTATACGAAGATAAAAACGATACTAATTAATTTTTTATAAATAGAATAAATCATATGTCAGATAATAAACGATGCCCGCTTTGTGGTAAGTCCGTAGTGGCAGATAACCCATTATGTACCGAGTGTCAAGATCATGTGGACAATCAGTATACTACTGATTTGTTAGATCACAAAGATCAAGCTGTTGCACAAGAGAAAACAATTGATGAAGAAGATGTAGTTTCGTCTATCCATGTAGAGAATAAGACAACCAATACCAAACGAAAAGGGATGTCAGCTGGAGTTATCTTTATATTGATAGGCTGTGTTTTGATGGTAGCAGTAGGTGTTGTTAGTTCTCTAAAGATGCTTGAAAACCAAGATTCTGCTGAAAATGAGGATACGTATTGGATGCAATGTGTCCAAGAAAATACCCAGATAGGGTATGCTAAATATATAGTAGCTTTTGAGAATGGAAAATATATGGATGAGGCTGTCAAAAAGATCGAGTTGTTAAAAAAAAAAGATACTGAAGATTGGGAGACACTAAAAAAGACAGCGGATATCAACGATTATTATGCCTATTTGAGTAACAATCCTGCAACATTGCACATCGATGAAATAAGGCACTTAATGGATTCGTTAAGTTGGCAGAATACTCTAAAAGACAATACAGAGGATGGCTACAAAGCATATATCGAAAATGTATTGTTAGGAAACATTTCGGGTAAACATATAGAGGATGCTAAAGAAAAGCATCAATATTTATCAGAAATTAAACCCATCGAAGGAGCTGCACTCGATAGTTTGAAGGTTAAAGTCGTAAGCATATTCGGTACAATGTCTGAAAATAAACCCAATAATTTGCTAAAACTATTTTTACCCAAAGCTATGTATCAAGGCAAAGAAATGATTAGTACCGATATAGTAGCTTTGATAATGGCACAACTAAAAGAAATAGATATCAAAGAAATTGCATATACGCTTAATAACCAATCGATAATAGCCAAGTCAGACAATAGAGGTAGTAGGTTTATTAATTTGCAGGTAGATGTACATATCACATACAATACAATCATAAAAACGGGAAAAAAACAGACTAATAAGCAAGAAAATGTGGTGGAAAATATCTTCTTAGAACTGAATCGGGAATATTGCATCAAGCAACTAGAGAGAAATAGGGAGTTGTGAAAATAAAAATACCATCCAACTAATTAAAAGCGAATGGAGCGATAGATACAAAGAAAAAAGAGAGTGTTCAAAAAACACTCTCTTTTTTTACTTTATAAATTAATAAAATTTATTCAGCACTTTTTTCTTCTGCAGATACCTCTGTTGCTGGTTCTTCAGTAACATTCTCTGCAACTGCTTCAGCAGCGGCAGCATTAGCTTCTGCTTTCTTTTGAGCAATAACTTCAGCTCTAGCATTATTTGCTGCTTTTTCAGCATCTAAACGTGCTTTAGCCTCAGTATTAGCTTTCTCTTCATTTTTGTTTTTAAATGAGTCTACGCACTGATTTTTAGATGTTTTCCATGCCTCAAATTTAACTTGAGCTTCTGAGTCAGAAAATGCACCTTTCTTCACCCCACCTAGTAAGTGTTTCATCATTAAAACACCTTCATCTGATAGTAGTGTGCGTACTGTATCTGTTGGTTCAGCACCAACTTGTACCCAATACAAAGCCCTGTCGAAGTTTAACGTAACTGTAGCGGGATTAGTGTTTGGGTTGTAAGAACCAACCTTCTCAATAAACTTACCATCACGTGGAGCTCTGCTATCTGCAATAATGATTTGATAAAAAGGATAATCTTTACGTCCTCTTCTTTGTAAACGGATCTTTGTAGCCATCGTAATTTTTTAATTAATACATAATTAGTTATTAGCGGTGCAAATGTACAAAAAGTTTTTTGGTTTTTACACGTTTTATAAAAGATAAATGACATCGCAGATTTAAGTACCGAATACTCCAATTCTCAATTACGACTCAGTTATATGCCATTGTTTTTTTGAAAATATTATTGCCTTGGGTACTTGTTTATTTACACACTCTGAATGGGAAAGAAATCATAATATGAAGATCTCTCCTCCTTTTTTGTAAAAAAGAAGTAAATTTGTAATCAAATTGGATGAAATGAAAAAATTAAAGCACCTCAAGCCTTTATTCTTATTTATAGTTTTAGCACTACTCATCACCACATTGAGTAGGTTGTTCTTGTTTTTTTTGTTTAATGATCGAGTTACACAGACCCACGATTATTGGATGCTTTTTCCCATAGGGCTTAAGATGGATATGATTCTTATTTCGTATTTGTCTTTTATACCAGCCATATTATTATCTTTAGTTCCAGATAAACTATTAGCATATTTCAATAAGTTTTTATCGATCTATTTTACGTTTTTCCTATTCCTGTTCTTTTTTATGGAGTTGACTACGCCCGATTTTATTGATCAGTACGATACCAGACCCAATAAGCTGTTTCTCGATTATTTGATATATCCCAAAGAGGTTGCAAATATGTTGATGAAAGGTCGCCCGATAACCGTAATAACGGTATCATTGCTTTCGATTGCAGGTCTGTATTTCGGGTTCAAAAAAGGAGGGCAATTATTTAAGATACAAGATACTCCATATAAATACAAATTGCTGTTGTTTCCGTTACTAGGGTTTCTTTTATTTTGGGGAGCTAGAGGTAGTTTGACTTCCAAACGTCCCATGAACCCCAGTAATGCTGTTTTTTCGAATGATCAGCTAACCAATAATATGGGTTTAAATTCTTTTTACACAGTTGTCTATGCTGCTTATGGAATGAAGAATGAAGCAGATATTTCGAAGATGTATGGAAGAATGGACGAAGACGAGGCGTACAACCGAGTTCGCAAATATATGAATGTAGACCCATCGTTATTTAAAAATCCAGAAATACCTCTTCTGCACGAGCAGCTACCCGAAACATTAATCGAAAGACCTTATAATTTGGTGATCTTTTTGCAAGAAAGTCTGGGAGCTGAATTTGTAGGTTGCTTAGGAGGAAAACCATTGACACCAGAGCTTGATAAAATAGCAAAGGAGGGGCTTCTTTTTACAAATTTGTATTGTACAGGTACACGTAGTGTAAGAGGGATAGAAGCAGTAGTAACAGGATTTTTGCCATCTCCATCTGAGAGTGTTGTGAAACTTAGCAATTCGCAAACGGGATTCTTTACCCTTGCCGATTTGTTGAAGAGAGCAGGCTATAATACCAGTTTTGTATACGGTGGAATGGCTAATTTTGACAATATGGCATCCTTCTTTAATGGAAATGGTTTTGATAATATAATAGATGAAAGCGTATTAGATAAAGATGGCAATCAATATGCCTTTAAAGGTACATGGGGGTATTCAGACGAAGATTTGGTAACTAAGGCAAATGAATATTACAAGTCGCAGGGCGATAAGCCATTCTTTTCGCTTATGTTTTCCAGCTCAAATCATGATCCGTTTGAGTTTCCTGATGGGCGTATCCAATTGTACGAACAACCTCGTAATACGGTGCATAATGCAATGAAATATGCCGATTTCTCGATAGGCAAATTCTTTGAATTAGCTAAAAAAGAAGCATATTATAAAAATACCGTTTTTATAGTCATTGCAGATCATAACACACGCACATATGGTAAAAATCTTATCCCTATCAATAAATTTCATATACCAGCCGTAGTTGTAGGTCCTGATGTTGTAGCAGGTAGCACATACGATCGTTTGTGTAGCCAAATAGATATCCCACCAACCCTACTGAATATGATTGGGATGAAGGTTACAACACCCTTGGCAGGAAGAGATATACGTAAGTTGAATGCCGATACTCAAGGACGTGCTATCATGCAGTTTCATGACATAAACGCATTCAGAGTCGAAAATAAGATTGTAGTGATGCAACCAAACAAAGAACCTTTGCAGTTTGAACTGAAAAACGATACAATTTTTGTTCCAATGTCTTTAGATAGTGAGTTAGCGAAAGATGCACTAGGTCATTTAATTGCAGCCGAAAAACTCTATAAAAACAAAAAATATAGATTACCTTAAAGCAAAAGGGAAAGGTATAATTGATAAGGCATCTATCTAGATCAGGTAGATGCCTTATTTTATTTACAGAGCAAAAGAAACTCGTTAACGATGTTCTCGTCCGCTCCCAACTGTTGAGCTTTTAGAAAATCTTGTTTTGCAGCAAATTTATCAAAATGTTGCAAATTCAATTGACCTTTAGCTAAATATAATAAAGGGTCTTCGTATTTTAGTTCGAGGGCTTTTTGCAAATCTTCTTTTGCCCTGCCTAGTTTTCTAAGGTTCAGATAACAGTCGGCTCTATTGACATAAAATTCGGGTTGATTCTTATGTTTATAAATAAGATCGGTATATTTAGTCTCCGCCTCATTCCATTCGCCTCTACTTTTCAAAACAAAAGCCAAACTACTTTGTGCAGCAGTATAATTAGGGTTGATAGCTAAAGCCTCTTCAAAATCGTTTTCGGCAGCCAAATAGTTTCGTTCGCTCACATAAATAAGCCCTCGTCGGTACAATGCCTCAACATTCTCGGGATCAAAAGACAAGATAATGTTATAATCTCTCATTGCGGCATTTAGACTATCCATTTCGCACAACAACGAAGCCCTGTTTTGTAAAACAAAGGCATTGTTTGGATATTTCCCCAAAGCAGAAGTATATGATACAAGTGCTTCTTGTTTTTTACCTATTTGTCGTTGTATGGTTCCCAAATTTGACAATAGTAATATATTTCCTTCGTTTGCAGGTTCTTTTCGCATAGCCAATTTCAAAGTTTCTTCCGCAGCCGCATACTCTTTGGCGTCAATATAATCAAGCGATTTTGTAACTAGCTCTTCGTAAGTTTGACAAAAAGTACTTAATGTCATAAATAAAAAGGCAATTGAGAGCGAAAATCTATTCATATTTAGAATTATTTATTAATTTTACTTCAACAATGCTACAAATGTAGAATTATTATATCAATTTCGTTTTTGTATGTTGTGATAAAGATGTTGAAATAGTGTTTATAGATGTTTACAGTATATTCAACATGTTGGTCGTGCCATAATCTATCTAATAGAAGTATGTTTTACAACACTGTTTTTAATTAGGTAGCGTTAAAATTACATACTTAAATTTACATTTTATATTAATTAAAAATATAACATTGATAACAAAAATCGAACATGGGTGATAAAGCGAGAGTTACAAAATCGGGTTTGCAAATTTCAAGTTTTGACAAAGTTGTTGATGACAAAAATACATCACTTTACATATTGACTAATAATAATGGATCGGAGCTTACTATATCCAATTATGGAGCAAGAATAGTTTCGCTAATGATTCCTGACCGAACTAATAATTTAGTTGATGTTGTTACAGGACACAATTCGATTGATGAGTACCTGCACTCCGAAGAACCTTATTTTGGAGCTATTTGTGGTCGTACAGCTAACCGCATTGCGAATGGGCAATTTACACTCGATGGCAACGAATATGCATTGGCTATAAATAATGGACCTAATAGTTTGCATGGAGGTATCAAAGGTTTTCATGCCGTTGTTTGGGATGCAGAACAAGTTGATGCTAAAACACTTTGTCTGTCTTATATTTCTCCCCATGGAGAAGAAGGTTTTCCAGGTACTTTACATGTAAAAGTAACATATACGCTGACTGATACTAATTGGGTGAAGATAGAATATCAAGCAACAACAGATCAGCCCACCTTGATTAATCTGACCAATCATGCCTACTTCAACCTATCGGGTGCAGGCGACCCCAGTATACACGATCATATGTTGGCTATCAGAGCCTCTCAATATATACCAACCGATGCTACGGCTATCCCTTACGGAGATGCCGCAGAAGTTAGAGACACGCCTATGGATTTCTTGAAATCACATCCAATAGGGTCGTATATTGGCGAAAACTTTGAGCAACTTGTGCAAGCTAGAGGCTATGACCACACATACATTTTAGATAAGAAAGAAGGCGAGTTTACTAAAGCATTGGAGTGTTATTCCTCTAAAACAGGAATTGTTATGGAGGTGTATACAGATCAGCCTGGTGTTCAGGTGTATACCGGAAACTGGATGACGGGAAATTTTGAGGGTAAAAAAGGACAACGTTATCCCTCGCAAAGTGCTGTATGTTTTGAGACACAGCATTTTCCCGACAGTATCCATCAACCCAGTTATCCATCGACTATCTTTAGACCCGAGGATGAGTTTAGGAGTGTTACAATATTCAAATTTGCGAAAAGATAATTACATTTAAAATTAAACAATAATATAAACAATAATCAGTAAAATTTCATCTTATGAGTTCAAATCAGGAAAAAAATTATCTGTTACCTATTGTGATGATGATCGCGTTATTTGCGATGATCTCATTTGTTACAGGTTTGCAGAATCCGATGGCAATCATCGTAAAAAATCAATTTGAGGCATCCAACTTTATGTCTCAATTGGGTAACTTTGCCAACTTTATAGCATATGCTTTTATGGGTATTCCAGCAGGTTTACTATTGCAAAAAATAGGATACAAAAAAACAGCTCTATTGGCTATTGCCGTTGGATTTTGTGGTGTAGGTATCCAATATCTTTCAGGACAAGCTGGAAGCTTTGCAGTCTATCTAATTGGTGCATTTGTTTGTGGTTTTTCGATGTGTATGCTTAATACAGTAGTAAACCCAATGTTAAACACACTAGGTGGTGGTGGCAACAAGGGTAACCAATTGATCCAATTAGGTGGGTCGGTTAACTCGTTGAGTGCAACTATTGTACCTGTATTAGTAGGTTACTTAATTGGAAATGCTGCACAAGCTACGATCAAGGATGCTAACCCCGCATTATTCATTGCAATGGGTATTTTTGCAGCAGCGTTTATCGTTCTTTATTTTGTGAATATTCCAGAACCTCATTTAGTAAGTGAAGCTAAGGTTGAAGATTCCAACTATAGTCCATTATCTTTCCGACACTTCATTTTTGGAGCAATTGGTATCTTCGTATATGTGGGTGTTGAAGTAGGTATTCCTAACACAACTAACCTATTTATGACAGAAAGTGTTGATAAAGGAGGTTTAGGTATTAATACAACAACTGCTGGTACAGTTATCGGAACATATTGGTTCTTGATGCTTATCGGACGTTTGGTTGGAGCCTCGGTAGGATCTAAAATTTCGAGCAAAAAGATGCTCACTGTAGCATCACTTCTAGGATTGGTATTTGTATTATTAGCTATTATGATGCCTACAACTACAACCGTAAGTATGCCAGTATTTCAATCTGATATATCATTTGGTTTAGCAGAAGTACCAGTCGGTGTAATGTTCCTTATCCTTTGTGGTCTTTGTACCTCAGTTATGTGGGGTGGTATCTTTAACCTTGCAGTAGAGGGGTTAGGTAAATATACAGCAGCAGCAGCAGGTGTATTTATGGTTATGGTTTGCGGTGGAGGTATACTACCTCTAGTTCAAAATCTTGTAGCAGATTCATTTGGCTTTTTATCTAGCTATTGGGTTATTGTTCTAGGTTTGGCTTACCTGCTTTATTATGCTTGGGTTGGATCTAAAAACGTAAATACAGATATCCCTGTTTAAATAGAATAGATCGTATTTTAAAATAGAGAGAAAGTTGTGCAGATTACTGTACAACTTTTTTGTTTTACATCAGGCTTATAGATAAATTGAATATTTGATTAGCGTTTTTTATAAACAGAAACTATATATCTAATTTTTTGAAGTTTAAGTTATTATAACTTGTATCGCTAGCACTCGTTTACGATAAGCTATAATTACTGATAATCATAACATTAGTTATAGTTGAATTATCGCTTTTAATTTATTACTTTTGTGTAAAACGAATCATTATATAAAAAATAAATCATGAATGATATAAGATTACTGAATAGAGCAGCAGATAATATACGTATTTTGTCGGCTGCGATGGTCGAAAAAGCAAAGTCGGGGCATCCTGGAGGTGCAATGGGTGGTGCTGATTTTATCAATGTGCTGTTTTCTGAATTTTTAGTATACGATCCAGCAAACCCTCGTTGGGAAGGTAGAGACCGATATTTTCAAGACCCTGGTCATATGTCTCCGATGTTGTATTCGACATTGGCTCTTACAGGTAAATTTTTGATAGATGATCTGAAAAGTTTTCGTCAATGGGGTAGTGTTACTCCAGGACACCCTGAGTTAGACTTAGATAGGGGTGTAGAAAATACATCTGGACCTTTGGGGCAAGGTCATGCCTATGCTGTAGGTGCTGCTATTGCGGCTAAATTCTTGAAAGCTCGTTTAGGAGATCAAATGAATCAAACGATCTATACATTCATTTCGGATGGAGGTATACAAGAAGAAATATCGCAGGGTGCAGGTCGTATCGCAGGACACCTTGGTTTAGATAACTTAGTAATGTTTTATGACTCCAATGGTATTCAGCTATCGTCTACTACTGCCGACGTTAGTGAAGAGGATGTAGTTGCAAAATACGAGGCTTGGGGTTGGAGAGTTATTTCTATTGATGGTAATAATGCCCTAGAGATAAGGGCTGCTTTGACTGAAGCTAAACTAGAAAAAGAAAAACCTACTTTAATTATTGGTAAAACAATAATGGGTAAAGGAGCTGTAAAAGAAGACGGTACGTCGTACGAAAATAAAACAGCAACACACGGCATGCCATTAGGTGAGGCAGGTGCCTGTTTTGATAAATCGATTATCAATTTAGGAGGTGATGCAGCTAATCCATTTCAGATATTTCCAGAGGTACAAGCTTTGTATAGCAAACGTGCTGATGAATTGACGCAAATAGTGGCTAATCTACATGATGAGACTGCGAAGTGGGCTAAATCAAACCCCGAATTGGCAGTTAAAAAGCAAAAATGGTTTAGCAACGAGGTACCAAGTATTGATTGGGCATCTATTGAGCAAGGTAAAGATATTGCAACACGTGGAGCATCTGCAACCGTATTGTCAGTATTAGCAAAAAATGTAGAGAACATGATTGTTTCTTCTGCCGATTTATCCAATTCAGATAAAACAGATGGTTTCTTGAAACATACAACAATATTCAGAAAAAATGATTTTTCGGGTGCATTTTTACAACCTGGGGTAAGTGAATTCACTATGGCGTGTTTGTGTCTAGGAATGTCATTGCATGGCGGTGTTATAGCTGCCTGTGCTACCTTCTTTGTGTTTTCGGATTACATGAAACCTGCTATCCGTATGGCTGCTTTGATGCAACTTCCTGTTAAATTTATTTGGACGCATGACGCTTTCCGTGTAGGTGAGGATGGTCCTACGCATGAGCCTGTTGAGCAAGAGGCTCAAATAAGATTGATGGAAAAATTAAGAAATCACCATAATCAAAATTCGATGCTTGTTTTACGTCCTGCCGATGGTGTAGAGGCTACAATATCTTGGAAATTGGCTATGGAGAATACATCAACACCAACAGGTTTGATTTTTTCTCGTCAGAACATTAAAGATCTTCCTACA
>JBDLTH010000176.1:0-17567 GCA_039799165.1 Bacteroidota bacterium
ATCATATGTAATTGGAGGATATTTCATTTCTCAAACACGTATTGATCTTTATGCTCTTGTAGGTAAACATATGCCGCATCCCGGAAACCTGTATCAGACATCCCCCAATCAAATGCCGTTATACGAATATGTTTAGGTAATGATTCAAAAACAGCTAATATACCATCATGGTTTAATGATACTCCAAGCGTATCTATAATTACATCATGCAACATGTCCAGATCATGATCAGAATAATCAAGTTCTATGGTTATCTTTTTCTTTTTCATCCCTTAAACCTTTCCTTTAATTCGTGCATTTCCCTACCCAAACGAATCATCTCAACCCACCACCCATCTAACCGTTGATCAACCGGAGTCATCTTGTCTATCAATTTCATCTTCTCAATAGTAATCTCACACAACATAACAAAAAAATCCTTATACATGTCCGGTGTTATCTCACATCCAATGTAAAGGCAATATTCCCGATGAAGTTCCGCATCAGTCAACTTATTCAAATATCCATATCCCTTATCACCAGACATAGCAATAATCATATGATTACGGTCTTTTAATGCTAATTCCTTGTTATCCATATTAATTCCTTATTTAAATTCTAAGTAACAACTTCATAGACCGCATTCTACATCCCTCAACATCAATTGTCAACTACAAACTTCCCACTTGACTTCACCAAACCACCCTTATAGTCACACTCATAAGGAATAAACCAATGATTATCCCCAGCCAAATCCCAAACGCTAAAACAGTCTTCCATACCATTTATCGTGATATGAGAACATTAGAATCTCATATCGGTGACTGGCTGGATAGAGAGGTCTTTGAAGCTATTATGAATGCTAAACCTACACTTACTGAATCACGACCGCCTATGATTAAGGGTAATGTAAGCGTTCAAGTACCTCAAGTCTATTATGACGATAAGAAGAACTTTGAACTACATACCAAGGAAACACTAGTCTCCCTCGGTTACAGCGTCCAATTCGGTGATGATGGCTATGGCGAACATGATATATGCTACATTACCTGGAAGGCATAATATGAAAAAGACTATCAAAAAACCCACAGTCTATCTCTATGAAATCTGGTGGACTGGTAACGGCGGTATCCCTTGCCAAAGCGAATACTGCGCGTTTGACTATAAACCCGATGCAGATGACATCGAACAAGAATGCATCAATACCTTCGGAAGCCCAAATGACTTCCCAGAAGGATGGAGAGGTTTCAAACATAAGAAACTTAAACTACAAGACGTTAAAGTCCTTATCGACAGAAACCATAAAGCCACAAGAAAAGCCATCAAAGCTGAACAGAAGCACAGAGATTCTGAAAATCTCCTTAACTTCTATATCGATAACCCCGTACTCAAAAAGGCCAGGGGACAATGATCATCCTCAGAAAAGCAACCAATATCGAAGCTAGACATGACAATGCCGTATGGACTATGGACTATTGTCTATAGTGTCGCTTTCAAAAAGCCGCGCAATAATACCCTCAAATGGTTGGTAATACCGTCTGCTGATAATGAAATACAAGCCTCTAGAATAGCTCGGTCCCTATTATCAGATAAATCCTATAATGAATATGGCATAATTAAACAATTAATGTTATGCCATAATCATGACTCCAAAGACAAATGGTTTCAATCACCAGATAAAACCCCCCAGGATCTCGACTACCCCTTAGAGAAATTAATATCTATCTTTTCAACTACGTATGAAGACTAGATACTACCCTTCTTCTTATATAAATCAATCATCTTTTTCGTCTTGTCTAATCCAATACGCCAGTTCTTATTAAACTCCATCCATATCCCCGACCGACCATCGTAATTGGTATTATCCTTGTCATCTACAACAAAGTAATATTCCATAGTTTTTAAACAACGGTGGATATTAATTACCCATTTACCGTAGAATACCCGCTTAGGGACGCTCTGTCTTCCCTTCTTTAATCTATCCTGCAATTCCCTTTCATTATTGTTCATATCTATCTTATTATTTGAAACAACCACCATTACAAGTAATAGAACCACAAAACGAACAATGACCCGCCGAAGAATCATAAAGAGTAAAACCAGTCGTATCAGACGGATCCTTTTTTAAAGTATACATTCTAGGACGAACCTCACGTACACCATCCTCATTCGTAACAATCTCAAAAAGCTCCTTATCAAACTCATCGGTCGTATTCATGATTCCTCCTTTTATTAATGCGTGTTCACTCTATTATACCAATCAACCCATAAAGTCAATATCTATCTTTTTACCCTTGACTTCACCAAATCATCCCCTATAGTCAGCCCCCCATAAGGAACCTATATGCATATTCCGGCTAATCCGCTGTTTAAAATAACTACACATACTTTACTCCAATCTGTGTACAATCCCCTTTTTAAGGAAAATCGAACAACCAAAACCCCATGGGAAATAAGACTTAGGTTACTGGGTGGAACTCAATTCTTCTTGTTCACCATAGATCAGACATATAACAATCAGTCTGTTCAACTAGGACACTATAGATACTATCTCCTTCCTGTTAATTACGTTAAATGTGATGACCTATTTGATATCGGATATGGAGGAATACACCATAGTAATGCTTTTAGTCAAAAAACTACCTTCCAGCCTAGTGTCTGTAGAAGAAGCAATAAATGGGAATCTGATATGGGGGATTTTCAATCTAATCTGTATTTTAATCTCTCTATGCCAATACGAAACATTATACCTGACAATCCAAAATATAAAGAACTATTCGATCTGTATATGGACTCAGACTCATAGGATATCTATCTTTTTACCCTTGACTTCCCAAATCAATCCCTATAGTCACCACCATAAGGAATAACCTATGCCATGCTACGACCCACCCCCACCTTGGGATCAAACCAGTAAAGACAACGCTAACCAAGCAGTAAAACTACTGTGTGAATTGACAAAGATCGCTTTAAGAGATAACAAGCCCCTTTCTCAAGACACCCTCAAGTGGTTCCTCAACCATAGACGCATTGATTACCAAATCGCTACTACACAATACTACGGCAACCCAAATCCTGTAGACGCACTGTATGCCCTAGATGATATCGCTAAGGTAACTAAACTTATTAAGTAAACTGGATATCTATCTTTTTAATATCTATCTTTTTTAGACCCTATTCACGGTAGCAGCCAGTTGCACAAGGTTGCTTAAAATTGCTAATATATACTTATTTATAAAAAACTCCTGAATTAGTCCTTATAAACCCATGTATGGTTACACTTATCAATAGGGAAACAAAAAAGAGGGGTAGGTAAGGAAGATAAGGAAGATAAGATTTGACTTTAATAAACGATTAAAAGCAATAAAAGCCTAGCTCACTTCACAACAACACAAGGCTTTTTTATTTTACCACCTTTTCCGCAGTTGTCAAGTATAAAGTTTGTTAACAATTGTTAGCGGCTTTTCCACTTGACAATTTTTTAGGTTTTTTTGAACCCCTATTAGAAATTTTTAAAAAGTTAAAAAGGGCCACTCCATATTCTATAGCCGTTTTTAAGAAGTCAAGGCTTATTTTTTTCAAGCAGCTTATAAAATTTTTGAGCATCCTTTAACTTACCGCAAGCCGTTAAAAAAGCAAGAGAGAAATTTTAATAGGGGGTTAGTAAGCTAAAGGCCAACCCTTAGTATAGCTGCTAAAAAGTATTTGTCAAGCCCTTTTAAAGCTGACAATAAGTGTCATTCTAATTTCTAGAAAATGGAATAGGTTTGTTTGAACCTATAGTTATGAATAACCAATTCTCCACCCTCAGGCCCACTCCCAGTTTCTCAGGCGGGTCTATTGTTGTTTCTTATAATAGAATCATATGGGGTTTAAAAGGAAGTCAAGTAGAATAATTAATTATATATGCTTCAACATGTCCTTCTAATTTATCCATACTACTTTTCCAAGATGGTATGAAATCTGAGCCAGAATCCCCTGGGTTGAGTTTTTCAATCTTCTTAAGGAATTGTTTACAGGCTTTGAGGTATTCTTTTTGTAAATCTGGTTGTTTGGAGTTCATTTGGACTCTTTATTCAGTTCTCGTGATTTGGATACCACAGACTTTGATAGTTTGTCCTATAGCGAGGTTAAGGGCGGCTAGTTTACATTCTCTAGCTGCGCGCCATTGCTCTGTAAAGAGGTCTGTAATATAATCAAGATCTTTCTCTGTTCTGGCTATACAGGCGTCAGATTCTTTTATGGTGAAGCGCATTAGAGTTTCTTTATAATGGACAGGAGGATAATGCAAGCGGTATTAATGCCAGCGAAGAAGAATTGGGCTGAGGCTCCTATGATGTTATTATCATAGATGCAGGTAATGCCTAGGGTAGTGCATAGCATGAGAGAGCCAACGTTGATTAGAATAGGTATCATTTTGTTTCCTTTTGTCGATATAGCCAAATGATAGTAGCGATATTAAGAATTACAAGGGAAAACATAACTCCAGCCCAGACCATTTTACCATCCAGTAGGTGGGTAATACCTACTAAGAAGCAATAGATGATGGTTGCGATACCCATTAAATAGGGGCCTAGTTTACTCATTAATCGTTCCAATTTCGGAAGTAGATGGCTTCTCCGACTGAATAAGGGATAGTTTTATTCATCCACCGTCCATTTTTATTAAGACGGATGCGAGTGATTCGGCCATTTGGGTTTGAGGAATAGGTGAATTTCTGATCATGAAGGTTTGAGATATGGCCGACGAAGCCACCTGGGTGGAAGTCTGGTTTCCAACCTGGGATTGGCTCATAGTTCATTGCGCGAATTTCTAGGGTTTGTTCTGACACTACTTTAGTGATTTCGTAGGGATAGCAGTCAGAGGGATAGTGAAGAGTTACACCCATGCCGACTTTTGGTACCAGGATCATTTTACGGGTTGGCTGGTGTAGGAAGTATTGGCTAGCTACTTCTGGATCTTTTGACATGATGATAGTTTTGTAAGCTTCCTGCTCATTGAGGGAGGGTGAGTGATTTTTATCACCTAGTGTGAGGCTTCCCCATGACTTGAGCATTTCCAGGGCCTTATTGACATTGGTATAATCGTTCATGGTTTGGTTCCTTATGGATGGGATGATAAGGGTTTAATTAATAAGTCAAGCGAAGATACGTGGGATATTGGCATCTTTGGCGAAGGATTGGATCTTATCCCATTCCTGGGTGTTGAATTTGCGAGTTTGGGGAAAGCAGTGAGTATAGCCGATTTGACACTCTCCTTTGATTGGGTTATGGGACGTAGCATAAGCGCCAAATGCCTATGTCAAATTAATTCTTTCGTTATCTTGTATAGGGATTTGAGTAAATTCCATATCCCCACCCTCGGACCACCTCCCTACTTTCGGGTTGGTTTATCGTTCGTTCTTATGAAGGGTAGTCTATAGGGCTTGGTTAGAAGTCAACACTTGTTTTAAATCAATCTTAAGAGAATTTAGGAGAAACTTCGCCGCGTTGGCATGTCCCTTATGATACTGGTTAAAGGCTTCACTTTGACTTTGGTCTTGATAATCAGTATGGTGTTTAATAAGATTTTCCAATAGTTGGAAAAGTTCTTTAGGGTTAATAGTGACCCTATCCTCAGATTTGACATTTACGATGATCTTGTTCATAAGTTCTCCGATCTTTAGTTTACCATAATTCTGATAAAGTCAAGGGGGTTGACAAGTGGATTTGGCTTATATACTTTTGTGCATAAGGAAGTCATATGAACAAAAAGCCCAGTGAGAGTCTTATCCAGCGTATGCAACAGTTGGTTATCGATCTGAACAAAACTGATCCAGAGCGTCAGGATGAGACTTGTTTACTAATGATTGAAGCCCAGTCAATTTCAGATGCTTTGGCTCAGGAGGAAAAGGAGGCTAAGTCAAATGACAAATTCCGGGCATTTGATATATTTGATTCCCAGGTCATTTTGTACAGTAAGGACTGGTACGAGAAGACTGACACTATTTCAGACCTTAAGACTTTGATTTCGGTCTGTTGTGGCATGGACACCAAATACATTAAGGATTTGGATGTCTTGCAGCAAGTGGCTGGTACGTTACATAAGATTTGGGCAATTAAGCCTGCTGATAACTGGGACACTGGTATTTTGTATAAGGATACTTGGCTGGAGGGTTTTTGGACTCCTAAGGCTTCGATTACTTTGAAGGAGCATATTGAATCCTTCTTGCGAGTGATTCACATGAAGCAAATTGATAACTATCCACGATTACCCTGTCCAGATGCGAAGTACCTGCCATTGTCAAAGGATCGCAGTCTGACTCGTTGGGATGAGATGGACAAGGATTTTGAGCAGACTCTGGCCCGCTTGACTTCTGAGAAATAAGATTTAGGATATTTTTTACAAGGAAGCCAAATGAAGACCACATTGAAAGTCACTACGGTTGTTGAAATCACAGGAGTTAAAACCTCTTATGAGATTGGCGAGGCCCTTAAGAAAGCTTTCAAGGATGTGGCTCACGTCAATGATGAATTGACTGACGATGACGCGCACGGGTATTCCTTTACCTTCCACGGAAATCCAACCGTTGATTTGAAGGCTTTGGAGTCTAAAGTCAATAAGATTTGTGAGAATACTTGGAAGAAGGAACTGGCTGAGGAAGCTGAGGCGAAAGCTCAAGCCAAGAAGAACCTGGAAGGGTTTACTGGGTTCGTATTGACTCCAGTAAAGAATAAGTATGCGAAGCTGATGGATGAAGTGATTGAGGACTTCTCTCAACGAGTTCTTGATTACATTGAAGAGAAGGAGTACAGTATGGCGAATGCTACTTGGGCTGATACTCAAGATTTTATTACGTTACGGATGTTGTTGGATACTAAGGATAGTGTGGAGTGCTACAAGTTTGCTCGTAATCTGGACACATATGTTCGTGAGAGTATTCCTGATAAAGTGTATGATTACCTTATACAGGGAGAGGTTTAATCCCGCCAGTCGATTGGCTTGATCTTGATATCTTTATGTTTCATTAAATTTAAAGGCTGTTGGACTCTAATAGGTTCAGCAGCTTTTAATTTATTCATTTCGATTACTTTATCCATAGAATGCTTGGTCTTGATTCTATGGAGGATATCAGTTTTAGCTTGAGCTATTTCATTAGGAAAGAGTAGCCACAGATCTTTCTGGTAGCACTTGCAATTGGTGTCATAATGTGGAGTATCTGTAGAGATAAGCCAATTAGCTTTTGAGGTATAGTTCAGATAGAAATAGACAAATTGTTTTGAGCCGAACAGGGAACATTTAGTCTGGCCGGTAACTAATTGAGATTCGATGATATGTTCATGAGTGTCCATATAGTCTATTTAGTCAATAAAAAACCCTCTGAATTAAATCAGAGGGTTTTTAGTTTGGTGAACCACCTAGGTACTGCCCCTAGTTCCATTGGTTAAAAGCCAATTGCATAACTTTAATGCTTGTGATCCAGAGAGTCTAGCGTTTTCAGCGCACTATGTGACATCCTACTCGGGTTCGACTCATGGGTAAGTATACTAAAGAGCTTTTAGAAGTCAAGCCTTATCGTCCGAGCGATTTGGCTTTATTAGCATCTTCCTCGGTCTTGCACCAAGGAGCAACCCAACCCTCCCACTTGGGTTTGGCGTCAAGTCCATTACCTTGCTTGGCACGACGCTTTGCACGTTCCTGGTATTCTGGGGTAGACTTATAGGCTCCGACATCTCCACCCATCTTATTGCATTTGACTGCATCCTTGCGGCTGAGTTCGTGGTTCTTACGGAGTTCTGCGGTGGTCATGATTGATTCCTTTTGGTTGAGTATGGAGTATAGCGATTAATTTAAGAAGTCAAGAGGTAGTTAGCCTTTGAATCTGGTGAAGTGTTGTTTCTCGGCTGAGGATTGATAGAAGCGATCAATGAGTTTATAGTGGAGTAAGCAGACTAGAGTAGCTCTGACTTCTTCACGATCTTCATTGGTGATAGCTTCCAGGAGTTCATTAGCGGTATACTCATTGTACTCAGAGGTTTTGAATTCCTGTGAGGTAGCATACTTAAGTGCTGATTTCTCAAGCTCCTTACAGAATTCCTTGATCAGATCTTTGAACGGTCCCATGGCGATGTATTTCATTCGCTTCTCCTTAGAGGTAGATTGTAGAGATGGTGTTAGAGAGTCAAGACCTTACTTAGTGACAGTAATTGCCACGTCGGATACTTGAACGATTACACGGTTGTAACTGAGTTCAACAGTTGCAATGCCAGAGTCACCGATATTCTTCCTCATTCCTTCCGCGAAAGCTTTTGCTTCTTCATTTGTATCAAAGGCTTGAATCATTCGGCCTTTATAAGATTCCAGGTACTTAAGCAGTTTTTCGTGGTTGGTGTTCATGGATGAAACCTCCGTCTACTGGTATTTAGAAGATAAATATAACATAACGAGGTTACTTCATTATGCTTTACATCATAGACAATACTTTATTAACTTTTGATGAGAAGTCAAGCCAGATAGTTCAAAGCTCCACGGTGAATGACATAGATCATCTTATTGCATCAGGAGCTAAGGTAGTAACTAACATTGAATTTAACATTATCAAGCGTAAAAGTGAAGCTTGGAATGTAGCCAATGCATTTGGTGAACAATTAGATAACAATGCCAGAGTGTCAATGCTTTATTTGTTAATGGATCCTGCATGTCCTGTTTGGCGTAAAGAACGTATTTTAGCTGTTCAGTCCTGGTGGGGTTCTTTATGGGCTGAATATGCACGTGTGATTAAATTAATAGCAGATGAGGAAAATGGCTTAGTAGAAGGTTATACCTTTTTTGATTCTACATTAGTTGGTCAATGCCCTTATAATATTTGGCAAATAACAAACGAATGAAGAAGAAATACAACTCTGGTGAGTATTCTCCTACTCCTTCCCATGGGTTGCCAGCATTCGTAGATGGTAAAGCAACTGGTTATATGTGTAGAGAGTGTGGCCATCTTCAAAAGGATTTAGATCCTGTGTTTGATGATATTTGTCCAGTGTGTTTAAAGAATTGGGCATTGAAGAATGGGGTTAGTAGATTACTTCCAACAGCCGAAGTTCTTGAAGCTGCTAAAGCATTAGAGCCTACAGTCAAAATTGACCTATCAAAAGAAGAAGTTACTAAGAAGAGAAGTCAAGCTACTACGGTAATAATAAAGAATCATATTGTTTGAATAGTGATAGTTACAGGTAAGGCTTTAATATAGCCAAACTGTCTAAACGTTCTTAATTCTTGTAATGTTAATGGTCGATAATCTTTTTCCCATACGTCTAATTTAAATGGGAGTTGGATTATAGTAGTTTCAGTAGTCTTTTTATCTTTGTTAACTACGGTGAGTTGAAAGATAATAGTAACTGGTTCTTGAATGTCTTTACGAGCTTCGGCTAATTCATCGACACAATAAAGTGAAGTTATTAGGAAGAGAAGTAGTAGTGTTCTCATAAAGGACACTATATAATAGATTTCAAAAACGTCAAGGGGAAAATGGCTCCCCAGGCACGAGTCGAACGTGCGACCTTGAAGTTAACAGCTTCTTGCTCTGCCTCTGAGCTACCGGGGAATGAAATAAATTGGCACACTCGGATGGACTCGCACCATCACTCATTCTCCCGTATTGTCGAGAGTTGTTCTTGCTTTAAACTACGAGTGTATGAAACAAAATGGCAGCCTCGGAGGGACTCGGACCCCCATTCCTTCTTTAACAGAGAAGTTTAATACCCTTATAAGACAAGGCTATGATGCACACTTTTTTCTTGCGATAGGGAAGTGGCTAAACCCTGTGCGTTAGTTGGTACTCCTATGGTGAGTCGAACACCCCATGGTCATTTATAAGAAGACTGTCCACAACCGGCGAACACTAGGAGCTTGCTTTGGTTGTGTTGTTTGACAGGTTTAAGATCTATCGGAATGACAATGTTTCTGTGAACGCGAAAAGGATAGAGGTGCTGTTTCCTCTCGTCACTGCTTGATGTTTTTGATTGGTCAAGGCTGCATGCCTTCGCACCTCTAAGACTCTTATTCTTTACCCAACATGGTACGATGTCGGAGAATTCTGGATGCGGAGATTGGATTCGCACCAATACGGGCATTTTCTGTCTCCAGCTTATGAGGCTGGCATGTTACTGTTACACTACCCCGCAATAAAAAAGAGCAACAAAAATGAAAAAGTTGTTTTCCAGGTGCCAACCACAGTGCTTACGCCCTGTCCAGGGGAATCGAACCCCCACCTCGTTTTGTTTTTGTAAATAAAATGTAAACCTTTTCGGCATTTGCCCTATGGCGCGCCAGGATGGACTTAAACCACCGACCCTCTTCCCGGTTGAAGGGGAAGCCGCTCTTTCTCTGAGCTACCAGCGCATGATTGAAACTTGAAATGGAGACGATGCATGGATTTAAACCACGGACCCTCACCTCTTGCGGAAGTGATGCTCTAACAGACTGAGCTACATCGTCATACGTATATGCATCGGACGGAGTACGATTCACGTGTTTCCCAATTGGATTAGGGTGTCCTTCACTGGACGACACGATGCATATGAAAAAGAGGATAACAATAATTTGAATAAGTCAAGTTCTAAAATGATGTAGACCTATTCGGCATTTATCCGGTGGAGCAGTAAGAGAATTTTGAAATCTCGGCCTGAACTTTGGAAAAGTCCTGCTCTGCCTCTGAGCTATTACTGCGAAAATGGAGCAAGCAGTGAGAATCGAACTCACGTCTTCGGCTTGGAAGGCCATCATAATACCATTATACTATGCTTGCATTGCGCCAGAGGTTGGGTTCTCACCAACATTTGTATCACTCTTACCTAGGGAGAGCTACACCTGACATAAAACTGTGATGGTCGGATTGACAGGATTTGAACCTGCGACTTCCGCGTCCCATTGGTAGGTTATTAAACCCTGAACGCGGCGCTCTAGCCAAGCTGAGCTACAATCCGTTGAAATTGAAATGGTGGCCGTGGTACGATTCGAACGTACATCGATCCAGTTACGGTGCTACACTTTAGAAGAGTGTTCCGGTACACGGTCATGTGCATGAAGTTCACCATGACAGTTCTTACACACTAGAATGCATTTGTCTAGTTCACTTTTTAAGTTCTTTAGGATCATTCCTTTGTGTTTTGATATGGTGAAATCCTTTTGGGAAGGATCTAGGTGATGGAATTCTAAACAATCGATACATTTGTTGTAACCACATTTGCAACACTTACCACCTTTGTAAGTGACTGCATCTAGTTTGTTCTTCCTATGGCGTTCTATTGTCAAGGTGTTTGTACATTCTTTACAATAGGAAAAGACTTTACCTTTTCTTTTTTCATAGAAACTAGTTAGTGGTTTGGTAAGCTTACAATGAGCGCAATGTTTCATGCATTCATTATAACATAAATGGCACCGGATGATGGAGTTTAACCATCCTAGGATCGCTTAGAAGGCGTTCGTCCTCTCGGAGGATCCGGCATGAAGAATTGGTTGGCGTTCTTTCTATCCCATTAAGTTTCCGACCTGCATGTGATAGATTACTGACCAACGAAAAGGTGGCAGACAACCAAAGTTCGCTTCCACGTATTTACTTTGATTCGCCCTAAAAGATGCTTCAAACCTAACTCACTGGGCAAGTTAAAGGCTTGCTGTGTTTAGGTCTAAAGACTTTTAAAGAGTCCAGGTTTTGACTTCGTATTAGCAAAACAAGGAAAACGAACGTTTGGCGCACAAGGAAGGACTTGCACCTCCACTGATATCCCTAATGGATACTGCTCTAGAATTAAGCTACTCATGCATAACCTGTTGGACTTATTGGTGCTTACACCGGCCAACCATCATTACTGACAACCATCATTACTGACAACCATCATTACTGACTTCTGCTTTTTAATAAGTGAAAGAAAGCATTTAGCTTTCTTTACTTTTTAATTCTTGCTTCATCCATCTTGTTTAATCTTTTTAATAATCTAAAAGATAAGTGACACAAATGTCCACAAGCCTATATTTCCCATTAGCCATGGGTATTTGAGATTTTAACTCTTTTATATGATTGTCAAACCCTTGCGGGTATAATCGAAGTATATCTATCTTTTTCAGATGTCAATACCTCATTTTGGTGAACCCAGAAAGACTTGCGCTTTCATCTCAAAGTTAAGAGCTTCGTGCATCACTGTTTATGCTTTGGATCCAAATGTTTTCTCCTTACGTTCAACCCAATCAGTCGAACCCTTCATCTTTTCAAAGACCCCAACCTTACCGCCCAAAGCGACATTAGTTGGATCTACTTCCTTCCAGCACGTTGCCCACTCAGCAGGCATCACTGGCGTCGAGAAAGTCTTATTCAGTCTCGACATTGCATCTTGAACAGTCATACCGCCCACTATGCACAACGTCAAGGGGATTCCCTTTCCGTCTTCATCATTTAAACCATTCCAACGCCAGTAACGCAACCGTGGAGTATTGTCATCAGCAGGTGGAACATAAGCCTCATTCTTTTCCTTTGAAGGAAGCATGTTTGGATTGGCTGCAAGAATTTCATTCACCCAGTTAGGGCGCTTACCACGATTTCCAGAAACCCAAGTTTTAGTTGGATCAGTCGGGTGAGTCAAGGTAATGGTCATATTGATTCCTTATGATAGGAGTATAGCCATGAAAACTGAATGTCAAGTGGTACACCTAGTCGGTAATGCTCCGACTTCACAAGGATGAAAGCCTTGTATCCTGCTTCTAGACGATAGGTGCATGGTTCACGGGGGAGGATTCGAACCTCCACATGTCTGCTTCAAAAACAGGGGACCTACCAATTAGTCTACCCGTGAGTGTGTAGTTGGTTCCCTAAGTCAAGTGATGACTTGTGATACATGTAAAAATGGTAGCCTCGCAGGGATTCGAACCCCGGTATAGAGATCCAAAGTCTCCAGTCCTACCGTTAGACGACAAGGCTATATAAAATGATTGGTACTCGTTGCTGGAATCGAACCAGGCGTTATTACTTTGAGAAAGTAGAGGCTTTCCACTAGCCGAAACGAGCATGAAAAAGTTTTCGAAAGTTAATGGTTTGGCTTCGGAAACGCCACATTATCCGTTAACTCACGTCTGGTCTGCCGTAGCACGTTTGCCAGATTGATTTGGTGCTACATCCCTGCTCTGCCCAGGGCACCTATAGTTTACAAAACTATTGCTCTACTGAATGAGCTAATGTAGCATATGAATTTGGTACCCATCCTCGGATTTGCACCGAGACGGACTTTCGTCCGCAACGTTTTAAGCGTTGTGCGTCTGCTGTTTCGCCAGATGGGCTTATGATAACTTGAATGGTAGCCCTCCTGAGATTTGAACTCAGACTTGATAGTTTTTGAAACTATTGCTTCTGCCAGTTGAGCGAGAGAGCCATGTGCGTTCATTTCCTTTACTTTCTTGGAAAGCCAATGAACAAAAGTGTAACTTGAATGGTGGAGGTTACGTGCTTTGCTCACGTCGCCTTTGAATTGCAAATCCAATGCTCTACTGAATGAGCTAAACCCCCGCAATTTTATTGTTCAGATCTTTTTAATAACGGCAATTTTCTAACAATTGTTTTATTTAATTCATATGCTCTAATAAGATTTTCGTCATTATATGGCATTTTTAATTTTTTAAGAGCAACTTTTATTGACGGTGAATTTTCTAAACTCGATTTAAGAATAGTATCTGGTATATATTCTTTAAATTTTCTTTTGTTTTTTCCTCTAAAAGTTGGTGTTTTTGAATGACAATTAGGACAAAGTAATCTTAGATTTTCTTTTCTATTATCACTATTATTTCCATTTATATGGTCTAGATCCAAAGTAATTGGATCTCCCATCCATTCAGATAAATGACACGAACTACATTCATGTTTATATCCTGGTTCCTTTTTAAGATATGACTTAACTGAAGATATTGAATACGTGGAATTTATAATAAATAAATTTTCTGGGATATTACATTCTTTAATTATTTTTGAGCCCTTATTATTTGAAGTTTTTGTTCCATAATGGGATAAAAAATGGGTAGTATCAATATTACCTTCCCGTATCTTTTTATTTACTTTTACACGCATTGCATAATCTTTAGAATCTATATGTAAATATCTTAATATACCGGATACAGAAAAAGATGATTCTGCGGCCTTTCTAATTAAATCTTCTGAAAGATCAGTTGATAATATATTTTTTCTACTTGCTTGCATATATTGAATTATATCATATATATGCATAATTTTTGGTGGGAAAAAAGGGAGTTGAACCCAATCATGCGGCCGCCTACCAAATTTATAAGCATAAGAGATTTACAGTCTCCCGGTAGGAATTTTTCCCAAATTACCGAGCATAATACTATTACGTAACTATGCTCAGTTTTTGAAATCTACTTATATAAAGTTATCAAATACTATCTAAAACAGAAAAACCCTGGATTTTTAGCCCAGGGTTTTATAGGTGTCTATAAAATCTTGGGTCAGGAAGCTTGCTTAGCCCCTTGTTCTAATCTATTATAATTTGCTGTTATCTGTGACATTGAAGGTTTGTTCCTTATTGCTTACTTCTTATTTATAACAGACGGTAAATCTTTTTCAAGAACTATTTTTTACCGTTTGGCTAATACTTCCCTTTTTTCTTTAAGTGTCTGACCTTCTGGGAGTTAAGATTATTATTCCGACGTAAAGCATCCTTTAAGTCAGCCTCAACCTTTTGCTTTTCCTTCTTGAGTTGGACTATAATAGACTCCAACTCTTCTACATGCGAAACAATAAAAGGAATAGAATCGCACACGGCATCAACAGGACAATTATCTATGTCTGCTGCATCTCTCAGTAGCTGTGTGCGATCTTTTAAATTCTTAATGTTGTACATGAACAACAGGATATCTAACTATTTCCGCCAGTCAACAAAAAATCCCCCAAGGCTCGCTCACTTTTTCAATAGTGAGGTGCAGAGCCAGGGGGATCAGAAATCTGGTATAAGCTGGGTATCTAAGTTTTACTTGGCTGCGAGCTTCTCCATAGCTTTCTGGTGATCTGCTTCGAAATCGGCTGCCAGTTCGGCTTCAAATTCGCTATCAGACTGAACTGGCTTTGCAACAACTGGTGCTTCAACAGCAACCGGCTCTGCAACCGTAGGAGTGACTTCACCAGCAGCAATCACCTCAGCAACTGGAGTCGTCTTATTCTTGCTACCAGCAGGACGGCCCCGCTTGCTCTTGGTCGCTTTAGCAACCTTTTCAACCTTGGTCTTCTTGACCTTCTTGGCCTTTGGAGCTTCCTCTTCCTTGGTCACATATCCAGGTTCAGAGAATTCCAACTTTTGCTTACGAGCATCAGAGAGCGAGATACCAGTCCACTCGTAGGTGCCAGTAGTATCGCGGCACTTCTTATGCTGTGGACCACACAGGAACTTGAGCACTTCAATTTCCGTGTGGAGCGAACCAACCTTAGCAGTGAAGAAAGGTTCCTCACCAGAGAAGGCGCGAATTTCCTTAATCTTGGAGCCACGACGGTTAACGTCACGCTGACAAGTAGTCGAAGCACGAACGAGCTTCTTGGTCTTAAGGTTACGAATTACATATGACATTCCGACGCCAGGTTGGGTTTCGATGTTCAACGGGGTTGCAGTACGCATGATTTGATTCCTTTGTTTGGGTTATTGATTCAGGGTGATGGGACGAAGTATAGGCAGCTTCTTGAAATGTCAAGAGGCTATTTGCAATGAGCTTGAAGAGTAGCCAGGAGATGATCATAATCATTGCTCATGGCTTCATTTAGGACGAGGTCAGTTTCTTCCTTAGTCCAGTTGTCTTTACGAGCGGCCTTAGAGAATGCTCCCATGAGAGAGTAAGCATTGCCGTCTAGACCTACGAGCTTGAGTTTAACCTTCTTATTCACGACTTGGGTAAGTGGCATGTGTTGTTTTCCTTATGTGCTGCACTCTAGGCATCTATCTATTTTGTCAAGGGCTTCTTTATCTATCTATTTGGCTATCTATCTTTTTGTTGACATTTCAAATTCTATGACTATACTTGTGACACATAAGAGGAAATTATGAATGAACTTTCTGATCTGATTGATTTAATGGACGTTACATCTGAGGTCTACGTCGAAGCATTAAGGATCTGTGATAAGACTAAGAGAAATCAGACTTTATATGTGTGGAACATCACTAAGGACTCATATGATTATGTCATATGTGATACAGTAGATGCAATTCCAGATGTAGTTACTGAACCATTTGTCCCACGCCACTTTCTTTACAAGGAAAAACCACATGAGTGAACTCCCAACCCCAACCACCCCAACCAAGCGCAAGACTAGAGTGAAGGCTCGTGTCGGCTCTGGTTCATTGAAAAACTATGTTTGTATCAGTAAGGGCGCAGAAGTCAAGCGTCTTAGCCGACTAGTTGCTGATAACCTTGTTGCTACTGATGGATGGAATTATGCCCCACGTAAATTATGGAAGAAAGAAGTAAGAGACGTTAAGGGTTATTCGGCTCCTGTAGTTGAACAAAAGGAAGTTAAGAAGAAAAAGAAGAATGTCAAGGTAGATAAGCCGAGAAAAGGTAAAGAAAACAAGGTTTGACTTTTCTAATCAATAGGTAAAGTCTAGTCTATGAAGAATGGACTTATCAGAGAATCACTGAGGATAGCTAGGAGTAAACTTTCTAGCCATTCTCAGTTTTTTAATTTTCCACATTTTAGTTTTATCATTCAAAATAATAAAATTATTGAATGGAAAACTAACAGCAATGCAATACCAGCCATACATTTAGGCTATAAATTGGATGGTGGAATGTCTAAAACTCACGCCGAAGTAAATGCTTATAGGGCTGCTAAAGGTCTATTAAATCAGAATAAGCCTTTTGAAATTGTTAATTTAAGATTAAATCGTCAAGGGGAAATCCGAATGTCAGCCCCATGTAAATGCTGCTTTACTTTTCTTCAAACTATGGGATGCTCTCAATGTTGGTTTTCAACAGACTTCGGCATGGCTAAGATAGGAATGTGAGTATGGGTAAAATGGGTGGATTTACTAGGACCAAGCGCAAAAAGCAATTACTTATGATATGGGGAGTAAACGGCAAGGCTCCCTGTTGGTGGTGCTTGAAGATTGTAGAAGGTGAAAAGGCATCAATTGAACACTTATTGCCACAATCACGTGGTGGAAATCATCATTTAGATAATTTGCGAATTGCATGTCTAGATTGTAACTCTGGGCATGTAAACCCATTAGATGAGTCTCATAAATTTGCCAAGGAAAAATATAAAGCATTGACTTCCTGGGATTGCCTATATTATTCCTAACATGAAGCCCACATCATTCCTCTTGAAACATCCTCACTCCAATGGCACGTATGGCTTCCCGTGTCAATCGACATTTTATGTTAATGTTGATAAGACTGTAACTGTTCGCACCATCATGAATGACATGGGTTCGGATGGAATGTGGGATGAAACGTTTAATGCTACTATGTCCATTGAAGAAGCACGGGCTAAGTGGCGCACCTTGGCTTCCTATTCTTGGGCACCTCTCACTTGACATTGGTTTGGCGTTTATATACTCCTACACATAACCACC
>JBDLTH010000177.1:0-4572 GCA_039799165.1 Bacteroidota bacterium
TTTTTCTTCTACGAAGGTCTAAAGAAATTTCCCGAATACTTTACGAAGGAATATCCTAACAAATAAATCGGAATGAAACCCAGAGCCTTGGCATTAGACGCATTACGTGGCTACGCTATCATCACCATGATACTGTCGGGTCAGATGGTTTTGACCCATCTGCCCAACTGGATGGCACACGCACAAGTGCCACCCAATATGGGTTTCGATCCCAGCATCTATGGCATCACGTGGGTCGATCTGGTGTTTCCCTTCTTTCTATTTGCCATGGGAGCCGCCTTTCCCTTTTCCATCGGTCGTCAGATCCAACAAGGTACATCCAAATTACGCTTAAGCCTATTGGCAGGCTGGCGAGGCATTCAGCTCGTCTATTTTGCAATATTCTTTCAGCATATGAAACCCTTTGTCATCTCCGCCCAAGGGTCGTGGCAGTCAGCCGTAATTTCGCTATTCGCCTTTGCATTACTGTTCTTTATGTTTGCCGACCTCAAAAATCTATTCTTTACCAAAACCGAGTTCAGTATATGGATACGCAACGGTGTTAAGTGTATAGCCTTTGCCCTTGGTTTTGTGCTGATGTATAGTTTGCAGTATACAGGCAAAAAAACGCCCGATTTCGATGTCCAGTTTAGCGACATCATCATCATCGTATTGGCTAACATGGCAGTATTCGGAGCATGTGCCTACATCTTTACGTACAACAAGCCCTTGGCACGCATTGCCCTATTGCCGTTTGTGATGGCATTGTTTCTGTCATCAACCAACGAGGGGTGGGTCAACCACCTGTTTTCCTATTCGCCACTACCGTGGGCATACAAGTTCTACTACCTCAAGTATCTGTTTATCGTCATACCCGGTAGCCTTGCTGGCGAGTATCTCTATACGTGGCTTGCTTCGGCATCAGTGCCATCAACTGCTAAGCCCTCATCGGCACAAGCAGCCAGCTTGGCAGTGTTGGCGTTAGCCCTTATCGTAAGCAATATTACCTTTCTTTATACACGCAATCTTTTCATTAATGTAATTCTATCCCTATGCTTGCTTTTAGCCATGTACAAAATACTGCACGTGGCTAAAGGCTCGTATGCCGATTTTTGGTTCAACCTATTCCGAGCAGGCAGTTACTTGCTCCTCTTGGGTTTAAGTTTCGAAGCCTTCGAAGGAGGCATCCGCAAAGACCCCTCTACTTACAGTTATTACTTCGTAAGCTCGGGTCTAGCATTCTTAGCCTTGCTGTTTCTCTCGGTGGTGTGCGATTATTTTGCATGCAACCGTAGCACCCGCTTCATGATCATGTCGGGTCAAAACCCCATGATAGCATACGTAGCCACGGCGTTGGTTATTATGCCTGTTTTTGCATTAACACATAGTAACGAATGGCTCGTTGTATTTCAACACGGAGCATGGATGGGTTTTTTGCAAGGCGTGCTAATCACCAGCCTTGCGGTACTGATCACACTGTTTTTTACCAAAATAAAATGGTTCTGGCGAACCTGACTTATAAGATATAACTAAACAAATAGAAAATGAAGACACTCGTATCACTCTTTATTGCATGTGCAAGCCTCCTGTTAGTAGCTTGCGGAGGCAGTACAACAAAAAATGGAACTGCCAACCACAAAACGGTAGACGTACTTGTTATCGGAGCCAGTACCTCGGGTACATCGGCAGGTATCAGTGCAGCCCGTGAAGGTGTAGCCACGCTCATCGTAGCCGAGTCGCCTTGGTTAGGCGGTATGTTTTCCGCACAAGGCGTAGGAGCAGCCGATGGCAACCACAATATGCCTTCGGGCATCTGGAACGAGTTTAGAGACAAGCTACGCACCCACTACGGTGGAGCAGCTGCCCTCGAAACAGGCTGGGTAAGCAACACGCAGTTTGAGCCACACGTAGGCGACAGTATTTTTAAAGCCCTTGCCGCTCAAGAAAAAAACTTAGAAGTTGCCTATGGATACCACTTGGTACAAATACTCAAAGACGGCAATACAGTAACAGGTGCAGTATTCGAAAACAATAAAAAAGAAACCCTAACCGTACTAGCAAAGCTAACAATAGATGCTACCGACATAGGCGAGAGCTTCAAGATGGCAGGTGCAGACTACCGCCTAGGGATGGATGCCAAAGCCGATACTGGCGAGGCAAACGCTCCCGATACAGCCAACGATATTGTGCAAGACCTAACATGGGTAGCTATACTTAAAGATTATGGCAAGGGTGCTGACAAAACCATTGCACGCCCCGATGGCTATAATGCAGACAACTTTAAGGGCTGTTGTAAAACTGCCGATGACCAAGATGTGATTGATTGCGACAAGATGTTGACTTACGGAAAATTGCCGAACCAGAAGTATATGATAAACTGGCCTACCAAGGGCAACGACATCTACCTAAACATTGTAGAACTACCTTATGCTGAGCGTGAAAAAGAATTAGAAAAAGCAAAAAACTATACCCTGCAATTTGTATATTATATACAAACCGAGTTAGGATACAAACACTTGGGATTGGCTGACGATGAGTTTGACACGCCCGACAAGTTGGCATACAAGCCCTATCACCGTGAAGGTCGCCGTATAAAAGGACTCTCTTTTATGACCTACAACCACGTAACCTCGCCCTACGATCAGCCCGAAGCCTTGTACCGCACAGGCATATCGGTAGGCGATTATCCAGTAGATCATCACCACAAGCAAAACCCCCAAGCACCCAAATTAGAGTTTCCGGCAGTACCCGCATTCAATATCCCTTTAGGTGCACTCATCCCCCAATCGGTAGATGGGCTGATTGTGTCGGACAAAGCCATATCCGTATCTAACCTCATCAATGGATCTACCCGCTTGCAACCCGTCGTGCTGCTTACAGGGCAAGCCGCAGGCACACTAGCCGCCCTAGCTGTCAGAGAAAACAAACAACCTCGTGAAGTATCTATCAGACAAGTACAAAGCCGTTTGTTGGCAGCCAATACCTATATCATGCCCTTGTTTGATGTGCAACCTACCGACAAAGACTTTGCCGTATTGCAAAAAATAGCTGCTACGGGTATTCTAAAGACCGTGGGCGAACCCTATAAATGGGCAAATAGAACCTGGTTTTATCCCGAAAACACGATTACCGAACAAGAGTTTACCGCAGGTCTCAACACCTACAACCCAGTCATAGAAGTAAGCGTAAGCACAAAACCACTGACCCAAAATCAAGCCTTGGCACATATAGCCAAAGTAGCAGGCAAGGAGTTGACCGTTGACGGATTGACAGACAAGCCCATCACACGCCGTGCCTTGGCCTTGTTACTCAATGCACAACTCGATCCGTTTGCCAGAGAAATTGATTTTAAAGGACAGTATAAATAATAAACCCTAATACACATATAGTCTATGAAAAAAATTGCAAGTATATTGCTTTTGTTGTTGTTGGTAACATCCACAAGCATAGCCCAAGAAGCATACGACCAAAAATTTCGGAATTATTTTTACGATCAGCGTCGCTCGTTTTTCGAAGCCATGCCCGATACCCCCAACGAGGTTATTATGCTAGGTAATAGCATCACCAATGGGGCAAGCTGGGACGAGCTTTTTCCAGATCTAAATATCAAGAACCGAGGTATATCAGCCGATATTACGCTGGGTGTATTAGACCGTATGGACGAGGTAGTGAGCAGTTTCCCCACCAAAGTATTTATCTTGATCGGAGTCAACGACATTGCACGCAACATCCCCATCGACACCATTGTGTACAACTATACCCGTATAGTAGAAACAATAAAAACCCGATCGCCCCACACACACGTATATATCCAATCGGTGATGCCCACCAACGATACATTTGACAATTTCAAAAACCATCAAGGCAAAACTGATCGCATCCTAGCCCTCAACCAGCAGCTAGAGCAATTGGCAGTCCGCACTCAAACCCATTTTGTAGACTTATACACCCCCCTGTTGGGAGCTGATGGCAAATTAGATACAGTATACACAAACGACGGCTTGCACTTGCTGGGCAAAGGCTATGTGCAATGGGCGTCAATATTGAAAAAATATATTTACTGAAAAAACGGAAACTAAGATTATGCAAGATTTAGCTAAATTATCGTCATTATATAAAGACGAACTATTAAATCAAATTATTCCATTTTGGGAAAAAAACTCCATCGATAAACAGTTTGGAGGCTATTTTACAAGCCTCGATCGTACAGGTAACGTGTACGATACTGACAAGTTTATGTGGTTGCAAGGGCGACAAGTATGGATGTTCTCGATGCTATATAATCAGGTCGAAAAAAAACAAGAATGGCTAGACATCGCCTTGGGTGGAGCTAAATTTATGCTCGATCATGGACGAGACACCCAAGGCAACTGGTACTTCTCGCTCACCCGTGAGGGCAATCCCTTAGTAGAACCCTACAATATATTTTCGGACTGTTTTGCAGCCATGGCTTTTGGCGAGTTGTACAAGGCTACGGGCAATACCGCACACCGTGATGTAGCCGTAGAAACGTACAACCACATCATCGAGCGTCAAAACAACCCCAAAGGCAAATGGAGCAAAGCCTATGCAGGCACACGCAACCTTAAGAAT
>JBDLTH010000178.1:0-13274 GCA_039799165.1 Bacteroidota bacterium
ATAATGCAATTGTCTCCTGAAGATGATGTTTTGAGAAAAAAAGCAATCTCATACATAAATTCTTTGCAAGAACTTATTCTTATACAAGAAGGCTATTCAAATATAGCCGATAGCATAACTATCGATAAAGCTAGAGTGTTAGACGATAAGGTGTTGATGCAGATGCGAAGAGTTCATTTGCAAAGTGCTGAATATTTGGAAGGGTTGAAAATATTTAATTCAAAATAATTATACATATATAAATATTATTCTAAATGAGACAAGCGTTTTTTTTACTTCTGGTATTGCCATTTCTTTTAACCTCCTGTGGTCCCGATCCTTTGAAATACAATGATAATCTGGTTGATCATATCGAGGACGCCAATAGTAGAGCCGAAAAGTTAAACTCTGAAATTGAAGATATCTTAGAATCAGGTGATTTTACAAAAATAAAAGAGCGTACTAAGGTTGCAGTAGATAGTCTTAATCTTGATATCGAAAAAATTAATAATTTGGGAAGACCTAGTGGTGCAGAAGAGTTTCATCAAGCAACAGTAGAATATATCAAGTCTCTTGTAGTCAATGCAGACGTTATAGGTACTCAATACTCTTTATTGAATGATACGATATCTGATGCTGAATTTGAACGAATAAGTAAACCCATAGAAGATACCGAAAAAGTATCAGACGAAAAATTTGAAAAGATGATCGAAGCACAGAAAGTTTTTGCTAAAGCCAAAAACTTTGAACTGAAAAAGACGTATTAATAATACCAAATAATTTAAAAGGCACAGGTTTGAGGTTCAGATCTGTGCCTTTATCGTTGTAAACTATGAAAAAGAGCAATCGTATAATAAATGACCCCGTATTTGGTTTTATTGTAATACCGAATGATTTCATAGCCAATATCATCGATCATCCTTATTTTCAGCGACTGCGTAGAATCAAACAATTAGGCATGGCATCTTTTGCCTTTCCAGGTGCTCAACACACACGTTTTTTGCATTCATTGGGAGCCATGTACTTAATGAATCAAGCTCTACTTGGCTTACGATCAAAAGGAACTGAAATTACAGATCAAGAAATTAATGCAGCATTGGTATGTATACTATTACATGATGTTGGGCACGGGCCATTTTCTCATGTCTTGGAGCATACAATAACCAATGGTGTGCAACATGAGTATATTTCGCTACAGCTAATGTGTAAGCTAAATGAAGAATTGAATGGGCAGTTAGATATATGTATCTCGATATTTAAAAATGAATATCCCAAAACATTTTTACATCAGTTAGTCAGTGGGCAGTTAGATGTTGATCGTCTCGATTATTTGCGGAGAGACTGTTTTTTTACAGGAGTTAGCGAAGGCGATATTGGGTCGGAGCGAATTATAAAACTCCTGGATGTTCGGAACAATAATTTAGTAGTCGAATCAAAAGGAATATATTCGATTGAGAATTTTTTATTATCTCGTCGCCTTATGTATTGGCAGGTGTACCATCACAAAACAGCTATCTCTGCCGAAAATGTATTAGTTAACACATTGAGGCGAGCGAAATATTTGATTTGCAACAGTATCGATTTATTTGCTCCACCTTCTCTGTTATATTTCTTGCAAAATGATATAACAGCAGGTAATTTTGATGACGAAGCGTTACAGCATTTTATAAATCTCGATGACTCGGATATTTATACCACATTGAAAGTTTGGAGACAATCGAGCGATCGCATATTAGCTTTATTAAGTCAATCTTATTTAGATCGTAATCTTTTTAAAATAGAACTACTATCCGAACCTGTTTCGGAAGATCGAAAACAGTCTTATGTACGAGAGTATATGGCTTCACTTCATCTGTCTGCTGACGAGTCTTTGTACTTGATTTCGGCAGGAAGCATAACTACCAACCTTTACAATCAGGCTGATCGTAGTATTGAGATTCTCTACAAAAATGGAGAAATTAAAAATATTGCAGACGTATCCGATTTATTAAATATACAGTTGCTGTCTAAAAAGGCAGAGAAATATTATTTCTCATACCTGAGTATTTGAGACCGCTGTTTTATTAGGTATATTTGCCACTTGTATAAAATATCTCAATGATTCAAAAATATCCATCATTACTACTAGAACATGCTGTTAATGAGTTCTCTAAACTTCCAGGTATAGGGCGAAAAACTGCACTTAGGCTTGTATTGCATATGTTACGGCAGGATGAGCAATCGGTAGAGAGTTTTTCGACCTCCATTTTGACATTGAAAAAAGAGGTCAAATACTGCAAATCGTGTTATAATATATCAGATCATGATATATGTCCTATCTGTGCCAATTCAGCTCGCGATAAATCGATTATCTGTGTGGTAGAGAATATAAAAGAGGTAATGGCAATCGAAAACACATCTCAGTTTAAGGGTTTATACCATGTCTTAGGAGGCATTATTTCGCCAATTGATGGTATCGGTCCAGCAGACTTGCAAATAGCAAGTCTTATACAGCGCGTGTCAGAAGGCGGTATCAATGAGGTTATACTGGCTCTGAGTACAACCATGGAAGGAGATACGACTAATTTTTATATTTACAAAAAATTATCATCCCTAAACATCAAAGTTTCGATGATTGCACGAGGAATCTCTATTGGTGATGAGATTGAGTATGCCGATGAAATAACCTTGGGTAGGTCAATCTTGAATCGAACTCTGTTTAATGAAACATTTAATATCTAACGTTTTAATGAAATTTATAGATAAGTCACTTAAACAACTAAGGTTGTTTTTTGTTATTTGTAATATACTCTGTGTCTTGGTGTTTGTAGCCAGTGTGTTATACAATGCTAAATATGGCGTAGAGCTAAGTGATATTGTTTTAGAACGTTGGGCTATTATACTAACGCTGTTGGGTATAGTTGGTTTCTTGAAGTTTGTTCAACCTAATTTAGATGATGATAGTGTTGTAGATGATAAACTAATAATCAAAAAATATAAGAAATATTATTATATAAGACATGTTGGGGCATTGTCCATTTTCATATTTAATACGGTTTGCCTACACATTACAGGTAGTAAAAATTTTATCTTTTTAGCATTCATTACTATATTTGCTCTGTTCTTATGTGGTCCTATAAAGAGACCAATAGAACTTGAAACAGAAAATAAAGATTTTTAAAATAACAAATATATAAAATAGAGAGACTATGGTTATCGCTGTTGATTTTGATGGAACAATTGTAGAGCATAAATACCCACGCTTAGGTGCTCCCATACCATTTGCTATTGAGACACTCTTGAAATTGCAAAGAGATGGGCATGTTTTGATTTTATGGACTGTACGTGATGGTGATCTTTTACAAGAAGCTGTTGATTACTGTACTAAAAATGGGCTCAGTTTTTATGCTGCAAATAAAAACTATCCTGAAGAAGATGCTAAAGTAGCGTCAAGAAAACTGACAGCCGATATGTTTATCGATGATCGAAATGTAGGAGGATTGCCCGATTGGGGTGTTATATACAACGCTGTAACAGCTACTGAACGTGGCGAATTTTCATTTGAGCAGATAATGATGTCGTCAAGTCAAAATAGAGAAAGAAAAAGACGAAAGAAGAATTTTTTCATTCGTTTAGGTGAAATGTTCGAAAGAGATGGGTATTAAACCATTACTCTATAAAGATGAAACTATCCATAATTATAGTAAACTATAATGTTAAGTTTTTTATTGAGCAGTGTTTAAATTCAATTTTAGCATCAGATCTCGATTTTAATTACGAAATATTTGTAGTAGATAATAATTCAACAGATGGATCAGTCGACTATATCCAATCTAAGTTCAATCAGCCATTCATACATTTAGTTGCTAACCTCGAGAATGTAGGATTTGCAAGAGCAAACAATCAAGCCATCCAAAAGGCACGGGGCAAGTATATTCTGCTTCTCAATCCCGACACCCTTTTAGGTGAGCATGTTTTGAAAAATGCAAGCGACTTTATGGATCGGACACCCAATGCAGGAGGTGTGGGTGTTAAGATGATTAATGGGCAAGGCGTATTCTTGCCCGAGTCAAAAAGGGGGTTTCCATCCCCTTGGGTTTCTTTTTGTAAAATGTCTGGATTAGGCTTATTATTTCCTAAATCACCTGTCTTTGGGCAGTATTATTTACGGTACTTAGATGAGGATAAAATACATAAAGTACCTATATTAGCAGGTGCATTTATGATGTTGCGCCACGAGGCTTTAGATAAGATTGGTTTGTTAGACGAGTCTTTTTTTATGTATGGCGAAGACATTGATTTGTCATACCGAATAGTGAAGGGTGGATATCAGAATTATTATTTACCAGATACAATCATTCATTATAAAGGAGAGAGTACAGACCGAGAAAATGCACAAGCTCAGAAAGCTTTTTATGAAGCTATGCGTATTTTTTTTGAGAAGTATTTCGTGAGTTATAGCAAATTATATTCTTGGATTATTCAGTTTGGAATTCATCTTAGTGCTTTTTGGGGAGGCTTTTTTAAAAGAAGAAACAAGAAATCAACTTGTGATTTAGAGGCAAAATATACTGTTATCACATTTAATAAAGACGATGACGATTATAATCGTATTATCGAAAAAATGGATGATAACAAAATCAAAAATGTACAATTTAGAATCTATACACCTAAAACCAATATGATAATTGGTACAGGATTCACAAAGTCTAAGACTGATGACACTATTAAAAAATGAAGACCTAGAATTGAGAGCATTAGAACCCGAAGATTTGGACATACTTTATACATGGGAAAACGATACTCACCTGTGGATCCATGGTAATACCTTGTCTCCCTACTCTAAATTAGTATTGAGACAGTATATATCAGACTCGCTAGAGCAGGATATTTACCAAACCAAGCAACTCAGATTGATGATTGTATCGAAATCTGTTGATCGTGTGATAGGTACTGTTGATCTGTACGATTTAGATTTTCATAACAGTAGAGCAGGTGTTGGTGTATTGATTGATGAGAAATACAGAAACAAAGGTTATGCCATTCAGACACTTAGATTAATCAGTGTCTATGTTTTTTCTTTTCTGCGGATAAAGCAATTATATGCTTATATAGCAGTAGATAATATAAAAAGTAGAGGCTTGTTTGAGCAAGCAGGATACAGCCAATCGGGTATTCTTATCAACTGGGTATGTTGCCATTCCGTATTTAAAGACGTATATATTTATCAATTATTCAACAATTTGGATTCATGAAAGAAGACATACAAAAAGCAATGGAAGTAATGTTGGCAGGAGGCATTATATTATATCCAACCGACACCATCTGGGGTATAGGTTGCGATGCTACAAACGAGCAAGCTGTACAAAAGGTATATGAGCTAAAACAACGATCGGACAGTAAGGCTTTGATTGTGTTGATCGATAATCCTATAAAGCTAGATTATTATTTGTTCGAAACACCATCGCTAGCATGGGATCTTATCGAGGTTTCGGATAAGCCACTCACAATAGTATACGATGATGCGCGGCATGTAGCACCAAATTTAATAGCCCAAGATGGCAGTTTAGCTATTCGGGTAACACACGAAAAATTTTCGCAAGAGTTGTGTCGACGTTTTCGTAAAGCAATTGTATCAACATCTGCCAATATTACGGGACATTCAGCACCCCAGTTGTTTTCAGAAATAGCGGATGAGATAAAGAATGGAGTTGATTATATTGTTAATTATCGTCAAGAGGATATGACTAAAGCGAAGGCATCCAGTATCATAAAACTAGGCAAGGGTAGCGAAATAAAAATAATACGTGAATAAATGATCTAAAGATGAAACAGCAGTACGAAAATGAGGTAATTGATCAGTCTGAATTTGATGATGTTGACGAAATAGTAGATGTAGAGTTCATTGATTGCAAGATCGATTCAGTTAATTTCTTCAGTAAAAAAATAACATGTTGCGTTTTTGTAAATACCACTGTTCAGAATACTAATCTGAGCATGTCTACATTACATAACACCCAATTTAACGGGGTTAGATTTGAAAATTGTAAGCTTTTAGGGTTAAATTTCAACCATTGTAAACAAATGCTGTTTGAGGTAAACTTTCGGAATTGCATACTTGATTTCTCATCTTTCGAAAATATGAAAATGTCGGAAACCTCTTTTGTCGATTGTTCGATGAAAGGCGTTGACTTTGTAGGAACAATACTAGAGAAATCAAAATTTTTAAATGCCGATTTGCAAGATGCTGTATTTATGCAGACCAATCTAAAGCAGGCTGATCTGACAACCGCATATAATTTCATGATCAATCCAGCACAGAATTTTGTAAAAAAAGCAATCTTTTCAGAGAATAATTTAGCAGGTTTACTTTACCCATTTGAGATTACAATAGTGTAACAATTAGTCATTTTAGAATTTTGTAAATTTAAAATAAATTAAAGGGTACATAGTGTCTCATAATCGTTGCTTATTTTGTATTTTTGAGAGCGATTCAAAATAGATATGGAACAGAAGAATACGTTTGATAAATTCATTGCTTGGAAGAACAGAACCATTAAAGAGCAAAACTTCATTATTTTTCTCAGCTTTCTGATAGGTTTGTTGACCGCTCTTGCTGCATTTATACTCAAGTATTTGATTCACCTAATCCAGTATTTACTTACCGACAATTTTAGTCAAGCCAATGTTAATTATCTCTATCTCATCTATCCAGTAGTAGGAATCCTGATTGCTGGCTTATATGTGAGATACATTGTGAAAGATGATATTGGGCATGGGGTAACCAAAATACTTTACGCAATATCGCAACGGAAAAGCTACATAAAGGCACACAATATGTATACTTCTATTGTGGCAAGCTCTATCACGATTGGTTTTGGTGGATCGGTTGGAGCAGAAGCCCCAATTGTGTTAACTGGTTCAGCTATTGGGTCTAATCTAGGTCGCCTGTTTCGTATCGAGCAACGATCGTTGATGCTTCTTATTGGTTGTGGTGCAGCTGGTGCTATTGCTGGTATTTTCAAGGCTCCCATTGCAGGACTAGTATTTGTTGTAGAGGTATTGATGCTCGACCTGACGATGGCTACTGTAATGCCTTTGCTTGTAACTTCTGTTACCGCAGCTACCTTTGCATACATCACTTCGGGTACGGGTGCTATGTTTAGCTATGCACATTCGCAGGTTTTTGAATTAGAGCGTATTCCATTTGTAATACTATTAGGAGCATTCTGTGGTTTAGTATCACTTTATTTTACAAGGACGATGAATGCTATTGAGGATGTATTTCGTCGACTTAATTATTGGCAAAAATTTGCATTAGGTGGCAGTTTATTGAGTATCTTGATATTCTTATTCCCCCCTCTCTATGGCGAAGGTTATAATACTATAGACTCCTTACTGAGTGGTATGTCTGATAATGAATCTATAATGAATGGAGGTTTATTTTACCCACTTCGGTCGTCAAACTGGGGAATTGTAGGTTTATTGGTTTCTTTACTTATATTCAAGGTATTTGCATCCAGTGCTACCAATGGTGGTGGTGGTACAGGTGGTATATTTGCACCATCTCTGTTTTTGGGTTGTGTTGCAGGTTTTTTGTTTGCTTATGTATTGAATAAGTTTCATCTATCACCCTTTTTACCTCACGAAAATTTTGCCCTTATGGGCATGGCAGGTGTTATGGCAGGTGTAATGCACGCTCCACTTACAGGTACATTTCTTATTGCCGAACTTACTGGGGGATACGAAATGCTACTGCCTTTGATGATTGTATCTACAATTTCGTATGCCACAATAAAGCTATTCGAGCCTCACAGTATTTATGCCATGCGATTGGCTAAAAAAGGAGAGCTAATAACACACCACAAAGACAAGGCTGTGCTGACACTGATGAATCTGAAATCGTTAATCGAATTAAACTTTCAGACGGTGCATCCCGATATGACGTTAGGCGATGTGGTAAAAGTGATTACCCAATCGTCGCGCAACGTGTTTCCAGTTGTTAGTAGCGATGGTGTCTTGGCTGGAGTAGTGTTGATAGATAACATTCGTAATATTATGTTTAGACCTGAGCTATACACTCGATTTAAGGTAACACGTTTCATGGTGTCTCCACCTGCTATAATCAATATAAATATGCAGATGAGTATTATCATGGAATTATTTGATAAAACCAAGGCATGGAATTTGCCTGTAATTGACGATGGCGGTATCTATTTAGGCTTTGTATCTAAATCAAATATTCTGAATAGCTATAGAAAAGTATTAGTGGATAATTTCTCTGAAAAAGATTGATCTTTGTTCTGTTTTGAACACTTTTTTATATAACAAATTACCTCTGTAAATATTTTAGTAACACGACACACAAATGGCACATCATCATTCTCATACGCACGGTTCTCATTCGCATAGCCATGCCCACTCCAACAAAAAAGCATTGACATGGAGCTTCGTTCTCATTGCAGGCTTTATGTTTGTTGAGTTTGCGGGAGGGATATTGACCAATAGCTTATCTTTGTTGTCCGATGCAGGGCATATGTTGAGCGATGCGGTTGCTTTGGGACTTAGTTTAGCTGCCATTATATTGGGGCAGCGAGCTGCTACTCCCGATAAGACTTATGGATACAGGCGTTTCGAGATTTTAGCTGCTTTACTCAATGGTATTGCACTGATTCTTTTGTCTACTTATATATTGTACGAGGCCATTCTCCGACTGTCAGCACCCCAGCAGGTAGTAGGAAAGGGTATGATGATCATTTCGGTAATAGGACTGCTCATCAATATTGTAGTTGCATGTATTTTGTGGTATGGAGGTTCAAGAGATAATCTAAATATTAAGAGTGCATTGATGCACGTTCTAGGCGATTTGTTAGGCTCGGTAGGAGCTATCGTTGCGGCTTTGCTTATATTACTGTTCGATTGGAATATTGCAGATCCTATTGCCAGTATTATTGTATCGATGTTGGTATTGTACAGTGGGTGGAGTATCTTTAAAGATGCAGTGAATATTTTGATGGAAAGTAAGCCGTCTCATATTGATGCAGATCAAGTAATTGTGGCTTTGAAGTCGATACCCGATGTTATTAATGTACACGATTTGCACATTTGGATGATAACACAAGAGTTTCTTTCGCTAACAGTACATCTGTCTGTTGATCGTTCTGCTGATCGAGATGTTGTGTTAGAACAAGCAATTGATACAATTGTTGAACTGACGGGTATACATCATATAACCATACAGATAGAAGGACGGAGACTAAAGCAGTATGATGATGTTTGTAAGGTGTGCGATTCCTCCAACTAATGTTGAGACATTATTTCCTTGATTTATAATATTTCATCAAATAGAACGATGAACAACTGAAGAGTACAAATGCACTGGATCGTTTGAAGCTATTTGCATCTTTCTCGTAAAACAAAAATAGTGCAAGATTAATAATAAGCCCGGTAATAGCTATAATAAGCATGATGAAGCATAACTTATACATCTTCGTCTGTTTTTGTGCGTAATTCTACTACTATCGAATCGTTTTCGATATGTAGTTTTGTGCCAGGATATATGTTGGTGATATACGAATGTAGCCCTTCTATAGTCGGATAATCTCGTTGTCCTGTAAAGCAACGTGCATCATCAATTAATAATACATGGTCTGTATTTGACGATAATATTGCTTTCAGTTCTTCCCATATCGGGCAATCCTTATCCCCTCGTGCGGTTTCTCCTGCCGAGTAGTGTCCGTCTAGCCAAAATAAAGTTCTTTCAGGCAGTTCTTTGATTAGGGTTGCCATAATCTTACCACTATCACCCTGTATAATTTCGATGTGAGGTGTGTTTTTGAAACGTTTTCGAGCCTGTATTACAAAATCCTTACTAAGCTCAATAGAATAAATTTTTTTAAAGTTGTTTCGTTGAGCCCATACCATGTCTCCCATGTATGTACCCGATTCTACAAGTGTGTGTGTATTGTATAGGTTTCTGTATTTATTTATCATCTCTTGTTTGATAGCATGAGGAACAGGAACTGGTTGCCCCATTTTATTCCACTCTGCTATCTGATATTTATTTTTGCACGAGCTATATATTGCTTGAGCAAAGCTAGGCATTAACGAAAAAATACGTTTAGATAGACTCATGTAATTTGTATATTTATGTTGACGCTATTCGATCGCTGTATTGTTATAGAGTACTGGTGTAATATGTTGTAATTATTTATTTTAAAATAATTTCTTCCTTCTGTATTTTAATATCACAGTAATGACAATGTAGAAGTACATCGTTACGATCTAATACCTCAAATCGAGTAAGCATGGGTTCGTTGTTGGTAATACACTTCGGATTATTACACTTCACGATACCTATAATTGTTTTAGGTAAGCTTATCGGTTTTTTCTCGGTTACTTGGTAGTCCTTTATAATACTCAAAATTACGTTAGGAGCGATTAAAGCAATGCGGTTAATTTCTTCTTCTTTCAGAAATATATCCGAAATCTTTATCATTCCCTTGTATCCCATTTTTTTACTCTCGAAGTTATTTCCAATAGTAATCAGGTTTTTGAGCTTATCTAAATTGAGGAGTGATACAACTTTAAATAATTGTTTTGGTGGTATATGATCAATTGCTGTACCATTGCAAATGGCTGCTACTTGAAGTTCTTTTCTGTTTTGAGACATAACGTTTATGGGTTAATTATTTACATGTATGCCGAGGCTGTCGCATATAATTGCTTGACGAGCAAATATACCGTTTTTAGCTTGTTCAAAGTAATACGCTTTGGGGCTATCGTCTACGCTTTGCTCAATCTCATTTACCCGAGGCAGAGGATGCAGTATCCGTAGATTATCTTTGGTGCCTTCAAGCATATCTTTACGCAGAATATAGCTGTTTTTGACTTTTTCGTACTCCATCAGATCCGTAAAACGCTCACGTTGTACACGAGTCATATACACGATGTCTGATTTGTTGAGAATATCTAGCGAAAAATCGCTACTCTCCTCATATCTAATAGCATGTTCATCACAAATTTTTTTATACGAATCTGGAATCTTTAGTTCCTCAGGAGCTATAAAATGGAATATGGGGTTGAAATGAGACATCCCACTAATGAGGGAATGGACGGTGCGACCGTATTTAAGATCGCCTACTATGGTTATGGTAAGATTGTCTAATCTGTTTTGGGTTTTATAGATCGAGTATATATCCAGCATGGTTTGTGTTGGGTGCTGGTTAGCACCATCGCCTGCATTAATGACTGGTACTGACGAAATTTCGGAAGCATACCGAGCTGCACCCTCAAGATGATGACGCATAATGATGAGATCGGCATAATTATCTACCATTGCAATCGTATCTTTCAGCGTTTCGCCCTTTGTTGAACTTGTTGTTGACGAATCCGAAAACCCGATGATTCGTCCACCAAGGCGATTTACCGCAGTCTCGAAGCTCAGTCTAGTACGTGTAGAAGGTTCAAAAAAAAGAGTGGCACATATTTTCCCATCCAACAAGCGTTGGTTCGGATTCATATCAAACTGTTTAGTCAAATCTAAAATACGGAGAATATCTTCCTTCGTATAGTCAATAATAGATACTAAGCTTTTATTCTTCACTCTATTCATTTATTAAAGTATTTACTACAACAAATATATCGCTTTTTAATTTTTGATTTTCGTTTATATTCAAAAAAACGTTTGTGTAAAGCTTATTTTGTCCTTTTGTTTATTGCATGTATCTATTCATTCAGAAAATATTACTTTTGTAAGCTAAAAACGATAGATTGATTATGCCTTGTATTTTGAATATCGAAACCGCAACTGAAGTATGTTCTGTAGCGGTATCTTGTGGTGGGACTATTATATTTGAACGAGAAGAAACTCAAGGTCCTTCTCATGCCAGCCTATTGGGCGTATTTGTGGCAGAGGCATTGTCGTATGTGCGGCAAAAGGATATAAGGATTGATGCAGTGGCTGTAAGTTGTGGACCAGGCTCATATACAGGTCTGAGAATAGGGGTTTCAGAAGCAAAGGGGCTGTGCTATGGTTTAGATGTGCCACTAATTGCTGTAAGAACACCTTTAGTGATGGTAAATAGGATAGTAAACACAATGCTTGTTGACGACGACACCCTTCTTTGTCCAATGATTGATGCACGTCGGATGGAAGTATATGCAGCACTCTATAATAAGGAGCACGATGTAGTGCGTGATATAGCAGCAGATATTGTTGACGAACATACGTATGCTGACTATTTGATCAGCTCGAAAGTGCTTTTCTGTGGAAACGGATCAGCTAAATGCAAAGAGATTATTTCGCATGTTAATGCACTCTTTATCGATGATATAAGCCCATCGGCAAGGCACATGGTGCAATTGACCGAAGCAGCCTTTCGTGAACAAAGGTTTGAGAACTTGGCTTATTTTGAGCCTTTCTATCTTAAAGATTTTGTAGCAACTACCCCTAAGAAAAATATATTCTAAGCCTTGCTAAGCTAGTCATCCCTTAATAAGTCGAACTAGGATATAATTTATAAAAAATACTTTCCAGTATTATTTCAATAATATGGGCAAGTATCATTTTGTAGATGTTCATCCTCCTTTTGAAGTTAAAAGCCGCAGCTGCAAGTAGTACATTGATACTATCGCCCGTAATTCCCTTATAGAAGTTTCTCCCAAGCCTGTGATCTGACTTGAGATGCCCTATTATAGGTTCTATTGCCGCTCTGCACTTAAATTGTTTCCGTAGTTTTCTCTGTTGGTAACTGTTGAGTGTTTTTGAGTTGAACGGTTTGGGTATTTGTATAAGCGTGTCTCCAATTTTAGATTTACCCTTGTATCCTCTGTCAGCGGTAATTGTTTTTGGTGGTCTGCCCAATAACCGTTCATGTTGCTCAAGAGCCGATTCAAGGGTATGTCCGTCATACGGATTGCGATAGCTTGTTACACCAACTATTACTCCTGTGTTTTGTGTGTAAAGAATCGAAACCTTATTTCCAAATTCGTATTTCTTATGTTTTTTGCCTTTAGAAATGCATTGCACATCAGGTTCGTGTAGCGAATAGATTTTGTTAGCACTTGTTCGGGTTTTCAAAAGCACTTGCTTGAACAATGTCAAATCACTAAAATAAGAACTATGCCCCCCAAGCTTGCGTTCCAACTCACGAACTAATCTGCCAGCTATCGTTTTTACTTTACGATCCGCTTTATAGGCTCTTTTCTTTTTCTTGGGATGATTCCTGAAACGGTGATCTATACCTAGCCTCTTGAGTGTGCGTGTGTAAGTTTGGCGAAGTTCAATCTGTTCTTGGCTGGCTATCCTTTTACAC
>JBDLTH010000179.1:0-12796 GCA_039799165.1 Bacteroidota bacterium
CTGTAGCATAGTCTTTTGCATTGAGCTTGTCAATTTCGGACGTTTGCCCAACAGCTCTGAAATGAGCTACTAATTCTTTGTTTGCTGTTAACTCTTTTAGAGCTTCTTGACGGACTAAGATTTTCTCTTTGCTTTCGAGAGGGACGATAAATATTGTGGCTAAACAATCTTTACCAAATGATGTAACAGTACGGTTGATTGATTGAAAAAACGAACGATTGCCAAACAAATCTAAATCGAGACTGAAGCTATGTTCGATATCTGCTTTTTCGGAAGCTCCATCAAATGCCGAAAAGTTGTATTCAATACCATCTAATTCATTCTGAGCATTCAACACTTGTTGTTCGTTGTATTTACGTGCCTTAAACAGCTTGCTATGGTACGTCATTAAAAACAAGAATGCGATAAACGATACTGCAATGCTAGACACAACCAGCATGGCATGCCCCCAAGTATAATACGCTCCAATAAAACCCGTCAGAACAACCAACAACCGAATCGTACCCACCCTAAAGATTGTTTTCTTGAGGCTGACTAATAATTCCTGTCTGTATACTATAATTCCCTTATAGTATGATTTTACTTCATTTATATCCATATCTTTTTTATTCAAAACAATTCGTGTAAAACATCTAGTGATTTGAGGCTATGAAAATCATGCAAATGAATACGATAATATTCTAACATACGATCGATAACATTGAGTCTATCTTGTCGTGAAAACCGAAAGCAGTGCATGTTTTCATAATTTATCCTTTCCAACAGAGCTAACACTTTGCTCTCTGATTGATTGACATAGTAGCGATGTAAAGGCTGGTGTGGAACAAAAACGCCCTCTTGCATATCAAAATAACATCCCTCTCGATATGCCTCCAGATTGGGATAAAATCCTAAGAAACGAGACAGTTTAAGCATAAAAACTAAATGATAATTAGCCAATCCTCTTTGGCTCTCTTCCAATATTTGGATAGAGTCTCGCAAAAAACTGAATACGTGTTGATATTCATCGGTATCTTTAAGTACACGAGTCAAAAACTCGGACAGAAAAAACACTAGTGACGTTTTGGTCATGTTGCCCGAAATAGAATGTAACGGATGTAGCATACGAGCCTCGCGTATACGCTGTACATCACGGCTGAGTTTATGCTCAGTCTCCATCTCAAGCAAAGTGAGGGGCGAAAACATGATCTTCTGTGCTTTGCCACTTTTAGTTTTAGATTTGGACACCATATAAGTTACTCGACCAAAGTTTTGCGTATATACGGTAACTAGTATATACTTATCGCTGTAATTGATTGTACTGAGAACTATAGCCTGAGTTTTATGGTACATCTGTTGAATTTGAATATACAAATTTACATATTTTACGCCAAAAATAAAGCTCGAACAGAATTCTGTTCGAGCTTTATTTTTATATAGACAAGATTACTTTCCTTGTTCTGCGTCTCTAATCATCTTTTGATTTGGTATAATATATACCTCAACACGACGATTTTGTGCTTTTCCTGCTGATGTACTATTATCCGAAATTGGTTGTGTAGATCCCATACCTTTAGAAGATACACGATTTCCAGCTACACCTGATTGCAACAGATAGTTATAAACGGCTTGAGCACGTTTCTCTGACAATGGATTATTTACTGCATCCGAACCCGAGCTATCGGTATGTCCTACTACTTGAATATCTGTATCAGGATTGGCTTTTAATGAAGCTGCAAACTGAGATAGAGAGCTTTGAGAAGCGGTATTCAATGAGCTAGAATTGGTTGCAAATAGAATACCTGATTCAAATGTAACTTTAAGAGCTTGACCATCGTTGATAGACTCAACTTGTGCATTGTTTATCTCTTCTAGTTCTTTCTTTTGCTTGTCCATTTTGTTTCCGATAACGGTTCCTGCTGTTCCTCCAACAACGGCACCAATACCTGCACCCCAAGCAGCACCTTTACCACCACCTATAATAGCTCCAATACCTGCACCTAATGCACCTCCTGCACCAGCACCAATACCTCCACCTTTTACTGTATTACTTGCACCACAACTTGTTAACAACAAAGCTGTACTAAGGGCTAATGCCCCAAATGATGTCTTATTCATATTCTTTTATAATTTTGTTTTAAATGTTGTTCTACCTACTTGTTATTCAAACATATTAAGCGATTCGCAATATGCTAACTCACCTTTTATAATAAATATTATTTCTTCGGATGCAAACTCTTTGAGCTTATCTTTTTTTGTGTTTCGAAGAACGAAGTCTACTAACTCATCTTCATCTATATCAATAACCTCGTCAGGCGAAGTGCTTTCATCAAGCAGACCTTTATCTTCGTAAAATTCGTAGATAATATCTATGATATAATTTATCTCATCAGCTGTAAATTTAGTTTTCATTTCTTGAGGTATGTAGTTTTGAATAAACTTCACCGCATCCTCTTCATCATATCCTATCAGATCGATATCTTCACTCATTATTCTTTTTTTTAATTAACTCTTCATTTATAACACCTTCTTCAATCTCTATGTTCACCTTAAAACAAATATCATTCAACAAAATATCATTTTTTAGCTTTGGCTTTGGTCTCAGTCTTAGTGGATGTTTTGGTCGTTTTTGCCTTTGCTTTGCCTTTGGGCTTAGCCTTAGTCGCACTTTCCTTTTTTGCAGTCGTTTTTTTTGTTTTAGGTGAATCCTTATCCGCCTTATTTATTATCTCCATCGATTGCTCGAAAGATAGTGACGCTGCATCTGTACCTTTGGGTATTTTATAATTGTTTTTTTGATATGTTATATAAGGACCAAAACGACCATTTAGAATTTGAAGCTCTTCGTCTTGTTCAAATGTTTTAATCAACTTTTCTCTATCCTTTTTACGCTTATCCTCAATCAACACAATAGCTTCATCTGCCGTTATCACATAAGGATCAACATCTTTGGGTAACGATACAAATTTGCTATCATGTCGTACATAAGGACCAAAACGTCCAACAGCTACTTGCATCACTTTACCCTCATACTCTCCTAATGAGCGTGGTAAATCGAACAACCGCAATGCCTCTTCTAAAGAGATGGTAGTTATCGATTGATTTTTTTGCAAAGATGCAAACGTTGGCTTTTCTTCGTCATCTTGTGTACCCATCTGTACCATAGGACCAAAACGACCTATTTTTACAGATACAGGTTTACCCGACTTTGGGTCTGTACCTAACATACGCTCCCCAACTTTATGATCGGTATGAGCATTCAAAGCATTATTGACTTCGGGATGAAACTTTTGATAAAACTTATCTATCAAATTAGTCCATATCTCCTCACCATCAGCTACTTGATCAAATTCTTTTTCAACATTAGCTGTAAAATTATAATCAAGAATACCTGGAAAAGATTCTGTCAAATAGTCATTTACGACCACCCCTATATCAGTAGGTTTCAATTTATTTTTATCTGCCCCTGTAATCTCTGTTTTGGTTGTATCTGTTATCTTCTTATTCTTAAGCACTAACATATTGTACAGCCTCTCTACACCTTCGATATTCGATTTTTCTACATATTCTCTGTTCTGGATAGTCGAGATAGTAGGTGCATAAGTAGAGGGACGACCAATACCGAGCTCTTCGAGTTTTCGGACTAAAGCGGCTTCTGTATATCTGGCTGGACGTTGCGTAAAGCGCTCTGTTGCCGATGATTCTCTCAAGTCTAATGGTTCACCCACATGCAAGGGTGGCAATAAGGTATCGTCCTCTCCGTCAGTTTGCTCATCGTCCGTACCTTCAAGATACACGTGTAAGAAACCATCAAAATTAAGTACTTCACCTGTCGATACAAATTTCAAATCGCCATCCTGTGGTATATTTACGGTTACTGTTGTACGCTCCAATTCGGCATCTGCCATTTGTGAGGCAATGGTGCGTTTCCAAATCAACTCGTATAGCTTTTGCTCTTGAGCCGATCCTGTTACTTTATGATCGGACATATATGTGGGGCGAATCGCCTCGTGTGCTTCTTGAGCTCCTTTCGATTTGGTCGAAAATTTGCGTATTTTCACATATTCTTTTCCGTATGCAGTCTCTATTTCGGCTTTCGTTGTATTTATTGCTAGATCTGATAAATTTACAGAGTCAGTACGCATGTAGGTGATTTTTCCTGCTTCGTACAGCTTCTGTGCCAATGCCATGGTTTGCGACACCGAGAAGCCCAATTTACGTGCTGCTTCTTGCTGCAATGTTGATGTTGTAAAGGGTGCTGCTGGTGATTTTTTGACAGGCTTGGTTACAATATCATTTATGCTAAAAGACAAAACATCTTTTAATCTATTGAGTAATGCTAATGCTTCGTCTTTGGTTTTTAAGCGCTTGTTCAGCTCAGCCTTTATTTCGTATTGTGTTCCTTTTTCTTCTTTAATAAAAGTTGCCTGCACACGATAAGCGGCTTCGGTCTTAAATTCGTGTATTTCTTTTTCTCGTTCTACAACCAAACGCACGGCTACCGATTGTACACGTCCTGCTGATAATGCTGGTTTTACCTTTTTCCACAATACTGGAGAAAGCTCAAAACCTACAATTCTGTCTAGTACACGCCTAGCTTGCTGGGCATCGACTAAATTTTTATCTATTTCGCGTGGGTTTTCTATTGCATGCAGAATGGCTGTTTTGGTTATTTCATGAAAAGCAATGCGTTTAGTATCCTTTTCTTTTAATTCCAAAGCTTCGAAAAGATGCCAAGATATCGCTTCTCCCTCTCGGTCTTCATCAGAAGCCAACCATACTACATCAGCATCTTTTGCTGCTGACTTAAGTTCCGATACGACTTTCTTTTTATCTACAGGAACTTCATATAACGGTTCATAGTTATTGGTCATATCAACGCCTAAATCCTTTTTCTTAAGATCTCTGATATGCCCATAACTAGACATAACTTTGAAGTCTTTTCCTAAGAACTTTTCGATCGTTTTAGCTTTAGCTGGAGACTCGACAATAACTAGATTTTTTTGCATGCTTTTTGTTTTTCCTATTCAATTATCACTTGCAAAAGTAATAAAATAGTTCTTTATAAAAATTTATTCCTTATATTTAGATCTATCAGAACAACTCATCCTCTATCTTATAATTATTTCTCTCTGTAGAGTTGCGGGATATAAGTTCTCCTATAAAACCTGCTAAAAACAGTTGTGTTCCTAAAATCATAGAGGTAAGTGCCATAAAAAAATAGGGCGAATCTGTTACCAAACGATAAGGCAAACCAACGGTCATTGCATACATTTTAGAAGCACCTACCCATATTACAGATGCTAATCCGAATAGAAACATAATGCTTCCTAACAATCCGAAAAAGTGCATTGGTTTTCGTCCAAATTTAGATAAGAACCAAAGGGTTAACAGATCGAGATAGCCGTTAAAAAAGCGACTGATGCCAAATTTTGTTGTTCCATATTTTCGGGCTTTGTGCTCAACAACCTTTTCTCCTATTTTTGTAAATCCTGCTATTTTGGCTAGATAAGGTATGTAGCGGTGCATGTCGTTGTACACCTCTATATTTTTCACAACTTCTTTTCGATAGGCTTTTATACCACTATTAAAGTCGTTCAGTTTGATCCCTGACACTTTACGGGCTGTTGCATTAAACAACTTTGTTGGCAATGTTTTGGTTAACGGATCGTAGCGTTTCTTTTTCCATCCCGATACCAAATCGTACTTGTCAGTAACGATCATGCTATATAATTGGGGTATTTCGTCAGGGCTATCCTGCAAATCAGCATCTAAGGTTATCACCACATCACCTTCTGCCATCTGAAATGCACAATGCAGGGCTGGCGATTTTCCGTAATTACGGCGAAATTTTATTCCTTTTATTTTATCGTTTTTTTTTCTGAGTTGGGCAATTACATCCCACGAACGATCGGTACTTCCATCGTCAACAAAGATTACTTCGTATGTATAGTTATTCGCCTCCATTACACGTTCTATCCATGCGGCTAGTTCGGGTAACGACTCGTCTTCGTTATATAAAGGTATAACAACAGAAATATTCATAATTTAGTTGTTTTTTAGCTGATCTGACTTTGGCTTAGATACAAAATAACCGAGTATCAAAGAAAGAAACAATCCGATAAATAAATTCATCAACAACCAAGTACTGATATAATAGGCTCCCATATTAGATGCCAATACTCTTATTTGCTCTTTGTATCCTTGCCCTCCAAAATTCATTTTGTCTGCAATTTCAAGTACTTGCTCTCTGAATAGACTCAAGAATGCTGGATTTATTACAAATATATGAAGAGAAATAATTGCAAGCTCGATAAATGAAGCAAATGCAAACATCAATAGAGAAAATAAGATGGTTTTTCCATAACTTATTTGCCCTCCTAGGTTGACATCTCTGTACTTACATAACAAAATATAGAATACAATAGGTGTACCAATAGTTAACAAACTGTTTAGATATTTACCTAAATCGTTATAATCGCCCAATATTACAAAGAGGTATTTGAAAACCCAAAATAACCCTAGGGGTATTGCATAATTCATGGCAGCATTTGCCATACTTTCTTCTTTCTCGCCCATATAAATATTTATAAACTGTGCGAAAGTAGCAAAAAACTAAACATGGGGAAAGTAATAAGGATGCTTTTTATTCTTGGGGGGATACGAGAATATAAACCTCTACCAACATCTCGTTGGTAGAAATAGTCAAATAAAGACCTACAAAGCTTATCCAATCTTGCTAAAAATCTGTTTGTAACAAGTCTACTTTGTAAAGCTTCACAAGTCAGATACAAAATATAAGCAAGTGTCTTTTGCGAAATGCACAATTGTATTATCTTTGTGAGACCATCATTTCAATCAATATATGATATTCAATATTTTTATTACCCTGCTTTTTGTTTTCTTAAATGGGTTTTTCGTTGCAGCTGAGTTTGCAATAGTCAAAGTAAGAGCCTCGCAGCTAGAGCTTAAAGCACAAGAAGGCAATCGTTTCGCAATTCTCTCAAAACGTATAGTATCACACCTTGATTCGTACCTTGCTGCCACACAATTGGGGATTACCCTATCTAGTCTTGCCTTAGGGTGGATTGGCGAACCTGTGGTATCAAAAATGATTATCAATTTTATGGAATTAATAGGCATTAGTGTAGCTCCAGAGCTGGCTCATAGCATTGCTCTACCTATTGCTTTTCTTATTATAACAGTTCTACACATTGTGTTTGGAGAACTTGCTCCCAAATCTCTTGCTATTTTAAGACCTGAACAAACTACCCTCGCGATATCATATCCGCTGCAAGGTTTTTATTGGATATGTCGCCCTTTTATTTGGTTGCTGAATGGCTTAGCCAACATGATTCTTAAAATGTTTGGCTTACATGCCGTTTCAGAATCAGAAGGCTACAGTAGCGATGAGCTAAAATATTTAGTAGATCAAGTACGTGAAAGTGGAAACATTGAGGATACCAATTATGACATTATCAAAAACGCATTTGATTTTTCGGAACGCACAGCACGTCAAGTTATGGTACCTCGTACACAGATATTAGCTATAGATGTAAACGACTATGACGAAGTAACGCTGGAAACGGTTATTGAAGATGGATTTTCTCGTATTCCATGCTATGAAGATAGCATTGATAACATTGTGGGCATAGTTCATCTAAAAGACATTCTAAAAAAAATGCGTCAGAACGAAACTGTTGATATACGCTCAATTGTGCGTCCTGTATCTTTTGTTCCCGAGACAAAACGAGTTGGTTTGATATTAAAAGAATTTCAGATAAAGCACCAACAAATAGCCATGGTGTTAAACGAATATGGTGGTATAGAAGGAATCATCACAATGGAAGATATTCTCGAAGAACTTGTAGGTGAAATTCAAGATGAGTATGACAACGAAATTCCTTTTGTTGAAGTAACTGGAGAAGGTACATATTCGGTGATAGCAACCGCTGCTATTTCGGATGTAAATAACCAATTGCCTCATGCCATTGACAAAGCTAAACAGTATGATACCTTGGCAGGCTATTTGATTGATAAATTTGGGAGAATACCTAATACGCACGATAAATTAGAGTCGGAAGGCTATGAATATTCTGTTCTGAAAAAAAATAAGACTTCTATTATGTTAGTTCAAATGAGAGATCTAGAACTGCCAATTAATAACACCACTGGATAAGTCTCAGAAAAAATTCTAAGACATTTTTTTATGAAATTTGAACTTCAACATACAGATGCTCAAAGTAAAGCTCGTGCTGGACTGATAACAACGGATCATGGGCAAATTGAGACTCCTATTTTCATGCCTGTGGGAACACAAGGGGCTGTAAAAGCCGTGCATATGACGGAATTGGAAAGTGATATTAAAGCCCAAATAATATTGGGCAATACGTATCATCTCTATTTACGTCCGGGGCTTGATATTTTAGAACAAGCAGGCGGACTGCATAAATTTAATAGCTGGAACAGACCAATACTTACTGACAGTGGTGGATTTCAAGTGTTTTCATTGGCACACAACCGAAAATTGACCGAAGAGGGTGCAATTTTTCGTTCGCATATTGATGGATCAAAACACATGTTCACTCCTGAGCGTGTTATGGATATTGAACGCACCATAGGTGCCGATATAATGATGGTTTTTGACGAATGTACTCCTGGTGATGCCGATTATTCGTATGCAAAAAAGTCGCTAGCTCTGACCGAACGATGGCTAGATAGATGTATAACACGGTTTAACGATACTGAATGCAAATATGGATATACGCAAGCTTTGTTTCCGATAGTGCAAGGATGTGTGTACCCCGATTTACGAAAAAGAGCTGCTGAAAATGTAGCTTCTAAGGAGGCTGAGGGAAATGCCATTGGCGGATTGGCTGTAGGTGAACCCACCGAAAAGATGTACGAAATGATAGAGGTGGTTAATGAAATATTGCCTCAAGACAAACCTCGCTACCTAATGGGTGTAGGTACACCTGCCAACCTACTAGAAGCGATAGAAAGGGGTGTCGATATGTTTGATTGTATAATGCCTACCCGAAATGGTAGAAATGGGCAATTGTTTACACGTTATGGTATATTAAATATGCGGAACAAAAAGTGGGCGAATGATTTCTCTCCCATCGATGCCGAGGGACGCAGTTTTGTAGACACATTATACTCTAAAGCATATTTAAGACATTTATTTATCGTGAATGAGATTTTGGCTCTACAGATAGCCTCAATACATAACTTGGCCTTTTATTTATGGCTGGTAAAAGAAGCCAGAACGCAAATTATAGCAGGTAATTTTTCGAACTGGAAAAAATACATCCTCGAAGATGTTTCAAGAAGAATATAACTATTGATGCTAACAATACTAGACAGATATATTATTAAAAAATTCTTGGGCACATATGTGTTCTCAATTGTGCTTATTATATCTATTGCTGTAGTATTTGATGTAAACGAACAGCTTGATAAATTTCTTAGAAATGATGCTCCAATCAATGAGATTATTTTTAGTTATTATTTCAACTTTATCCCTTACTACATCAACCTGTTTAGTGCCTTATTTGTCTTTATTTCAGTAATTTTATTTACGTCTAAGTTAGCCGATAACTCTGAAGTCATAGCCATGCTATCAACAGGTATGAGCTTTAAACGACTGATGAAACCGTATATGATATCTGCTGCTATTATAGCTTTTGCTAGTTTTATTCTTACCGCATTCATCATACCACCAGCTAACGTTACTCGCATCAAATTTCAGAATAAATACATCAAAAACAAAGAAGTAACCTACGCCGAGCGTGTTCAAATACAGATCGAACCTGGTGTTATAGCCTATTTTACTCGCTATGATAACAGAGAAAAAATGGGATTTAGTTTCTCTTTGGATAAGTTTGAGGATAAAGAATTGACATCACGCCTTACTGCAAACAGAATAGAATATGATACAGCCTATCATTGGATAATCTATGACTATACCATCCGAAACTTTGAAGGCATGAAAGAACGTATCAGTAATGGCACAAAACTAGATACTACTTTAACCATAGTTCCAAGCGATTTTTTGATTTCGAGTAACGATTTCGAACAAATGTCTACTCCCCAACTAAATAGACATATTGATCGACAAAAAGATAAAGGAATAGGCAATGTACAAGCCTTCGAAATTGAGTTTCATAAACGATTTGCATCCGTAGCTTCTGCTTTTATCCTCACCATTATCGGAGCATCGCTATCGTCTCGCAAAATCAAGGGGGGCATGGGGCTTAATATTGGCGTGGGGCTTTTGCTAAGCGTTTCGTACATTCTGTTTATGACCATAAGCTCAACTTTTGCGGTATCGGGTCTTGTAAGCCCTCTTATTGCAGCATGGTTACCCAATATTATATTTGTATTTATTGCTATCTTCCTGTACCGAAAAGCTCCCAATTGATGTGGATGCAAATAAAAAAAACAGCATATTTTGGGTACTGTTTAGATATATCAATTATCGTTTTATTCTTCTATTAACTCCTCTGTATCGGGTCTGACTAAGAAATAGCTTAGCTCAAATAATATATAGAGTGGAAAAAACACAATTGCCAAAGTAAATGGATCGCCTGAGGGCGTAATAAATGCGGCTAATATTAATAGTATAACAATTGCATATTTTCGGTATTTCTTAAAGAATGTACGAGTTAATAAACCTAATCTCGACAATAACCAAGACACTAAGGGTAATTCGAACATTAGCCCCATAATAAATATCATCATCAAAAAATTGTCCATATAAGAATCTAAAGAAATTTGATTCCTTATGTCTGGACTTAACTGGTATGTTGCTAAAAAACGAAATGTGATTGGAAATATTGCGGAATAGCCAAGACCACAACCCACAAAAAACATAAGTGTACCAAATATAAAAGCACTTCTAACTTTATTTTTTTCATTAGCATAGAGGGCTGGATTTACAAAACGCCAGATTTCATAAACTAAATAAGGGAATGTAAGGATAAGGGCTAACCAGAAAGAGGTACTCATATGCCTGAAAAACTGAGATGCCAAATTTAGATTGACAATCTCGACACGAAATGAGTCATCGCAGAAATCGGGTATAAAAGGAATGCTTGTGGTAAGAATACATAAATAACGATACAAAAAGAAATCGGACTTTGTAGGTCCCATTACTACTTGGTCGTACAAATAAGGCATAACAACAAAACTTGCTATAGCAAAAATAAACACAGCAATTAGCGATCGGATAATCATCCATCGCAAATCCTCCAGATGATCTAAAAAAGTAAGATCTTTATCTTCAGACATAGAAGGCGTAAATTATTTTTTGTCGTTGTCGGTACTTGATATTTCCTCTTCAAGCCCCTTCACTCCATCTTTGAAGCTTTTTACTCCTTTTCCTATCCCTTTCATCAAATCGGGAATTCTTTTTGCTCCAAAAAGTAACAATACAACTAAGGCTATGATAATAATTTCGCCTGTTCCCAAATTTCCTAAAAACATAAAAGTATTCATATTTTGTTTAGATTAAATTACACGTCTGATAATTAGAGCTTGCCCCTTTAACTTGAAATTTACGTTAATAGTTGATCTCGAGTATTCATAAATTAGATATACAAAAATAATGTTTTTTTCAACCCCTTAAAATTAATAGCATACAATCTTTTAGAAAAAGCCAAACTGACGAGACTAGACAAAAAAAGAAAGGGTTGTCATCACGACAACCCTTTCCGAATTATTAACCTTAAATCTAATACTATGAAAAACACGCCACAAAAGTATACATGTATTACCGAAATCAAAAATAATTAATCATAATTTTTTAGCAAAATCGATTATTTAACTTTTAATAAGTCTATAGAGACATCTAGATCACACCCTAGCCCTTTTTTAAACTTATTTTAACTAAAATAAAGGACAACACCTAAATTTAGAAAAGTTGCGTAAAAGAAACTCAACACATATACGAGAAAAATTAAGTAACTTAAAATATTTATTGCCTAATTCTTATTCACCCTACCAATATTCCATGTAAAATCTAATTATCAACACTATACTATATTTACAATATTATCCTAAGAAGAAAAGTTCAAGCTCTAAAAACTTTCTAGTCGAAGTATTGAACGCTTCCTCAACCGATATCATCATTCTGTCAATGAGAATTTACAGTAATCGTGAGCATCGAAAAAAGTCAAACGAGAGCCTATCAAAGAGCTGTTACCCAAATTGGTAAAACAACATAATCGAAATCTGAATCCGATTTTGGTAGAACTCAAAGCCAAACACAATATAGAAGTCTGTAAACTTACCTTACAGATTTTTTTTTAAGACCTTGGGATTTAGTTGGAGATGAGCAAGATTGTCTTCGAAAGGCTTTCGGGACAAGCATAAATTTGAATAAAAACAGCAAGGTATACAGAGGCTTATTGATTTTCAAAAGCAATAATATAGATCTCTATTTTGTTGATGAATCACATTTCGGATTAACTACGAATGTGCCCTACGCGTGGCAATTGAAAGACAACCCCACATCATTACCTGCTAACAAGTCTCAACGGTTAACCGTATTTGGGTTAATGTCTATGGAGTGTAAATTGGATAATGCTCCCATTCACAGGAGTAAAATTTTGAAATCTAAAATCAAGGAATGACAAAAACAATATATATAGTCATCCCTTAACAAGTCGAACTAGGATATAATTTATAAAAAACACTTTCCTGTATTATTTCAATAATATGGGCAAGTATCTTTTTGTAGATGTTCATCCTCCTTTTGAAGTTAAAAGCCGCTGCTGCAAGTAGTACGTTGATACTATCGCCCGTAATTCCCTTA
>JBDLTH010000180.1:0-44646 GCA_039799165.1 Bacteroidota bacterium
TCCTTACAGCTGGCACTGAAGGCATGAAAGGAGCTATTGCTAAAGCCCAAGAGCTAAAAGAAAATACGCCTAATGCGATTATTCTTCAACAATTTGAAAATGAGGCAAACCCTGCGATACATCGCAAAACAACTGCCGAAGAAATTTGGAGAGATACCGATGGAGCTGTCGATATATTTGTAGCTGGAGTAGGCACAGGAGGCACCGTTACAGGGGTTAGTGAAATACTTAAACAACGCAATCCTAATATAAAAGTAGTTGCTGTTGAACCCATTGATTCTCCAGTTTTGTCAGGAGGAAAGCCAGGACCTCACAAAATACAAGGTATAGGGGCAGGCTTTGTACCCAAAAACTACGATTGTGGTGCGGTAGACGAAGTGTTTCAAGTGAAAAATGACGAAGCCATTCTTACCAGCCGTATACTGGCACGTGAAGAAGGCTTATTAGTAGGTATATCGTCTGGAGCTGCCGTTTTTGCAGCTACGCAGATAGCGAAACGACCCGAAAATAAAGGCAAGAATATTGTCATTATTTTACCCGATACAGGCGAACGTTATTTATCTACAGTTTTGTATGCCTTTGATGAATATCCTTTATAAATAGAATCTTAAGCAAATGACCAATTATAAATTCGAAACTCTGCAAGTACATGCAGGTCAGGAAGTAGATCCGACAACCAACTCTAGGGCTGTACCTATCTATCAAACAAGTTCTTACGTTTTTAATGATGCACAACATGGTGCTGATCTGTTTGCATTGAGGCAATTTGGCAATATATATACACGGTTGATGAATCCAACAACCGACGTTTTTGAGAAACGCATTGCAGCCCTCGAAGGAGGGGTAGCCGCATTAGCTACATCATCAGGGCAGTCGGCTCAATTTCTGGCACTAAATAATATCGTATCCGTAGGTGATAACTTTGTATCTACATCACACTTATATGGAGGTACTTATAACCAATTCAAAAATCAGTTTAAACGCCTAGGTGTAGAAGTGAGATTTACGACTGATGATACGCCTCAAGATTTCGAAAAACGAATTGATGCCAGAACGAAAGCAATATATTTAGAAACAATAGGAAATCCAGACCTAAACATACCCGACTTTGAGGCAATAGCTAAAGTTGCAGATAAGCATGGAATACCTCTTGTTGTAGACAATACATTCGGAGCAGGGGGCTACCTGTTTCGCCCATTAGAACATGGGGCAAGTGTTGTTGTTGAGAGTGCTACTAAATGGATTGGTGGGCATGGGACATCGTTGGGTGGTGTAATTATTGATAGTGGAAAGTTTAATTGGGGCAATGGGAAATTTCCCGAATTTACAGCACCTTCCGACAGCTATCATGGCTTGGTATACTGGGATACATTTGGAGCAAAAAGCCCATTCGGAAACATTGCTTTCATTATACGTGCTCGTGTAGAAGGTTTACGTGATTGGGGTAATGCCATCAGCCCGATGAATGCTTGGCTACTTATCCAAGGCTTAGAGACACTGTCTTTGCGGGTCGAGCGTCATGCTCAGAATGCTTTGGCATTGGCTCAATGGCTTGATAAACATCCTAAAGTAGAATATGTAAATTATCCTGGGCTTACGAGTAGCAAATATCATGCACTAGCAACTAAGTACCTCAAGCGTGGGTTTGGAGGTGTACTGTCTTTTAAGCTGAAGGGTACAGCAGAACACGCAGATAAGCTAATAAACAGCTTGCAACTGATTAGCCATTTGGCAAATGTAGGTGATGCTAAAACTTTGATTATCCACCCTGCAACTACAACCCATGAGCAGCTTAGCGAGGAAGATAAACTGTCAGCAGGGGTCATCCCAGGCTTACTACGCATATCGGTTGGTATTGAAAATATTGAGGATATTAAAGCCGATATTGAGCAAGCATTCAGCAAACTTAGTTAGATTTTGATTTCTTCCAAATACAAAAAGCGAGTTTATAAACTCGCTTTTTGTGTATCCATAGGGTCGATTAAATCAATACATTTTTGTCCTCAGCTCTTTTATATCTGCCGATACAATGTAATCGTCATAATCCATACGCTTGTCTATTACTCCGTTGGGAGTAAGTTCTATTACACGATTACATACCGTTTGTATAAATTCGTGGTCATGTGATGACATCAATATATTACCCTTAAACTGTTTTAGTGTATTGTTGAATGCCTGAATAGACTCTAGGTCAAGATGATTGGTTGGTGAATCTAACACCAAGCAGTTTGCATTTTTCATCATCATACGAGCTATCATGCAACGCATTTTTTCTCCCCCTGACAATACCTTCGCACTTTTAAGCACTTCTTCGCCTGAGAATAGCATGCGTCCCAAAAATCCTTTCAAATATATTTCGCTGGTATCATCCGAAAATTGCCCCAACCAATCGACCAAATTCTGATCTATTTTGAAATAGTCGGAGTTATCTAATGGTAAATATGCTTCAGTTATTGTTTGCCCCCACTCGTGTGTTCCAGCATTAGGCGTTTGATAACCATTAATTATTTCAAAAAAAGCAGTCATTGCTCTTGGATCTTTAGACAAGAAGATGATGTGGTCGCCTTTCTCTACATTGAAGTTTACGTTATTAAATAACACAGTACCTTCGATCGATTTACTTAGCCCACTTACCTCTAAAATCTTGTTGCCAGGCTCACGATCGGGATTAAAGATAATGCCTGGGTATTTGCGAGATGATGGCTTGATCTCCTCGATATTGAGTTTTTCCAACATCTTTTTACGACTCGTAGTCTGCTTAGACTTTGATACGTTGGCACTAAAACGACGAATAAACTCTTCTAATTCTTTCTTTTTCTCTTCAGCTTTCTTGTTTTGTTGCGATTGTTGACGCAAAGCTAATTGGCTAGACTCGTACCAGAAGCTATAATTACCAGCATACATGTTTACTTTGCCATAATCAATATCAACAGTGTGTGTACAAACTGAGTCTAAGAAGTGGCGGTCATGTGATACAACAAGTACCGTATTTTCGAAGTTAGCTAGATATTCCTCTAACCACATTACCGTTTCTATATCTAAATCATTCGTAGGCTCATCTAAGAGCAAGTTATCAGGGTTTCCAAAAAGAGCTCTTGCCAGCAAGATACGTACTTTTTGGTTACCACTGGTGTCACCCATCAACTGATTGTGGATGTCTTCTTTAATGCCCAATCCATTCAGCAAGATAGCAGCATCGTTCTCAGCATTCCAGCCTTCCAATTCGGCAAATCGCTCTTCTAATTCAGAGGCTTTAATGCCATCAGCATCTGTGAAATTTTCTTTGGCGTATAGAGCATCTTTCTCTTTCATTATATCCCAAAGAACAGTGTGTCCTTGCAATACGGTATCTATTACCGTTTGAGTATCATATGCAAAGTGATCTTGAGACAATACAGACATTCGCTCATTAGATCCTAAGGCAAACGTACCCATTGTAGCATCTTTTTCGCCACTAAGTATTTTTAGAAAGGTAGACTTTCCAGCCCCATTTGCACCTATAATACCATAGCAATTGCCTTGTGTAAACTTCAGGTTGACATCTTGAAATAACACTCTTTTGCCAAACTGAATACTTAAATTTGAAACTGTAATCATTTTTATCTTAAAAATGGTGAATAGCCCTTACCAAGCTACCCACCAAGTTAGTATATATTATCTTAATTTGTGGACAATCAAAGTGCAAGTATTGAAACCGATTTTTGAATCTGTGGTATAATACGAACTTTTTTAGTTGTACCACCCGTAGTTTTCACTTCTACCTCTATTGCTGCTTTTGTCGAAGATCCTGAAACATAGGGTCTGAAAGCATATAGGTAGCTAAAACAAGGAGCATAAATATCTTCTTTTCTAAAAATTTCGATAATCTGAGGATATTTAGTTTTGTCCCAATACATACAATCGGGAAATCCGTTAGCATCAATAAATTTAGTTTTTTTATCCCTCAAAGGCATTGTTTCAATCAAAAATCTTCTGTAACTGCTTTCTAATTGGGTAATGTCAAAATCAAAATCGATGTTGTTTATTTGCTTAACTACATCACCGCTTTTCAAGCCAGCATTATGGGCAGGAGAGGCAGCATCAACATCGGTTATTGTTCTCATGTCGTTGATGTCAAAATTCATTCCGGTATAATTGAAGGCCTTTGTCTTGACAACATATTTTGCGATAGATTTAGGTATAGACACTGGATACTGCATCAGCATGAGCGGAGCATGTAAGCGAGCATATTCAGGAAGGGTTATTTGAGCTGTCAACAGGTCGCGTGTTTTACAATCCCAAATTTGAGTCAACTTGTTTTTATCAATATATTTTTTGTCAAAGAATCGAAGCCCTAATTCAATTATATATTGTCCTTTAGATTCTCCATTCTGATCTTCTCCTGACAATATTGGTAATTGTGCCATTATTTTTTTGTCTGTGTCGTATCTCCATGATTTTAGACCTTTACTGTTCGTTCTGGCATCATATTTCACATTGGGTTGAAACGTATAATAGGACTGAACAATCATATCTGGATCATTTGTGTTTTTAACCAGACCTCTTTCGATAAGTGCTTTTTCAAATAGTGCATTGATAGCCTGATCTATTTCTGGAGTAGCTGTGCTCTCTACAGCAAAATTAAACGTTCGGTAATCAGAAAAATCAATATTCATATTTGGATCAACTCGCATAGGTAAAGAAAAGGCTCTCTGATTTGTATCCTCAATACTATAAAACGAATATGCCGAAGCTAGGTTAAACTCACTTATAGCATTAACGCTTTTGCATTTTCTTTGGATACTATACTCTTTGAAGTATGTATCTAAATTTCTTATTGTCAATTTAATTTCAGGCGATTTAGAGTCCATCAACCAACTTGAGATAGTTTCTCTATTTCTAAGATAAGTTGCTGTACTGTTTATCTCCATTATCACATCACCTATTTTTAGCCCAGCCTTTTCTGCTAGAGAAAAAGGTTCTACTTCTAAAATTACAGGTTCGCCATACCCCCATCCTGGCGTATTGCTCATTTCGAATTTCACTCCAAAATCGCAATATTTATCACCTATAATCCGATTTCCTTGGGCATACAATCCCAATATACCAGACAGCATAAAAAGTAAGATAAGATTAATTTTTTTCATCTATCGTTTATATTTATATATATGTCAATAATACCAACCCTCTTTACAATTAGTAAATAATGATTTATTACAATTTGCAAAGATATATTATTATCTAGTATAGATCTAATAACCAACCAGTAATTTAATATTATTTATAATCGAATACTCACCATTTTATTCTTAATTTTGCAAATAGCTAAAAACAGATACATCGTTTAAAAAATATAAGATTATGTTTTCAGGAATTATAGAAGAAGCTGCTCAAGTAGTAGGTATACGTAAGGAAAATGAGAATATTCACCTTACCGTGCGTTGTACATTCGTACATGAATTAAAAATCGATCAAAGCATCGCTCATAACGGGGTCTGTTTAACCGTAGTTGATCTTACAAGCGATACCTATACAGTAACGGCAATAAAAGAGACTCTGGAAAGATCTAATTTAGGGAAGCTAAATGTTGGGGATAAAGTAAACCTAGAGCGAAGTATGCTAATGAATGGGCGTTTGGATGGGCATATCGTGCAAGGGCATGTAGACCAGACAGCCCGATGTACCCAGATTAGAGAGGCCGATGGTAGCTGGTACTTCAAATTCAATTATGACTATGATAAAGAAATGGCTAAAAAAGGATATTTAACTGTAGATAAAGGTTCTGTTACTGTAAATGGAGTGAGCCTTACAGTTTGCAATCCAACCAATAATACTTTTGAGGTTGCTATTATCCCATTTACGTATGAGCATACTAACTTTCATCAATTCAAAGAAGGATCTTTAGTAAATCTTGAATTTGATATAATAGGTAAATATATTAGTCGAATTGCAGCAATCAACTGATAGATATGGTTTCATAAATACAAATCCTCTAAATTTTATCAAAATTCAGAGGATTTGCGTATTAGTAATGTAACCAATCTATTACAAGATCTGTTTCTCCAAAGATATTCGCTCAACCTCAATGTCCTTATTCAGAAAAAAAGACGCTGATTGTTTAAAACGTTCAGCCAACTCTGTTGTGTAATATAGCGTTTTACGATTCTTCGTACATAGCTCATCCATTTCTGGATGTCTTTGCAAATAGATCTTTAAGCTATTGGCAATGTATTCTCCTTGTGGTACAATAGTAACCCCTTTGGGGGTATATTCCCTTATCTTGTTATAAAGAAGAGGGTAGTGTGTACATCCCAATATGAGAGTATCTATTTGGTGATCTTGAGCTAAAATTTCGTCCACGTATTTTTTTACAAAATAATCAGCACCAGGCTTATTCGACTCATTGTTTTCAACCAACGAAACCCACATTGGGCATGCTTGGGAACGGGTGATAATGTCAGGATATAATTTTTGAATCTCAATAGGGTATGAGTCAGATTGGATAGTTCCTATTGTACCCAAAATGCCAATATGTCTTGTTTTGGTTATTCCACCTATAATTTCTGCCGTAGGACGTATTACGCCCAGTACACGCTTATGCGGATTTGTTGTCGGTAAATCGATTTGTTGAATTGATCTAAGAGCTTTTGCCGATGCTGTATTGCAAGCCAAAATAACAAGATTACACCCTTTGTCGAACAGAGTCAATACCGCTTGCCTTGTAAATTCATATACCACATCAAAAGAGCGTGAGCCATATGGTGCTCTGGAATTATCACCAAGGTATATATAATCGTACTCGGGAAGTAGTTTCTGAATTTCGGACAATATTGTTAAGCCTCCATACCCAGAGTCAAATATTCCAATTGATCCTGAATGTCGTTCTTTAGTCATACAAAGTCTGGTTGCATTTGAGCTGAAATAGATTCTTTATATCTAGTCGGTTTTAGAATGGTTGTGGTAATTATTTACTTTGAAGTTTTATTTTTACGTACGTGTTGGCATCCACAGCATTGGGTGTGAGAAAAGCGATTGTTGGATCTGCTAAGTCATAAATGCAGATATAGCCATATTCTATACCAACTTCATTGACAGCTTCTTTTAACTTCTCTTTTAAAGGTACGATTAACTGTTGCTCTTGGCTATCGATATCTTCTTGTGCAACTTTCATAAACCTCTTGATGCTTTGTTCAAGTTCATGTAACTCTTGCATGCGTCGTAACTTGATGCTTTCTGCTAATGTGTTCTGATTAGACAAGAAGTCAGTATACTTACTGTTGTAATCGTTTTGCATCAAAAGCAATTCATCTTTATATTTCTTGTTAAGCTCTTCTATAGCCTTACTCGCATCCTTTTTACCAGGTACAAGTTCTAATAATTCTGTCGAATTGATGTAAGCCACTTGTAACTGTACAGATGGATTTACAAGCTCTAGGGCAGTTAAATCAGAAAACGACAGCACTAAAAAGATGAACGATAATAGTGTTATTTTTAAAGTTGCCATGGTAAAAAACTATTTACTTATATATTCAAGAAGGAACAACAACAACGCCTAAAAGGGAAAATTACAAATATATTTCATGTGTTTCGGTGGCATTTTAACACACCACCGATCTCAGGATTTAATTAACAGGTAACAACTTTCAATTGGTTATATGAGTTGCAAATATACTCTTTCTTTTCAGATCACAGTGTTTTCTTAACCTCTATTTGTTCAAAGGCTTCAATAATATCCCCAACTTTAATGTCATTGTAGTTATGGATATTTAGACCACATTCGTATCCGAAAGCCACTTCTTTAACATCATCTTTGAAACGTTTAAGTGAGCCTAAGTCTCCAGAGTAGATTACGATGCCATCACGAATAAGACGAATCTTGTGTGATCGTTTAATTTTACCATCTTTAACCATACATCCAGCGACAGTTCCTACTTTTGTTATTTTGAATACATCACGAACTTCTACGTTTGCGGTGATTTCTTCTCTAATATCTGGAGAAAGCATACCTTCCATAGCCGATTTTACGTCGTCTATTGCATCGTAGATGATAGAGTAAAGTCTTATCTCTACACCATCTTTTTCGGCACCTCTTCGTGCAGCCATAGATGGTCTTACTTGGAATCCGATTACAATAGCGTCTGATGCGGCAGCTAGTGTTATATCTGATTCGGAGATTGCTCCTACCGCTTTATGTATAACATTTACTTGTATTTCTTCTGTAGATAGACGAATTAATGAGTCTGCAAGGGCCTCAACAGAACCGTCCACATCTCCTTTTACAATAACGTTTAGCTGTTGGAAGTTACCAATTGCAATGCGACGACCTATATCGTCGAGTGTCAGTATCTTTTGTGTACGTAGCCCTTGTTCGCGTTGCAACTGCTCACGTTTGTTTGCAATATCTCTGGCTTCTTGCTCCGACTCTAATACGTGGAACAAGTCTCCCGCTTGGGGTGCACCATTCAAACCGAGTATCAGTGCAGGAGCTGATGGGGCAGCACCTTCTGAGCGCATGTTACGCTCGTTAAACATAGCTTTGACACGTCCAAAGTAAGTTCCTGCCAATACAATATCCCCTTGTTTAAGTGTTCCATTCTGTACTAATACAGTCGATACATATCCACGCCCTTTGTCCAACGATGATTCAATAACTGATCCGGTTGCACGTTTGTTTGGATTTGCTTTCAGGTCTAACAATTCGGCTTCGAGTAATACTTTTTCAAGTAATTCGTCAACACCCATTCCTTGTTTTGCGGAAATATCTTGTGATTGATACTTGCCTCCCCATGACTCTACGAGGTAGTTCATATTGGCAAGCGTTTCTTTTATTTTTTCTGGATTAGCATTTGGCTTATCTACCTTATTTATTGCAAATACGATAGGGACACCTGCTGCTGAAGCATGATTGATTGCCTCTATTGTTTGAGGCATCACATTGTCATCGGCAGCAATTATGATGATAGCAATATCAGTAACCTTAGCACCACGAGCACGCATTGCCGTAAAGGCCTCGTGTCCAGGAGTATCTAAGAATGTCATACGTCTGCCATCTTTGAGTTTAACGTTGTATGCACCGATGTGCTGAGTAATACCTCCAGCTTCACCAGCAATAACATTAGTCTGACGGATTGTATCCAACAATGATGTTTTACCGTGGTCAACGTGTCCCATCACCGTAACAATAGGTGCACGTGCTACCAAATCTTCTTCATTATCTTCTTCTTCCCAAATAGCCTCGGCTACTTCGGCACTTACATATTCAGTCTTAAAACCAAATTCGTCAGCTACTATATTGATTGTTTCGGCATCCAAACGTTGATTGATAGATACCATCATACCAATACTCATACACGTTGAGATAACTCTTATGACAGGTAGGTTCATCATGTTAGCCAAATCGTTAGCAGTAACAAATTCGGTTATTTTCAGCGTTCTACTTTCCTGTTCTTGAAGTTCTAGCTCTTCTTGTTGCCTTTGCGAAACAGCTTCTCTCTTATCTTTACGATATTTCGACCCCTTGGTTTTACCTCCCTTATTTGTCAAACGAGCCAAGGTTTCTTTTATTTGTTTTTGAACATCTTCTTCGCTAACAGGTGCCTTGTGTGTTAGCACAGGTCTGTTCCGATTCAGTTGTTTAGGCTTATCACTTGTTGGTTTTGTATTGAGTACAGGTGATGTAGTTACTCCTTTTTCAATATCTACTTTACCTTTCTTGATGCGAGCTCTCTTTTTCTTTGATGCGTCATCAGCATCATCTACTGACAGTTTCTTCTTCTCTTTTTCTTCGACGCTCTCTTTCTTCAACAGTTTTACGGTCGTTTCTTTAAGTTTTTTCGAGTCTGCCTGTTCTTTATCTAGTCGCTCCTTTTTCTTTTCCGCCTTTGTTTTCTTAGCAGGTCTTGTCCTATCATTTATAGCACTTAAATCAATTGAACCTTTTACTACAATATTAGACTTGATTGCCGTATTGTTCAATCTAAATACAGAGTCATCTAAATCGTTAGGGGTTTCAACTTGACCTTCTACTTCTTTGGCTGTTTCAACCTCTTGGCTGGGTTGAATAATTTGTTCTTCTTTTTCAACATTTGTGTTATCAACAAATGTGGGTTGATGTGTTTCTATAACGTCTTCTTGTATATTGTTGGTAATCGATTCCGCCTTTTCTATGTCTTTTGTCTCATCGATAGTTGCTGCAACAACAGGTTTATCAATAGTTTCGATAATTTCTTTTTCTAAAACTACAGCTTCTTCCTTTTTCTCTATCACTACGTCTTCAACAACCACTTTAGGTGCAGGAGTCTTTCTTTTGTTCAAATTATCCAAATCAATCTTGTCTACAATTTGGATGTGTGGCTTTATATCTTCTGAAATTTCAGTTTTTATAATATCTTCTATTGTTTGAACTGTTCGAGAATTCACCTCTTCTGTAGCAACTTGTGCAGACAATTCTTTGTTCTCTTTTTGTAGGTCTTTATTTCTTTCTGAAGATAGTTTCAGTTTTTTATCTTTGCCAAACTCCAGAATAAGAAGGTCATACTGTTCATCGTCAATCTTCGTATTAGGATTAGCCTCAACGGCAACCCCTTTTTTTTGCAGAAATTCAACAAGGCTGCTGATTCCTACATTCAAATCTTTTGATACTTTAATTAATCTTATAGACATACGTTTTTTTTAAATCATGAAAAATGAACAGTGTTGAAAAGACTACCCTCAGAACTTCTACAATAATCCAAATCTACACAAAAGTATTAAGAAATCATAGAATTACCAAATTTAGGTTTATTCTTCGTCTTCAAACTCTGCTTTTAAAATAGCGATTAGCTCATCTACCGTATTTTCTTCTAGGTCGGCTTCTTTGATGAGTGTATCTCTATCTGCACTTAATACATTTTTAGCAGTAACATATCCCAGTTTTTTCAACTGCTCTATCACCCACTGATCGATTTCGTCCTCAAACTCATCCAAGTAGATGTCTTCCTCATCAAAATCGTCAATATCGCGATATACATCAATCGTATACCCTGTTAGCATACTTGCTAGTTTGATATTCAAACCACCTTTGCCAATGGCTAGCGAAACTTCTTCTGGACGCAAAAAGACTTCAGCTTTTCGGTCTTCGTCGTTTAGTTTAATCGTAGTTATTTTAGCAGGGCTCAACGCACGTTGAATATACAAGTTCATGTTTGATGTATAGTTGATAATGTCGATGTTCTCGTTTCTCAACTCACGCACAATGCCATGTATACGAGATCCTTTCATACCTACACATGCTCCAACTGGATCAATACGGTCGTCGTAAGACTCTACGGCAACTTTTGCTCTTTCGCCAGGGATACGAGCTATTTTTTTTATAGTAATAAGTCCATCATTAATTTCGGGGACTTCAAGCTCAAACAGTCTTTCCAAAAATGTTGGGGATGTTCTTGACAAAATAATCTTAGGATTATTATTCTTATTTTCAACACGCTCTACAACTGCTCTCACATGCTCTCCTTTACGGAAAAAATCAGACGGAATTTGTTCTGTCTTAGGTAGGAGCAATTCTTCCTTGTCGTCATCTAGTAAGAGTATTTCTTTTTTCCAAATCTGATACACCTCGCCCGATACTATCTCGCCAACTTTTTCTTTGTACTTGTTAAACAAGCTATCTTTTTGGAGTTCTAGTATTTTTGATGCTAAAGTTTGGCGTAAGTTAAGGATTGCACGGCGACCAAAATCTTCAAAGAAAACTTCGTCCGTAACCTCTTCACCTACCTGGAAATCGGCATCTATTTTTTTAGCTTCAGAAAGAGAAATTTCAATATTCGGATCTTCCAACTCCTCATCATCCACAATGGAACGATTACGCCAAATCTCCAAATCACCCTTGTCGGGGTTGATGATGACATCATAATTCTCGTCCGTTCCAAACATTTTCGCAATCACATTACGAAACGAGTCTTCAAGAACGCTAATCATCGTCATACGGTCGATATTTTTCAGCTCCTTAAATTCTGAAAAGGTATCAATCATGCTTATAATTTCTTTCTTAGCCATGGTTATTTAAATCTGATTTGATATTTTGTATATTTTACTTCTTCGTATTTAAAACAAAAGTCTTCGTCAACCTCTATTTTGCGCTTAGCCCCTTCGGGTTTTACTAGTTTAGTAACCGTAACAACAAAAGCTGTATCATCACAACTTTTGAGTAGACCGCTCACTTTTTGCCCTTTTTTTGTGAGAACCTCGACTTCGTTTCCTCTGTTTTTCTCGTATTGTTTTACAATCTTGAAAGGCGATGTTATGCCAGCCGAACCTACTTCTAACTCAAAATCTTCAGCATCACGATCTAACTTCGATTCAATATGTTTATTTAGTGCAATGCAGCCTTCAATGCTTACGCCTTCTGTGCTATCTATCTCAACAACAATAATATTGCTTGGTTTGACTAGAACTTCAACCAAAAACATATCGGATTGGATGAGGTAATCTTCAACTATATCTATAATTAATGCTTTGTCTATCATCATGTTTTATTGATTAATAAAAGAGGAGGAAGCCTAAAGCCTCCTCCTCCATTAATATTCAAGCGCAAATATAGTATAATCTATATAAAGATCCAAATTTAAAATCTAACGTTACCCACTCATTCAATCCATTTAGTGTATTTTAATGAATCATTGGCACCTTATGTAGCTAAATAACTATTGTTTCAAGAGGCGTGTTTTAGCCATTAAAGAATAGAAAAGAGGGTGGGGAAATCCCCGATGTGGATTATTAGATGTTTTGACCGAAATTTGCTTATATCCATAAAATCGTCTAGGTGTAAATGTGTCTTTAGTTTTGTTCTTTCTCAAACTGGTAGTTTATCATCCAGCTAATGCCAAATTTATCAGTAAATGTAGCAAACAAAGCACCCCAAAAAGTTTTGTCTAAAGCAATATGTATTTTGCCTCCAGCTGATAGGGTATTGTAGATAAGCTTAGCCTGAGCTTCTGATTCGGGGCTTATAGCTATACTTACATTATCACCACAGGTAATAGACTGTCCACAACATGTCATCGAATCAGACCCCATTAAAGTAACTTCGTTGCTTATAGGTAAACTTATGTGCATAATTTTGTTGTGTTCCGATTTGGGTATGGGTTGCTCGCTAGGTATATCTTTAAATCGAAGCAGATCTAAAAATTGACCACCAAATACAGATTTATATAATTCAAATGCGACCTCGCAAGTGCCATTGAATCCTAAATAAGGGTTTAAAGTTACCATTTTTTTTTAATATTCTTGCTTGTTTATACTTAGCTCAGCGTATTCAGAGTGTTGTTCTATGTATCTTTTTGTATAAGAGCAAACTGGATTTATTCTTAATCGTTCCTGCTTTGCAAATTCAAGCAAAGCTCTAGTCATTGCTCCAGCAATACCTTTTCCTTCATAACCCTCACTCATTTTAGTGTGATAAACAGTCATTAGTCCTTGTTCTGCTATCATATAATCAACGTATCCAATTATATGATTGTCTATAATTGCTTCGAATCTATTTCCAGTTGGCTTATGGTTTATAACGTATTCCATTTATTATTGGTGTTAAAATGAAATCAATTGACAATTGTTTTTTCAAGAAATTTATTTTGAAGTATCTTTGTTTGAGTAAATGTATTTATTTAATTTGAGAGAATAGATATTATAATTGTAAAAAAATATAAACGAATAAGCGTTTAACATCTCATCATATGGGAAAAAATAAACTAGCAAAGTTTGCCAACATGGATCAGTATCCACACGTATTTCAGTATCCTTATGCCGTTTTGCAAGACAAGGGATTTGAGATGAAAGGAAATTGGGGGCGTTTGTTTTTCAAAAACGACAATCCTATAGTTTTAGAATTAGGTTGTGGCAAAGGCGAGTATACGGTGGGTTTAGCAAAACTATATCCCGAGAAAAACTTTATAGGGATCGATATAAAAGGAGCTCGTATGTGGACGGGGGCTAAGCAATCGTTTGACGAAAAACTGCCTAATGTAGCTTTTTTACGTACACATATCGAATTGCTCGATCATTTTTTCGTAAAAGATGAGGTGTCTGAGCTGTGGATTACCTTTCCTGATCCTCAGATGAATAAGGTAAATAAGCGTATAGCATCGACTCGTTTTATGGACTTATATCAACGATTTTTGAGAATTGATGGGATTATACACCTCAAATCTGATAGCAATTTTATGTTTACCTATACTGCAGCAATGGTAGATGTAAACCAATTGCCAGTATTATTTAGTACCACCGATTTATATAATTCGGGTTGGGCAGATGATGTGTTGCAAATAAAAACATTTTATGAGCAACAGTGGATTGATCGGGGGTTGAGTATCAAGTATATCAAGTTTCAGAGTTCGCCTCGTATCCACTGGGTAGAGCCTGATATAGAAATAGAGCACGATAGCTACCGTAGTTATTCACGGAATAACTCACAGGTGATTACTCGAAAAAAAGAAGATTCTTTATAATTATATAAATATAGCAATGAGCATAAAAATATATCCAAAATTAATTTTAGATGCACTTCGCAATGTGCGTTATCCTGGTACAGGAAAAGACATTGTAGAAATGGGTTTTGTTTCTGACGATATACACATTGAAGGGAACAAGGTGAGTTTTTCGTTGATTTTCGACAAGGCAAACGACCCTTTTATAAAGTCTGTTGTAAAAGCATCCGAGACTGCAATACTTACATACATCTCTCCAGACATTGAAGTTAAAGGTAATATTGAGGCAATAACTAAGCAACAGGCTCCATTCGAGCCCGCACCTCCATTATTGCCCTTAGTCAAAAATATAATTGCAATATCGTCGGGCAAAGGTGGGGTAGGTAAAAGTACAGTTACAGCTAATTTAGCTGTTGCCTTAGCTCAGAAAGGTTATAAAGTGGGTTTACTAGATGCCGATATATTTGGGCCATCTATGCCCAAAATGTTTAAAGAAGAGGATACCCAGCCATTTATGGAGGTGGTGGGAGATAAAGAAATGTTAGCACCTGTTGAAAAATATGGTGTAAAGATGCTATCTATAGGCTTTTTTGTAAAAAAAGAGAATGCAATTGTGTGGCGTGGAGCAATGGCAGGTAATGCCCTCAAGCAGTTGATAACCGATGCTAATTGGGGTGAATTAGATTATTTCTTGATCGATTTCCCCCCAGGTACGAGTGATATACATCTCACATTGGTGCAAACTTTATCCATAACAGGCGCAGTGGTTGTAAGCACACCACAAGAAGTAGCGTTAGCCGATGCTCGTAAGGGGATAGATATGTTTACGAACGACAAGGTCAATGTACCTATACTTGGCTTGGTTGAGAATATGGCTTGGTTTACCCCTGCCGAGTTACCCGAAAATAAGTATTACATTTTCGGAAAAGATGGAGCTAAAAATCTGGCTCAAGACATGAATGTCCCTCTGTTAGGACAAATCCCTATTGTGCAAAGCATTAGAGAGGGAGGGGATGATGGTGAGCCTGTTGCACTCAATCAAAACTCTCTTTTAGGATTGGTATTTGGTACATTAGCCGATAATTTTATAGCCTCTGTTATAAAACGAAATGAAGATAAAGCACCTACGCAAAAAGTAGATGTAAGTATAAGATAAGAGTTAATGTGTCTTAGAGACGCAATGAGATAAGTTGCAAAAAACTACTTTAGTCTATTAATGAAGGTAGTTATCGGTTTTTCTAATTAGCATTTATTTCAGTAATAAACCCTAAATTTAGAGCCTAGCTCTGGTGTAAGGTGAATTATTTTTTATACTTTAGAGTTTTTATATTTTAATAAAGCTATCGTTCTTTATTTTGATGAGGAAGTGGACTAATAAAATTCGATTTCTGGATGTTACTCGTTTCTCGTTTATTCTTGTAATAATAATTTTTTTATTGCAATTATTTTCGTTATATAATTTGTATTATAATAATATGGATGTATTGGCGAGAGCCTTAAATCTGTCTTTGGATGATATTTATCGGATCGATTTAAATGCTCGTTTGACAAGAGTGTCAAAAGGCAACCATACCTATTTGTCGTACTATAATCATGTTGATAATGATCAACATGATGCATTTGTTCAAGGATACATACCATCAATGGATGATGAGATCGTGAATAATGTAAGAAGTATAACCTCGTCGGTCAACTTGGAAATAGAAAAATTTCTGAGTGTAGCCAATCCTATACAATTGGTAAGTATTGATAGTGTAGCTTCTTTTGTATTTGCTGAGAATGACATTGAGTTAGCATTCTATTCCGAAGTTGTGAATGTAAAAACCAAAGAGATTTTAGAGACTAGCTTGCCAGCGTGTGCATCATTACCTAATGCTATATTACCATCTAAAGGTATACCCTTAGATGCTGAAAATGCAAAGATGTTGCGTATCGTACTCATCAACCCGATGAATGCTATTTTCCCTCAGATGGTTTTCACTTTTTCATTATCCGTATTGTTTTGTGTCATTTGTCTTTATAGTTTTAGATATTATCGAAAGACATTAGATGAGCAAAGAGAGTTAGTCCGATTTAAGAACGATGTTTTTGGAGATATTTCTCATGAGTTTAAGAAACCTTTAAGTGTGCTTTTGCAGATAATTAATGCCTTAGAAAGCCCCAAGATAGTATCAAACGAAGATCGAAGAATGCGTTATTTGCGCATGGCAAATGGGGAGATTCAACGAATGGCTGGGCAAACCGAAATGATTTTAAGCGTGGCAATGGATGATGAAGGAGTACTTGAACTAAATTACTCTGAGTTTGATATACTTAAATTAGTATCCGATATTGTTGATCGATTTAGTGAAACATCGGCAAGTACTACTAGTATTCGAATAATCAATAGATTGTCAAATGATCTGATATATGCAGATCGTAATCATATAGAGCAGACGATATCTAACTTGGTTGCTAATGCTTTAAAATATAGTAATGCTCCGATAGAGATCATTATAGTATTAGCTGTTGATAAGGATTATATCTCCATCTCAGTTATAGATAATGGAATAGGTATATCTGCTCAAGATCAAGCCCAAATTTTCGAGAGGTACTCTCGGGTAGGCAATCCTTCTCAAGCCAAAGGGCATGGTATTGGACTTAATTATGTGATGAGAATCGTTAGTAGACACAATGGTAAAGTTACAGTCAAAAGTGAGTTAGGTATTGGTAGTGAATTTACTGTTTACCTGCCCTTGGTAGAATTAAATAATAGTGAAAATTTAGACTAGACAAAATTTTAAACACAAATATTTATAGAATTTATGGATACATTAGTTCTTTTAGTTGAAGATGATACAAATTTGGCTTTTATGCTTGCTGAGAACTTGGAAGTTGAAGGGTTTGGTGTAGTGCAAGTGGCAAAAGGAGAGGAGGTTGTGGACTATTTGAAAAAGATGCCAATAGATATAGTATTGATGGATGTTGATTTGGCAGGAGAATTAGATGGGTTTGACACAGCCGAAAATATTCGTATGTATTATCCTGAGATGCCCATAATATTTACGACAGGAAAAACACATTTCAAAGACACTGATCGTGGATTTAGATTGGGTAATGTTGATTATCAAAAAAAGCCATACGGAACCAAAGAGTTGGTGGCTCGTATTACCAATTTATTAAATAGGAAACCGAAGCGAGAGTCTAGTTCTTATTCCTCAAAAGGATTTTCTTTCAATCCGATCAATCATGTTATTTTGATTGATAATAATGAGATTAAGTTGACCAAGACAGAGGCCTCTTTTTTGTCTATTTTGTGTAATAACCTCAACGAGGTGGTATCTAAAGAAGATATTGCAGTGCACTTATGGGGCAAAGACGATATATATCCCAAAGATCATTCGTTGAATAATCTGAGCCATAGAATAAGGAAATATTTGGAAGGAAACCCTTATGTTGAGCTAAAAACAATCTCGAAAGTAGGATACAGGCTGATTGAGATAAAATAAAAAAAACGGTTTTAATTTCCCTACAATGCAATAATACCTGATAGGCACAAAGAGGATATAACCCCTTTGTGCCTATTGTGTCATATAGTCCATATCACTGTCATCAGTCAAGGAATTATCTTTAGTCCCTTTTGGAGTAATATTGAAACGATAGCCAAAACTAACTAAGAAATATCGTCCAATCATATTTGTTCGTGTGTCCGAAATATAATTACCCGATGTTACACGTAGTACATTATTTCGATCATTAAATATATCGTATGCCTGAATCTTTAGCGTTCCTTGTTTTCTCTTTAATAATTGTTTCGATAAAGAAATATTCCATAAAAGTTCCGACTTTTTAAATTCATCAGAATAGCCTATATTTCGAAAGTAGCTAATCTCATTCTGAAGAATAAAGTGATGGGGAAGATCTGCCTTTGTAGACGATTTTAAACCGTAGTTTATAACATTCAAATTTTCTTGGTTAGGTAAATTGTTTCTTGTAATATTATATGAAACGTTGGCTTGCAGGCGTTGGGTTAACTTGTTTGATCGATAGCTGATCGAGAAACCCTCACTCATGGTTAAGTTTCGGGTTATATTCTTTATTCTATTAGAGTAGCCTATATTTTGCATAAGATAACCATATAGGGTATTATCAATCGTTATTTTTTTATTAGAGAGAGGTGTGTTGAACATAATACCTCCATTAAGCCCCCAGTTCCCCTGCACATTTCGGTACGAGCTTTCACTATTCCCTTGCCCATCGATAAATGTATAATCAACAATCTTATTAAACGTATAATGTCCCCCACCCGAAATGGTAAAGAATGAACCTTTCTCGTAATTTGATTTTTGTAGATATACATTTAAATTATTCTGATAGCTTGGTTTTAAATTGGGATTTCCGTAAATTTTCGAAAGTGCATCTATAATTATTGTATCTGCCGATAGTTGCCTAAGAGATGGTTGTTCCATCGCTCCATAATAGTCAAAATCGAAATTTAGGTTCGTTCTAGGTTTGTATGAAAAACGTAGAGAAGGAGATATATTTATGACTCTTTGTTCTTGACTTTCTATAATAGAGTCGCCTATGCTTGTTTTACTTGAAGAACTAGCAGGGTCAATATTGATGCCTATGGTGTATTCGAATTTTTCTTTTTGAGACTGGAAGCTGATGTTAAAACGTTCAGTTATTTGCTTTACTGTAGCATTTCTGCTGTATGCACTATCCATAGAAGTGTACTCACCTTCCTCATCTTTTTTGAAAGTCAACCGTTCTCTATCTGATTTTTCAGAGCGATAGAGGTATGAAAATTGAATAGACTTACCTGGGCTTAGTGGCTCAACGAGGGAAAGCATAAGACTCCAGTTTTTAATTGAATTATCTATCGAAAGCGATTGGTCGATTACTTTGGTTTGATTTATATTCTGGTATATTGTATTTGATTTATTAAAACCATTACTACTATTTCCATTGAGCGTTCCATTCACAGAAAGGCTTGCAGTACGCCCTTTATTATTTAATTTTCGCCCAATAGTCAACGAGCTATTAAGATTGTATGTATCGCCATTTGTTAAATAATTTGTTTTACCCAATGTCGTGTCTTTTTTGCTCTCGACATATGATTTTGTTCTGCTTTCTCGTATATCATCGTTCGTTCCTGTTGATATATTTATGCGTCCATGAATGGTGGTAAGTGTATCTGGAGTCCATCTAACGTTCGTTCCAGTTCTTAGGTTTTTGCGGATATTGCGAGACGTCGACGTTTGATGTCCAATGCGATCACCTGATTGGATAAACGAGCGAGTATTACTATCCATATTAAATAAGTTATCATTGTGATCATATTTGATATTTCCACCCACCTTTAAACTTTCACTTCGCTGCGAGTTGAAATTGAATCCGATATCCTTATTAGTTGTAATACCATCGTATTGACTTGACAACCCACTGTATTCGAAGTCATCTGTTACATTGTTTGTGTTTGCTATTAATGCATACTGATTGTCATCAGCAAGCATTTGTGCAGATACTTTATTCGAATATCTTTGATCTGTGCCATAACCAATTCTGCCCTCTCCAAAGATGCGATGCTTGTATCCTTCTTTGACAGTCAAGTTTATAACATGTTGTGTATCTCCATCCTTAAATCCAGTAATCTTACTGGTTTCTGATTGTTCTTTTAGTATCTGAAGCTTATTAATCATAGATGCAGGTAAGTTTCTCATTGCTAGATCAATGTCGTTGTCGAAGAACTCTTTTCCATCAATCAATATTTTGGTAATTACTTTTCCGTTTACCATCAGCTTACCATCAGCACTTATCAGGATGCCTGGGAGCGTACTTACAAGATCTTTGAGTAAAGCATCATGTTTTAGCCTGTATGAGTCAGCGTTGTATTCAATCGTATCTCCTCTTACCACGATGTCGGGAACGGTCGACGTAATAGTTGCTTCATTCAGGGTATAGTTTACCGACTTTAAGTACACCCTACCCAAATGTATATCGTCTTTTTTACTTGTAAGTTGTATCTTTTTTTGCAGGCGGTGATAACCAATATACGATATTTCGAAAATGTAATCGCCAACGGAGGTGTTCATCTTAAATCTTCCCAGATCGGAAGATACTTCACCTCTTACAAATACACTGTCCTTGGATTGTAGTAAACGTATCGAAGCATATTCGATGGGCTTGTTCGTCAAGCTGTCATAAACCAACCCACTAATGGATTGAGCCTGACTGGAAATGCTTGTGAAGATTAAGATAAGAAAGTAGATATATCTCACAAATACAATTCTTTTTAGCTTTTGATTATTCAAATCTTCTCAATTCCTATAACGCAGAAAAAGAGTATTTAGTGTAATACCCTTTTTGTTTAAATCGTTCTCTAGTTTTTTTGTGTAAACAGAACCATCTTTACTTTTAGATTATTACCTATGTCAATGACATGTATTATATCTTGCAGATTCAACGATTTGTCTGCTTGTAGTAAAACATTTATTTCATCACCCTCCTGTCTTTCGCCCACTACTAAGGCAAGTTCTTTTTCAAGTATATCAAGCGTAACCAGCTTATCGTTTACAAAATACTTCAGGTCTGAAGTTATTGTCAGGTTGATATTCTTTTTTGTTGCTACCTTTTCTGCTGTAGATGAATTGGGGAGCAAAACCCGAATGGCAGTAGGTGTAATCATCGTTGATATGATGAGGAAAAACAGCAACAAAAAAAACATAATATCACTTAAAGATGCTGTATATACTTCGGCAGATCGAGTTCTTCGACGCTGTATTTTCATAATTAACTTCTTTAGGAAAAGACAAATGTCTTTCTGCTTAATTTTTCTGATTCCTTGTCGATACTTTGATCGCTTTCAGTACCTCGTTCGAATCTTTATCTAAATTCACAACAGCTTTGTCAATGCTGCCATTGAGTAAATAGTAGCCTGAATAGGCAACAATGCCAACCAGTAAACCAGCACCAGAGCATATCATCTTTTGATACAAACCGTCCGAGATAGTTGCAATATCTAAATCGGTAGTTTGAGAAATGTTATAAAAAATATTGATAACCCCGAATATAGTACCCAAGAAACCTAGCATAGGAGCTATGGATGCAATGATACCGAGATAATTCATATGGTTTTCCATTTTTGATATTTGCACACGAGATGCTATTTCCATTGCACTTTCAATGTCATCTAAAGGCTCATTTATCTCTTTTATACCAGCCTCAACCACTTTGGCTGTGATATACGGTTTTTCGATGCAGAATCGTAAAGCCTGTTCTGTTTTGTTTTCAGCAATAAGCTCAACCAGTCTTGATTGCCAGATCGAATCCGATTTTCCCATTTTGCTAATAGTTAACCATCTTTCGATAATGAAATAGATTGCCAAAACAGAGAGGATAGCAATAGGTAACATAACCCAACCCCCTTTGAGTATTAGGCTAAAATAACTTTCCTGAACTATTGGTGTTACAGGATCAAGATTGCTAGAAACGGACTGTAATAAAATTAATAAATCCATAAAAAATATATCAGGTGATAAATCCTAGTAAAAACGAGAATTCGATAAACACAAAATTAGAACAAAGTGTTTATCGAATTCGCTTTATTTTGAACAAATATTGTTAAAAACCTACACTCACAGAACGAATGTACTCATAAAAACAATTAATGATGCCAATAAAGAAAATACCTACCATCGAAAACACAAGCGATGTTTTCAAATAACCATCCGTTTGCAAACTTTCGATAGGCGTATTCGATTTGTTGATAAACATTGCTTTTACTACCAATAGGTAATAGTAAAGAGACACAACCGTATTTAACAAGGCTATAAATACAAGCACCACATATCCCTGTTCCATTGCTGCTATAAAAACAAACAATTTGCTGAAAAAACCAGCAGTAGGAGGGATACCTCCAAGCGAGAACATGGATACCATCATCACTAATGCCAACTTAGGATTTGTTCCGTATAAGCCATTATAGTCATCAATATTTACTTTACCCGTTTTATTCTCGATACTCGAAATCACGCCAAAGGGAGCAAGATTAGAGAATATGTATACAAACACGTAGAATATAGTAGCCGCCATTCCCATGGCAGTACCAGAGAACACACTTAGCATAATATATCCAGCTTGAGAGATAGACGAGAAAGCCAAAAAGCGTTTCAAGTTCTTTTGTCTCATCGCAAATAGATTACCTATGGTGATGGTTAATAAGATCAGAATCCATATCGACGGACGCCATATAGTATGCAGTGCAGGAAATACCTTGTAAAGAATGAGCATCAGTGCAAACACCGCAGCCCCTTTCGATATTGTCGAAAGATACAGTGTAACATTTGTAGGTGCTCCCTGATAGGCATCAGGCGCCCATAGGTGAAATGGCACCAGCGATATTTTAAAGAATAGACCAGATAAGAACAGCAACAACGCCATGATAAGCAACGGAGATGAGCTTATTTGTTGAGCAACATCACTATAATAGAGAGTTCCACACCCGCCATATATAAATGATATGCCAAACACCATAATAGCTGACGAGAACGTTGCATTGAAAATATACTTTGCTCCAGCTTCTGCCGAATTTTCTTTATACTTGTCAAAAGCAACTAGTGCTGCTATAGGCAACGAGGCAGTCTCTAATCCGATATAGAACAAGAGGAAGCTGCCTGACGATATCATCAGATACATTCCCAATAGAGTGAGGACTGTGAGCATGAAAAACTCACCCCTCTTTATGATAGATTGAGCTTTACTTAACCACTCGTTTGCTTGCAAAAATATGAGGAAAACCCCAACATTCAATACACATTTCATTGCCAGCTGAGCCTTTCCTGTGGTATACATACCTGCAAAAGAACTACCCTCGTCCTGTATGAAGAAGCAATATATTGTATGCACCAAGAATAGTAGACACGCTACAGGAAAATAGTATTGTTTAGCTTTTTCAGAAGCAAACAAGTCGTAGAATATTAATAGAAGAAATACCACAACAAGTGATAATTCGGGCTTCATCAATAAGTAGTTACTCAAATCCATTCTCTTATACTTTATTTTATTTCAGATTATACCAAGCAGCATTTGTATATCTTACAGATACCTGATAAACACCTTGGTTGTTTAGGCTCTTGTCGCAGCTTAAAATGATTGTAACACCTGGTTTCGTATATGTCGACGAAACATATTTCTGTCTTGTTTCCATATGACTTTTTTTGAATCCATTTGCTCCTAAATCTTGTTGTAAGGCATTGTATGTCTTGTGCGAATCCACAAATTCCCATACCAACATTTTTCCATCCGAATTGAAAGTTGGCTCTATTACCGAGAAGGTCATACCCGAATTGTTTTTGTAAATATCATTTTTAGATAAACCATGTTCCTCGGTCGAATCAAAGTTATAGCCCTTCGAGTTTAGGACTTGTGTCAATTGCTCTTGATCTTTAAGAGTAAGAGTAACTAAATCATTAGCCGAAAAATTATTTGCTTGTATTATACCTGTAATACTTATACAGGCAATAAAGATGAAAGTTTTAATTAAGTTTTTCATTGTTGTTTGAATTTTAAATGTTAGTTTAAAGATGTATGTATCAAGTTCGAAATCCATCCCGGAAATAGGCCCATTCCCGCTACGCTGATAACAAGTCCTATTACAGCCACTTTCTCGTGCCATACAGCATCTTTCAATTCAAGGTGATGGTCATCAACCACAGGTCCGTAAAGTATTTTACCTACAACCTTGAGTATATAAACCGCAGTGATAACGATAGATGAGCAGGCTAGTATGGTAAATGTACGACTAAATAGATCATCGTGTTGGAATGCACCTACAAATATAGTCATCTCGGCAACGAATCCACTAAGGCCAGGTAATCCCAATGAAGCTAAACCTGCCAATACATAACATACCGATAGGAAAGGCATAATCTTCATCAAACCTCCCAACTCTCTAATGTCTCGTGTATGAGTTCTTCCATATATCATTCCGATTAACGCAAAGAAGAGTGCCGTCATAAGACCATGCGATAACATTTGCATAACAGCACCAGTTGTAGCCGTATGATTAGTCATCAATATAGCAAAAAGTACCAATCCGCAATGGCTAACTGACGAGTAGGCATTGATATATTTAAGATCGGTTTGAGCAATTGCACCAAAGGCACCATATACTACACTAATACCTGTGAGTACAATAAATATCCAAGAAAGCTCATTTGCAGCATCAGGTAAGAGTGTCATTGCAATACGGAAACATCCGTAGCCCCCTAGTTTCATTAGTACGCCAGCATGTAGCATAGATACTGCGGTAGGTGCAGCAGCATGACCATCGGGCGACCATGTGTGGAATGGAAACAGCGCACCCAGTACTCCAAATCCAAGAAACGTAAGTGGAAATATCCAACGTTGAGCCTCTACAGGTATTACATTATTAGCAGCAATCTCAAGAATGTTAAATGTATGTTGTCCAGACTCATTCAGTCCCGAATTCAGATAGATTCCAAATACGCCTACCAGCAAAAATGCTGATCCACCCATTAGCATTAGCGTAAGCTTCATCGCCGAGTATTCTTTACGTCCAGTACCCCATAACCCAATCAGCAAGTACATAGGGATCAGTGCTATCTCGTAAAAGAAGAACATGGTGAACATATCCAATGAGATAAAGAAGCCATATACACCTATGGATAGTAAGGTAAGCCACATGAAGAAATCTTTGGGTAGTGGACTCATATTCCACGATGCAAATGTACCTGTAAAGATGATGATTGCTGTAAGCAAAATCATAAGTACCGATATACCATCTACACCTATGGCATAGCGTATGTTGAGCGACTCGAACCAAACAATATCGTTATTGTAAAAAAGCATTGGGCTGGTAGGGTCAGCTTCTCGTGCAGCAAAAAACATGAATAATAGCACTACTGCAAAAATCAATTCGATTACCGCTCCTACTACACCTACGGCACGTACCTGCTTGATGTTTTGGCAGGGGATAAATGCAATAAGCATCAATGTCGGAATCAGAATAAATAATGAAAGAATATTCATGGTTATAATAATTTAAGCAAAACTTATAGACATATATAACAAACGAGGCAAAAACCGAATATAGCTACCAGCGTCAACGCAGCTATTAGGTATACCATAGCGTACTGCTGAATCCGACCCGATTGTAAGCCTTTTATTTTATCAGATGCACTGTTTGTAACAAAAGATAGGCCATCCATAAATGCATCTACAATATGATGATCAAACCAAGCGATGGGTCTTGATATACAATTGAAAATGATTTTACGAGTTATAAACAACCATAGTTCATCAAAGTAAAACTTGTGGTATGCCCATGTATAATAACTGCCAAATTTCTCGGCAAGCATATCAGCCACATTCGATTTAGCTTTATACATGTATGTAGCCAAACCTATGCCCAACAAGGCTATGGCAATGCTCGGCGCACCTATCGTCCAGTCAATATGTGCATCCAAAGGAAGCCCATCTGCTGTAATCAGTGTAGAGAATGGAACAAACCCACCTACTAACGTAAATGCAGCCAATATGATAAGTGGAATAGTCATTGTAGCACCAGCTTCGTGTGGTGCATGCTCATACTCCTTTTCAGAGTCGTTCCAAAATATGCGGTAATACAATCTGAACATATAGAATGCGGTAAGACCAGCTCCAACAAACAGGATGGAAAATATCATCTTGTTGTGGTGAAATGCAGCCACTAAAATTTCATCTTTACTAAAGAATCCCGAAAATGGCCATATACCAGCAATTGCAATACAAGCAATCAAGAAAGTAACATGTGTGATAGGTAGATGTTTACGCAACTTGCCCATGTCATCCATTTCATTACTATGTACCGCATGTATAATAGCCCCTGCTCCTAAGAATAGGAGAGCTTTGAAAAATGCGTGCGTAAATAGATGGAACATAGATGCCATGTAACCTAATCCGTCATGTCCATCATAACCCGATACCCCCAACGAGGTAATCATATATGCAATTTGAGATATGGTTGAATAAGCCAATACACGTTTGATGTCGGTTTGTGTACACGCAACGATAGCTGCATAGATCGAAGTAATAGCCCCCACCCATGCTATAATTTCGAGAACCTCAGGTGTTCCAAAAATATATACAGGAAATAAGCGTGCTACTAAAAACACACCTGCTACTACCATTGTAGCTGCATGTATAAGTGCCGAGGCAGGCGTAGGGCCTTCCATCGCATCAGGTAACCAAATATGGAAAGGCATCATTGCCGACTTGCCAGCCCCTCCCATAAAGATGAAGAGCATAGCCCATGTAAGAGCCGAAGCTCCCATAAACGAAGCACCCATAGCACCCGACAATATAGATGTACCAGAAGCAGTTAATTCTTGAAAATCGAATGTGCCTGTAAAATACGAGAGAACCAAAATACCGATGAGAAAGAACAAGTCGGCAAAACGTGTTACAATAAATGCTTTTTTCGAAGCTGCAACCGCACTTGGTTTAGTATAGTAAAAGCTGATGAGTGAGAAAGACGAAACGCCTACTAGCTCCCAGAAAATATACATTTGGAAGATATTAGGAGCCACTACCAATCCCAACATCGAGAACGAGAATAAAGACAAAAACGCATAGTACCGTTGAAATCCTTTTTCGCCCTGCATATAGCCCAAGCTATAAATATGTACCATAAGCGATACTGTAGTGATAACTACAAGCATCATTACCGAAATAGGATCAAGCATAATCCCCAGATCGATGTGTAGCTTGTCAGTAAACCTCAACCACTCGTACGTTCCTCCATTTGCCAAGATGGTATCAAACGTACCTACACTATTTCTTGCAGTGTTGAAAAAATACTGATATGCCGTGATATAAGACAACACAGTCATCACCGCCATCGACAATGTACCCAGTACACCAGCCAATATGGGTTTCATTTTGTAGCCTAACAGTCCTAGTAATAAGAACATGATAGCAGGTAGAACGATAATCAACAATGTATATGAAAACATATCTATATCAAAATTAGTAGGTCTTTATTAGTTTTTCATCTCGGTTATATTCTCGTCTATGTATACGCTTTTTACGTTACGGTATATATTGATAATGATTGCAATCGCAATGGCTGTTTCAGCAGCAGCAATGGCAATGGTAAATAGAGCAAAGAATAAACCTTCTAACTGATTAGGATACAAAAAGCGATTAAATATTACAAAATTGAGATCAGCAGCATTCAGCATCAGTTCGATTGACATCAACACCATCAGCATATTTTTTCGTGAAAGGAAACCATATACACCAACAAAAAACATGAAGGTACTTATCGCGAGGTAAGCCTCCATTGGTACTGAAACGATTCCTGTAAAAAATTCACCCATAACGTATTCTAAATTAGTATCCTGTTTTCTTTGTTTTATTTAGCGTTTTCTAGCAATCATTATACCCCCTATAATGCACGCCAACAGTAGAATACTGATTGCCTCGAAGGGAAGAAGGTATTGATACTTGTCAGTTCCCATCATTGTCATTCCCAGTTTTTTCATATCTATTGCCATATCCATTTTTACGTACATTCGTGATACGTTGTGATAGATGATAGAACCGCATATCCCCAAGCCTGTTACAGCTACTAAACCAGCCAAGATCATCCTGCTTGGTTTTTCGTATTTCACATCCATACCTGGATCGTTGGTGAGCAAAATAGAAAAAATGAATAAAACCATGATACCACCAGCATAAACAGCTATTTGCACAGCCGCCAAAAATTGAAAGCCCAATAGTAAATAAAGACCTGCCGTAGCCAGTAGTACAAACAATAAAAATGTTGCCGAACGGATAATCAATCGGGTAGTAACTGCCATAAGAGAGCAAACTACTATAACCAATGCAAGTATCCCAAATATAATAAGTTCTGCCATAATCTATTTAGTGCTGTTTCTATTCGTATTTTTCTTGTTATATTATCTGTTTTAGATATATCGTCCCTTTTTCTCGGGTTCGTTTGCCTTTTCGATAGTCGGACTTTCGTCTTTTTTGTCTAACGAATCCATCTCTATTCTGACCAATCTCCGAGGGGTACTCGTTTTCTCTTCCGTCTGCAATTTTTCGCTCGTCGTTTCTGTCCTTCTCAAAGGTATAGCTTCTATTTTAGACTTTCTTGTGTCTGTGCTGGTTGTCTCTACTTGCTTATTGGTAGACTCTTCCTTACTTGTAGGCACGGGTTCTGACACAGATTCGGGTTTATTATTTTCGCTATTATTTGCGGTTTTTTCTGAACCTCTATTTTCTATCGCAGATCCATTTACACCAGTTTCTTCAACTACAGGTTTTGGTGTTTCGGGTTTTGGCGTGTTTTTTTTCTTTTCTCTTAATTTTGAGCCATCTTTGTTTAATATCATATGGAGGCTTTCTCGGGTAAAGTTTGCACTCTCAAACACATTCTCAAACTTAATAGCATCAGATGGACATGTCAGCACACACAGATTGCAGAAGGTACACATGCCCAGATTATAGTGGTAGGTAACTAACGCTTTTTTCTTTTTACCATCCTCTGTTTCGATACTTTTTGATGTTATCTTGATTGTTCCGTTGGGGCAATTCATTTCACAAATACCACACGATGTACAAGCATGCTCGTTATTGCTATCGTGAGGCATGACCAGTTCACCTCTAAATCGTTCAGATATTACTAATGTGCCTCGATTCTCGGGGTATTGCTGTGTTATTTTTTTCGAAAATAACTCCTTCCAAGTTACCGACATGCCTGTTAATAGCCCTCCGATACCTTGAAATAAACCTTTAAAGTATTCTAAAACTGAACTCATTTTTATTCAGATATAAATTTAAATATAGACGGGAATATGTCCGTTAAAGTCCACCCTGCCAATACTAATACAACCATCAGCAATAGGTTTGCCATATTGATGGGTAATAAGTATTTCCATTCCAAATTCAATAATTGGTCAATACGCAGACGTGGGAATGTCCATCTTACCCATAAACTCAAAAATACAAGAATGGCTGTCTTTCCAAAAAACCACACATACGAAGGTATCCAATTCATAACTTCGTTAAAAATATCCGCACCATTAAATTGAATAGGCATCCAACCACCTAAGAAGATAGTAGTGGCAATACCTGCTACAATAAACATATTGAGGTACTCAGCCAGATAAAAGAATCCGAATTGAAGACCCGAATACTCAGTGTGGTAACCAGCAGTAAGTTCCGATTCCGCCTCGGGTAAGTCGAAAGGACCACGATTGGTTTCAGCATGTCCCGATATCAAGTAGATAATAAATGCTATGATAGATGCAATATGTCCGTTAAATAGATTCCAGCAATAAGTTTGGCTTTCGATGATGGTTGAGAACTGCATCGATCCAGATAAAATAACCATGGTCATCAATGCAAATCCGGCAGAAAGCTCGTAACTGATAAACTGAGCTCCGCTTCGCATGGCACCAATCATCGAATATTTGTTGTTACTTGACCATCCAGCCAGTAGTACCCCAATGATACCCAACGAAGACACGGCTATAACATAGAATACGCCGATGTTAAAGTCAACCGCTTGCAGTCCCTGTGCAAATGGTAAAGCCCCGAATGTAAGCATCGATGCTACTATCATAAAGAACGGAGCGAGATAAAACAAGAACTTGTCTACGTTATCCACGTGGATAATTTCTTTGAGTAAGATCTTAATCATATCTGCCACACTTTGTGCAATACCAAATTTGCCAACCCTATTAGGACCTATCCGCACCTGAAAAAAAGCGGTGATTTTGCGTTCGGCATAAATTAATATCAAAGCCAACACTGCATACAAGGTAAGCAGAGCAAGACCAATAAGCACAAATTTTATTGCTAATGCGACACTCTCGGGGAGGTTCTCCATTAACAGAGCATCAAGCCAAGTTGTTAAACGTGATAGTTCTAACATATATTTTTAAACTAATGTCGTGTTTGTTTATCAAGTAAATTTAACGGTCAATGTCGGGTATCACATAATCCATCGATCCTCCGATGGCTATCAAATCCGATAATTTTTCGTTAAAGCATAATTTAGGCATTGCCGAAACTAAAGCCATAGATGGAGATCTAAACTTGAGCCTGTACGGGTTTTTGTCGCCCCTGCTCTCTATAAATACCCCAAACTCGCCCCGTGCAGTTTCTACACGTTGCACATATTCTCCTTCGGGCAGTTTTATGATAGCTTTTGTCTTTGCCAAAAAATCTCCTTCAGGTATGTTATCAATGAGTTGTTCTATAATTTTGAGCGATTCTTCTATTTCTTCCAAACGATTTAAGTATCTCGCAAAAGCATCTCCTTTGGTGCGAATAACTTCGTTGAATTGTATTTTGTCGTACAGAGCATAAGGTTGATGTTTGCGGATATCGCAAGCAAAACCAGAGGCTCGTCCAGCAGGACCAGTAACCGCATACGATATCGCATCTTCTTTGGATAGGATTCCGACCTCTTGAAGGCGACCAGTTACAATTGGGTTGCCCGTTACCAGTTTGTCGTATTCCTTCAGCTTTTCGCGCATATCGGGGACGAAAGCTTTTACTTCTTTCTGAAAATCGGATGCTATATCAAACATAACACCACCCACAACATTGTAATTGATAATGAGTCTTCCTCCAGTTGTCTTCTCCCTAATATCCAATATCTTTTCACGCTCACGCATGCCATATATAAATGCTGTGGTAGCCCCCAAATCCATACAAAGGGTACTCCATGCAATTAAATGCGAATCTATTCTGTTTAGCTCATCCATCAATACTCGTATGTATTGAGCTCTTTCTGGAATTTCTATCTGCCCCGCCTTTTCTACGCACATACACAAACCATGGCGGTTTATGTTAGCCGACAAATAGTCTAAGCGATCAGTAAAGTGTAGTATTTGAGGGTAAGTAAGGTTCTCGCTCAGTTTTTCGATCCCCCTGTGTATGTAACCACTGTGTACGTCTAGTTTTTTCACAATTTCGCCTTCCAATGCTACCCTAAAGTGCATAACCCCATGTGTAGATGGGTGCTGAGGGCCTATATTGATGACGTAATCGCTGTCTTCGAATATTTTAACTACTTCCTCTTTCAAGCCTTGTGGCGTTTCGTATATCCGAGGTGCAGCATCTACTATTTCTTTACTTTCTACCTTTACAGGATTCAATACCGGATCAGCATCATAATCTTTGCGTAAAGGAAATCCTACCCAGTCGTCGTTTAAGAAAAAACGGCGCATGTCTGGATTGTTTATAAAACGAATGCCTAGCATGGCATATACTTCACGCTCGTTGAGATGTGCTGTCTCCCAAAGGTCGGTAACACTATATAATAATGGTTTTTTGCGGTTAGGGGTGCTTGTTTTTAGCAGAAGTTCTTTTGACATGTCTAGCGACGATGCCAATAAGTAGTTCACACCTAAGTCTTCACCTCTATCCATACCTGTCAATTGAGCCAAGTAATCGAAAGGCAACTCGGCGTGGTAGCGGAGAGCCTTCGCCAATGGATGCAGCATATCGTGCTGCACTGTTACCGTGAGTATCTTATTCTCTTCGATAATGGCTTCGGGTACGACTTTTAAGATTATGTTTTTTATATTTTCCATTTGGTTATTATATAGACAGGCGAGACGTGTGTTTCGAGATCTATTTTTTTACTTTAAATAAGAAACGTTCCAGTTTTATTTTTCGTTGCAATTGCATAAGCCCATAAAGTAAGGACTCAGGACGAGGTGGACATCCTGGGATGTACACGTCTACTGGTATGATTTGGTCAATGCCTTTCACTACATGGTATGAGTCTACAAAGGGTCCTCCAGATATGGCACAACTACCCATCGATACTACATATTTAGGCTCTGCCATTTGGTCATACACACGTTTGAGTAAAGGTGCCATTTTGTGAACAATTGTGCCTGCCACTACGATGCAGTCTGCTTGGCGAGGGCTGTTACGAGTAACCTCCATCCCAAAGCGAGCAATGTCGTGTTTAGCGGCTGCTGTAGCCATAAATTCGATACCGCAACAGCTCGTAGCAAAAGCCAGTGGCCAAATAGAGTTTGAACGACCCCAATTGATGAAATCGTCCAACTTCCCCACAATGATGCCTACACCGTTGGCTTGTAATTCTTTTACATATTCTTCGAGATAGTCGTTTCCACGAAACTCGTCGTGTGAAATTCCTTTTATGTAGATATTTTTTACTTCCATTCTAATGCCCCTTTTTTCCAGGCGTAAGCTAGCCCCAATCCTAAAATTAATACGAAAAACAAGATGCTATAAAAGCCTGCCATCCCCAAGTCTCGTACTACTGTAGCCCAAGGGAATAAAAAGATAGCTTCAACATCAAACATCAAATATAATATTGCGTATAGGTAATATCCAACCCTAAATTGCATCCACGACGGACCCTTAGTGGGTATGCCACATTCGTATGCTTGCCCCTTTTGAGCGTTGAACGATTGAGGAGACAACAGAATAGCCATCCCGAGCCCTGCACATACTAAAAATATTCCAGTGATGAAAACTACCAAAAATAAAGAAGAATCCATATGTTTTTCTTATTGCTATTTGTTTTTATTTGGTATTAAATCTCGTTTAAAAATTTAATAGCTAGTTGTCAATGATTTAAGTCTACTGTTGTATTTTGGTTTACAAATGTAAAGCTTTTTTTTAATGTTCAAAAAAAAAGGATAATAAAAGTTAGATATGTTGCAAATCGCATATAGAAAAATATTATTAAAATCGAAAGGTTTCTTTTTTTGATAATATTTCGATCTAAACCACCTATATATATAATCTAAAATTGTAAATTTGCCCTAGTAAGCGAAGTAAAATGATTAACTAATTGTTGTTTTAATATTAAAATGCAGCAGGAGATGGACACAATTGATTGGAAGAATTTAGCTTTTGGATATTTGAAAACGGACTACAATGTGCGGAGTTATTTTAAGGATGGCAAATGGAGTGCCCCTCAAGAAACAACCTCCGAAACAATAGAGCTTCATATGGCCTCTACTTGTTTGCATTATGGACAAGAGGCTTTTGAGGGTCTGAAAGCATTTAGAGGAAAAGATGGTAAAATCAGAATTTTCAGGATGAGAGAGAATGCCTTGCGTATGCAGTCTTCTTGTCGAGGTATTATGATGGAACAGATTCCGGTAGAAACTTTCGAAGAGTCAATTCTCAAAGCTGTACGCTTGAACGAAAAATTTGTGCCTCCTTACGATAGTGGAGCATCACTCTATATTCGTCCATTGTTGATAGGCATCAGCCCTCAAGTTGGAGTCAAACCCTCTGCCGAATATATGTTTGTGGTTTTTGTTACACCCGTTGGACCCTATTTTAAAGAAGGATTTAAACCCACTCCTCTTGTTATTATGCGAAGTTACGATAGAGCTGCACCACAAGGTACGGGTACATACAAAATTGGGGGTAATTATGCTGCCAGCCTTGTTGCAGGAAGCAAAGCTCACGCAATGGGATATTCTGCTGTGTTGTATTTAGATCCTAAAGAGAAAAAATATATAGATGAGGGAGGGCCTGCCAACTTTTTTGCTATAAAGGATAATAGTTATATTACCCCTTCATCTTCATCCATCCTTCCTTCTATAACCAATGATAGTTTAATACGCTTGGCTCAAGATATGGGTATGAAGGTCGAACGCAGACCAGTGCAGGAGGACGAGCTTTCTACATTTCAGGAGGCAGGTATCTGCGGAACAGCAGCGGTTATAAGTCCCGTAGAACGTATTGATGATATTGAAGAGAATAAATCATACATCTTTGTCAAAGATGGAAAAGCTGGCACAATATCTACTGAACTTTACAACAAGTTAAGAGCCATACAATATGGCGACGAACCTGATACGCATAATTGGATTACAATGTTGTAATTGCATTGAAGTTGAAATAAATCTATTTTAGGATATAATGAATGTTGAAGAATCGACCAAGCAGACCACAAATACCGAGTCCGAAATATCGAGAATGGTGTTGCGTACCCATGGCTTGGTCAAGCGATACAAGTCGAGAACAGTTGTAAACGATGTGTCGATAGAAGTAAAGCAAGGCGAGATTGTAGGTTTATTGGGTCCTAATGGTGCTGGAAAAACGACTACGTTTTATATGACTGTAGGCTTGGTGATGCCAAACGAGGGTCGTATTTTTTTAGATAATAAAGAGATAACCGATTACCCTGTTTATAAAAGAGCTCAGAACGGTATAGGTTATCTAGCTCAAGAGGCATCTATTTTCAGAAAACTGTCTGTAGAGGATAATATCAGGTCAGTTCTTGAAATGACGGGTCAATCCAAAGAATCACAGAAAGAGAAACTGGAAAGCCTAATATCAGAATTTGGCTTGCATAAAGTGCGTAAAAATCTGGGAGATAGACTGTCTGGTGGAGAACGGAGACGTGCCGAAATTGCTCGCTGTTTAGCTATAGACCCCAAGTTTATTATGCTTGACGAGCCTTTTGCTGGTGTTGACCCTATTGCCGTGCAAGATATTCAAGAAATAGTAGCTAAGTTAAAATATAAAAATATAGGAATTCTTATAACAGATCATAATGTAGATGAAACCTTAAGTATTACTGATCGAGCCTACCTCTTGTTTGAAGGAAAAGTCTTGTTTAAAGGCACGCCAGAAGAGCTTGCTGCTAATGATGTAGTTAAAGAGAAATACTTAGGTAAGGATTTCGAACTCAAAAGGCGAGTTATTGGGGCAGCTAAATAATTGTAGGATTTGAAAAAAAAAATTACCTTTGCCACTCATGGGGAGATTGCTAGCCATTGATTATGGCACTAAACGAACAGGAATAGCTGTAACAGACCCTTTGAAAATTATATCTACAGGGTTAACTACGGTTAAAACGTGTACCTTGATGGCTTATCTCAAAGAATACTTTAACAAAGAGGGGGTAGAATGTGTTATTGTAGGTTTGCCAAAACAGATGAATAATGAGCCATCGGCAACAATGGTACATATTAATTTATTTGTGAAGAGTTTTAAAACACACTTTCCTCTTATTCCGTTAGAATTCTATGATGAGCGATTTACCTCTGTAATAGCTCAACGCTCAATGTTAGAGAGTGGAATGAAAAAAAAAGATAGACAAAATAAAGCAACAATAGATGAAATAAGTGCCACCATAATATTGCAAGATTATATGGAAAGCCGTGCTTATAAAAGCAAAAAAATATGATACTTCCGATATATCTTTATGGACAGCCTGTGTTGAGGAAAATAGCTCATAATATTGATGAGAATTATCCTAAGCTAAACGATTTGCTTCAGAATATGTTTGATACAATGTACAATGCCGAAGGTATAGGTTTAGCAGCACCACAAATAGGCTTAGGTATTCGTTTATTTGTAATAGATCTTGAGCCTCTGGCCGAGGATGATGCAAAATATAGAGACTTTAAAAAAACATTCATCAATGCACAAATAATAGAAAGTTTTGATGAGTTAACTTCGGTGCAAGAAGGATGTTTAAGCATACCAGGTATCAACGAGTCCGTTGAGCGAAATAAAAGTATACGAATTAAATATTTAGACGAGAATTTTGTAGAGCATGACGAGGTTTATTCCGATTTTTTTGCTCGCTGCATTCAGCATGAATATGATCATATCGAAGGGAAACTATTTATAGATGGTATCTCGGGTATAAGAAAGCAACTAATAAAATCAAAGTTAAACAATATGATAAAGGGACGGATAAACTGTTCTTATAAAACTAAAGCAATTCAAAACAAACCATGAGGCTTATGAAAAACAAATTGCTACTATTCTGTTTGGTAATAGTATCCCTTTTAAGTTCTTGTGTTACACCCAAAGACACAAATTTATTACAGGACAATGTCCGTAAAAAGTATGCTCCCGATTATAGTATGCGTAGCGATTATAAGATAATACCAGGAGATCGGCTAGCCTTGCAAGTATATACGTTGGATGAAGAAATGAGAAACTTGTTTTCGATGTATACTCGGAGCACGACTGTCGGTACTGGTGTCGCCAGTAACAACGCAAACCTGTCTAGTAGTAATATTTTGAATGTTGCTTCAGATGGAACCATCAAAATTCCTTATATGAATAAAATATCAGTGGAGGAGATGTCTCTTCTCGAAGCTCGTAAACTGATAGAAGCAAAACTACAGGAATTTTCTCCTAATATTACAATAGAACTTACTTTGCAAAATCGGTATTTTTCTCTCTTAGGAGAAACTTCTGAGAGTAGGGTGGCTATGCCTTCACCAAAGATGACTATTTATCAAGCATTGGCATTAGCGGCACCTCTTCAGCCTTTTGGAAACATGAAGAAGGTTAGTATTATACGACAAACTGCGGATGGAACAGAGGTTAAGACCTTTGATTTGAGATCTAAAGATATTGTAAATTCTGAGTATTACTACATACAGCCCAATGATGTTATTTATGTAGAACAGGTATCAAGAGCCTTCTTTGGTCGTGTAACATCATTCTCAGGAGTATTGGGTATGGTTAGTATATTGGCCTCAGTTGCAGGGCTTGTTGCTTTAATTATAAATTTGACAAAGTGATGAAACAAATTAAGAATTTTAGTTTATACATAGGAGTCAGTTTGCTATTAATGTCTCTATTACTGTTACCTTCTTGTACTACATCCAAAAGTGTAAATCTATTGCAAGATAAAAAACCTGTATATACAGCCAGACCTTATACAGACTATAAGTTGCAATATAAAGATGAAATTATTTGCTCTATTTTTACGAGCAATAAGGATTTTTCGGATGTATTTAATTCTACAGGATTGGATAATCTCGTAAGTGCAGAGGGACAAGATGCTAGAACAGCTTATACGATCTATGAAAACGGGGCAATTTCAATACCATTTTTTGGAGACATAAGTGTTGTTGGTAGAACCTTAGCAGAGGCTGAGGAGATAATTCAGGCACGTATGAAGCAAGCTATTCCCGATGCTCAAGTGAAAGTTTTTTTGCGTAACAATGCCTATTATGTGGTTTCAGATGAAAAAACAGGTCGTTTTGAATTGTATAAAGACAATATGACTATATATCAAGCGTTAGCTCAGAACGGAAGACCTAGTGGTCGAATTGATTTAAGTAAGGTTAAAATTGTAAGAACTGAGGCTTCAACAGGTAAGTCTGTTATTAAAACCTTTGACTTACGTACAGAATCTCTAGTTGAATCTGAATTCTATTACATCAAGCCTAATGATTTGATATATTACTCGACGAGCAGTTCTGCTTTCTTTAGAATCAATTCAATATCCTCTCTTCTTTCTACATTAGCGTTGCCTTTAACCACAGTTGCAGCAGTATTTGCAATAATGGGTAACTATAAATAAATAACACAAGCGTAAAAGCAAATGGAACAAAATATCCATAGACAGTCAGATTTCGCAGGAGACCCTTATTTTGAGGATATCCAACCAAAGAAGTCATCTTTTGATTTTGCTCTTTGGTTCTATCGAATACTTAAGTATTGGTATTTATTTGCCATATCGATGATACTCTTTTTAGGTTATGCTTACCTTAAAAATAAGAGTTGGACACCTCAATACCGATCATCGTCAGTATTGATGATGGAACCTAGAGGTGGTGGTGGTATTGCGTCAGGAACGGTGCAAATGGGTAGTTTAGTAAGAAACTCTGTCAATCAGCAGATGATTCTTAATTCATACGACTTGGTTGTGCGTACAGTTTCTAAACTCCCTCAAATGCGGGTCGATTATTTGAAAAAAAACAAATTTCGGACAGATAATTTATATGGAAAGACAGCAGTCGTAATTGAAGCTAAATATGTTGCACCAAGTGCTTATGATATTCTATTTGAAATAGAACCTATTAATGCAGACAAGTGTAGAATTTTCTATGAAGGTTCAGAGAGAATTCCAGCATTTTCAATGGAAGTTCCTTATGGACAGTATGTTCAAGAGCCTAGGTTTTTCCTTAAGATAAACAAAACCGAACGTTTTCATGTCAATTTTGCTCCATTTAGTTTTCGTTTTATAACCAACGAAGAGCTCATCCGAAGATATTCGGGGAGGGTTCAAACTTCTGTATTACAAGAAGGTTCTACAGCATTGAATGTAGCTATCTATGGAAATAATCCGATACAGGATGTCGAGTTTCTTAAAACGTTATTAGATGAATTTGAAGCATATAACTTGACGTTGAAGAATGAGGCTGCTGATAGAACGATTGCATTTATAGATCGTCAGATGAGTATTATTGCAGATTCGTTGCAACATGCTGAGATGGAATTTAAAAGCTTTCAAGATGAAACAGGACTTTATAAAATAGAGTCTGTTGATGGGCGCGATCAGCTTGCTAGTGTTCAAAAAGAATTAGGTGAGTTAAGGGCACAAGAAGCTATTATCTTGCGTTTAACTGAGGATATCAGTAGCTCAATTCTTGATAACGAGGAGTTAGTAGACCCTACAATATTAGGGTTTAATGATGCACGTATCTCTGCAGCTGTCAAAGATTATAATGGTCTTGTTCAGAAGCTCAACAATATGGGAACAAATCACCCCATGTATTCGAAGAGTGAGCAGGCGTTGAAGAGTGTGCAAATAAAAATTCTTGAAGAGTTACGTAATATTCAAGACAAAACTCAAGATAAAAAGGAACAGTTACAAGCTAGTATAGGTAATATTGAGAGTAAAATATCGACATTACCAGCTCAAGAAAGAGAATTTTCTCGTTACGAGAAGAGCTATCAAGTAAACGATGCCTATTTTAACTTTTTGAGGCATAAAAGATACGATGCAACCATTCAGAAGGAGTCAAATATTGCTGATAACTTTGTACTCGAAGCACCTAGACAACAAGGTGGTGCTGTAAATGGAGACGAAAAGTCTAAGACATATACATTCTTTTTCTTTATCGGATTAGCTTTACCTTTAGCTTTTGTTGTATGCAAAGAAGAGTTGTTTAACTATGCAATCTCTACCAAAGAAGACTGCGAGCGTCTTTCAGGTTTCCCTGTGATAGGGACAATCGAAAATATTTCAAAGAAAATGCCTGCAGGAGGTACAGCTCTTGTTAAGAATTTTCCAAAATCAAGTTTCGCAGAATCATTTCGAAATATGCGTATTCGTATTGAGTATATGGCTCAGAAAGAAACAGGCATAACGATTCTTATAACATCAGCAGAGCCAGGTGATGGTAAAACTTTTATTGCAGGTAATGTGGCATCTGTTTATCAGCTTACAGGAAAGCGAGTTGTTTTAGTAGACTTTGACTTGAGGCGTCCTTCTGTATCAAAATTGCTCAATATACAAGCTAAGAAAGGTGTTTCCAATTTCTTAATTGGACAAGTGAGCTTGGACGAGGTTGTGCTAACTCATCCAGAATATGAGTTTGATATTATTCCAGCAGGTACACTACCTCCTAATCCAAGTGAGTTAATTAAAACTAAGAAGACGAAGGATCTATTGGACTATTTACATTCAAAATATGATTATGTAATTGTAGACTGTAGCCCTATCGGATTGGTTTCGGATGCTTATATTCTATCTAAATATGTTGATACTACACTCTTTGTTGTACGTAGAGGAAAGACGAACAAGTCTTTTATAAAGAGTGTTGTAGGTCAGATGCGAAATGATGGTTTTGACCATGTAGCATTAGTGTTTAATGATGTGAAGGGAAGGGAAGGGTATTATGGAACCTCTCGATACTATGGTGATAAATCCTATTACCTTAAAGGTAATTCGTACTATCATGATGATTATTTCGAAAAATAAAAAATATATAAAAAGAGGGGCTTCTAAAGTCCCTCTTTTAGTTTCTAACTCTATAATGTATATATTTGTTAGTATATAATAATAGCCTATTATCGTTGTGAGAAAATATATTTTAGTCTTTTTTGCTCTTTTTAATTCGGTTTTACTCTCTGCTCAGATTAATACAGATAGGGTAACGTTGATAGGGCGTAATGCCTTATATTTTGAGGATTATTTATTAGCTATCCAATACTTTAATCAAGTAATAAAAGCGAAGCCATATTTGGCAGAGCCTTACTATTATAGGGCAATCGCAAAATATTATCTTGACGATTTTAAGGGTACAGAGGACGATTGTACACAATGTATCAACTATAATTCATTCTTGACAGGAGCTTATCAGTTACGTGCAGATGCTCGCCAAAATCAAAAAAAATACGATGGGGCTTTAGATGATTATAAGGAAAGTTTAAAGACGAATCCCGATGATAAGTTTATCTTGGTTAATATGGGTATTGTTAATATTGAAAAAAAGGATCTCGAAACTGCAGAAATGTATCTGGATCAGTTAGTCTTAAAATATCCCAATTATGTGCAAGGTATTTTGACTAGAGGATCACTTTATCTGGAGAAACAGGATACCTTAAAAGCACTTGATAACTACACTACTGCTATTGAAAAAGATAAGTACTTTGCTCCATCTTATGCCATGAGGGCATCAACTTACTTGGCAAAGAAAGATTATGATAAGGCTTTGGCTGATTATGATGAGTCCATAAAAATAGACCCTCTCTTGGTAGGTACGTATATCAATAGAGGCTTAACACGTTATTATAAGAACGATTTGAGGGGTGCTATGTCTGATTACGATCATGTAATAGAAATGGAGTCGTTTAACATAATAGCACATTTCAATAGAGCTTTATTACGAGCTCAGGTGGGTGATGACAATAAGGCGATTCGAGATTTTGATTTTGTTATTGAAAATGAACCTGAAAATTATATTGCTTATATGAATAGGGGGCTACTCAAAAATAATATTGGTGACAGGCGTGGTGCTTTAGCTGACATCAATAGGGTATTGACTGAATATCCTGACTTTTATCAAGGTTTTTATTTACGTTCTGAAATTAAACGTAAGCAGAATGACCTGAGAAGTGCAGAACAGGATTATCTGCATGCTAGAAAACTAGAGGATCGTTTAAGTAAATCGATTTTATTTAATAATAAAAGTCCTAAATCAAAGGATAGTGGCAAGATTAGAGAGAAGTCAGATAAAACAATTGATAAATTTAACCTGTTGGTAGTCGCAGATAAAGGGGAGGCTGAGAGGAGTAAGTACAATAGTGAAACTAGGGGAAAGATTCAAAATAAGCAGGCAAACATAGAGCTAGAGTCTAGCTTTATAGTGTCCTATTACGAGAGGCAAAATGATCTGTATAAATTTATTCGTTACAATTCTGAAGTTGATGACATAAATAAAAAGGGGCAGCTAAACCGAAAACTTGTAGTTGCTAACCAAGAGGTACCTCTTGATAGCGCTCAGGTTACAAATCACTTTGAATCAATTAATAAGTATTCTAAATTGATTGTAGAGCAGCCTTCTAATCCGGTATTGTATTTAGCTAGAGGTCTAGATTATATGCTTGTTCAAGATTTTGTCTCTGCAATAGAAGATCTCACAAAGGCTACAAACTTAAACCCAGCTTTTACATTAGCATATTTCAATTTGGCTGTAGCATATACCAAACAAGTGAAGGCAAGAGAGAGTTTACCCGAATTATATAATCAACAACCCAAAACCGAACTAAGTATAAGTATGCAACTAGGTACGGACAAAGTAGTTTCGAGTTCATCAACTACACCTCAGGTGTCAGAGCTGGAGAGTAAGGCTATGAGGGCGAGGTTGGAATACGAATTGATATTAAAAAATTATGCTAAGGTTATCGAATTGTCTCCTAACTTTACCTATGCTTATTATAATCGAGCTGAAATTAAATCGCTGCAAAATGATTATAGAGCTGCGATTTTAGACTATAATGAAGTTATAAAGAGAGACTCAGAGTTTGCCGAAGCTTATTATAATAGAGGATTGTGCAGGTTGCACATTAAGGATACCGAGCGAGGGCTTGACGATTTTAGGAAGTCGGGTGAGCTGGGTATGGTGAATGCTTATAGCATTATTAAGCGGATGACAGATTGATATTACAAAGTATATACATAGAAATAAAGCCCCAATTCTTTTAAAAGAATTGGGGCTTTTGCTAGACAGATTGTAGGTCTATCTTATTCCTTCTTTGCTCGAGGTTTCTTTTTAGGAGTAGCCTCTTTTTCTTCTTTAGCAGGTTTAGCTGCTTCTTTTACCTCTGCTTCGGGTGTTTCCGTCTCTTGAGCCTCGCTATTTTCGGCATCCTCTTTTGCAAACTTAAATCCGAAATCGATAAGGATATTATACCATGCGAGTAGTTTTTTGATGTCAGAATCATAAACTCTATCTCTGTCATAATCAGGAAGTATTTCGGCAAAATAGGCTTTTAGCTCTTCTGGTTTTGCACCTGATCCAATCCATGTTTTCCCTCCGTTTTCTTTTGTTTGTATTGTGAATAATACATCGGCTAGAGGCACTTCATCTGTAGCCGTATACATTGCGATGTCTCCTAAAGAAACTACTTTATCTCTTGCATGGATAGGTAGCCTTCTTTTATCTGTCAATGACTCAACTATAACCATATTCTTACCATTAGACACCAGTCTGAATAAGCCAGGTTTGCCGGATACAGATAAAATTGTCTTCAACATAATTTTTCTTTTTTTATTCGTTTTACTAAAATGTTATGTATTGCACGCAAAAATAGTGGAATACTTAGTATTTGCAGTGCTTAATTTAAAATATTTTTTTGTAAAAATGACAATAGGGCTTCGAGCCTTTGTGTTCGTAGTACTGTTGATGATAATCTTCAGCCTTCCAGAATGTAGATATAGGTTGCAATAGAGTAGCTACCTTGTAACCTTTGGCGGTGAGGGTATCTATATTTTTTTGAGCAATCGTTTTTTGTTCATCATCTGCATAAAATATACACGATAGGTATTGTGGCCCTATGTCAGGTCCTTGCCCATCTGTTTGTGTAAAATCGTGCGTCTCGAAAAACAATTTAACCAGTTGGTCGTAGTCCGTTTTGGTCGAATTGTATTCCACTTCAGTCGTTTCAATATGCCCAGTGTTGCGTTCGCATACTTGTGCGTAAGTTGGGTTTTCTATATGCCCCCCCATAAATCCTACTGCAGTATGTTTGACCCCATCAGCTTTCATAAAATAATACTCGGTGCCCCAAAAACAACCCGATGCAAAATAAGCGGTTTTGATATCTTTACTCGTTTCGGGGATAAATTTGAGCGAAACTGAATTTACACAATGGCGTGTATCTTTAGAGGTAAAACCTTCCCCTATAAATACATGTCCTAAATGACCTCCACATTGGGTGCATATAATCTCGGTTCTGCGTCCATCCGCATCCAGAATCCGCTTTACTGCACCCGCAATTTCATCATCAAAAGACGACCATCCACAATGCGAGTCAAACTTATCTGTTGAGTTGTATAGTGGTGCATTGCATCGTTTGCAAACGTATGTGCCTGTTTTTTTATTGTTTACATATTCTCCCGAGTAGGGGTATTCTGTTCCCTTGTGCAATATTACGGCTTCTTCTTCGGGTGTTAGTTTATTGTATTTCATTCCTTTTTCTGTTTTAATATTTTCGTTTTTTTGAGCACACGAAACACTCGTACTCAATATAAAAATAAGACATATAATCCATTTAATTTTCAGCATCATGTTTGATTAGATAATTGAGCCATGTGTATGGTTTACGTTTGTTTAGATAGTGCAAATTTTTATCGTTGCTATAGGCCTCTCGTTCAAACGAAATGTTGCAATAGGCAGTATAAGCATTTTGGTACTGAACAAGGCGTACCAGCCATTCAGAGAAGTAAAAGATATAAAAGAAAATCCACAGCATTTCAACAATCTGATGTGAGTGTATTTTTTCGTGGTTCAATGATCGTGGCGATAGTTTCCCATATTGACTTCTGCCAATGATAAGCCCGAAAAGATTTATTGCCTCAAACCCTTTTGGCGGAAAATATTTGCTGTATACAACCTTCATCCATTTTATATTTTAGTCAAAAGTAGTACCACATCTATTTGTAGACAAATTACGAAGTACAAATTTTGTTAAGGTGTATCTTTTGGTTAACTTTCCATTTGTTTTATAACAACCAGAAGAGGTATGGAGTTTATTTATATAGCTATTATTTTGATGTTTTCTGTTTTTATGATTGCTTGGTTCTATCGATCGGCGAGTATGCGGGTGGAAGAACTGAAAAATGATAATCAGCTATTGAAGAAAGAAAATGAATTATTGGGTGCAAAACAATTACAAGCAGTAGAGGAGTCGGCAGACCTCAAAGCTACTTTATATGCCA
>JBDLTH010000181.1:0-4503 GCA_039799165.1 Bacteroidota bacterium
GGGGGATATTTATTAGGGCTATGGAGAGCCGAAATGCTTTTAAGTGAAAAAGGTTTCTTCTTAATATTGATTCTTTATGGTTTGTTTTCAGCTGTTTCGGTACAAAAAAGTGTACGTGATAAAGACGAAAATCTACCAGTTAGTAATATATTTTACGGTTTGTCGTGGTTGTCGTTGGCAATCTGTATTGCACTGTTTACGATTGGGCTAGTTAATGCCGAAATATTTCCGAGCGAGAAAGGTTTTTATGTGTTTGGTTTTGCTTTGGCTCTTTTTGGTGCAATTTCTACCCAAAAAGCCACACGCGATGCCGAATTTGAGGCTAAAAAAAATCAGGATCTAGGATAAGATACGTTGATTTATGTGTCTACAAAGCCTCTTTTGAATAAGTCAAAGAGGCTTTGCTGTTTAATTGCTATGGGTTATCCTTCGTTTTGGTATATTCGTACCGTAACCCTACCTTCGTGTAGAATTTATTATTCCATTGCCTCTCTATCAACAAATAGGCGGCATAGACGCTTTCGTTATAAATAAATTGGTTACTTCTCAATATTACAGTTATTTCTAAAGTAAGAATATTTTGCTCCCGTCTCTATTTTAATTTTTTTGATTGGCAACTCAACATCCATGTTAGCAGTACTTGCGTTATAATTCGTTTTCGAATAATCGGTTACTGATGATTGTGTAGTCAATTGCTCAAAGTTTCCGAGATAGTTTTGGGATGCTAAAAAAAATATCGTCTTTATATTTTCTTGTCAAGTAGTTGTAATTAAACCTTATTTTTCGCCCTAAAGTATCTATACGTATATCGTAATAAGGGGAAATTGTATATAAATGATATCTGTTTATCTTGGCAGAAGGTAAATTTTGAGCAGAGTCTACACGCAAATGATAATCTGTAAATCTAACTTGTCGATTGGGATGCTCCATCGATATTTCACCAATCAGTATTCAATACCACTCCCACATTCGATTTGTTAAAACTATAATCGATGCTCAGACCATTTACAAAACCTCTAGTTTTGTAAACTCGATCGGTTTTTGAAGCTCTTATAAAATCAGAGAAAATAATGTCAATATCGGAGTCTGCGGTTCTTGTTTCTTGATCAGCAAAAAGGTTTAGACCAATTGTAAGTTTGTGTGCAGAATATGTAAAATTAGCAGAAGGCATAATGCCAGCATTGGTTCTTTGAATATAGGTCGATGTTAAAGAACCATCAAATCCTATAGTTGTTTTATTTTTCAAAACAAGATTAATTAATCCACTATTTCCAGCCGCATCAATAAGCATATTATTCTGGTCAACTATTGTCCCCATAATATTCCAGTTTTGAGAAAAACAATTGAAATTACAACTAAATATTGAAAATATAACCAAGAAGAGAACTTTCTTCATAGATGAGATTTCAAAAGATGAGGTTACAAAGGTATATCTATGGTATGTTAACAAAAAAGGCTTACATTTTCATGTAAACCTCTAATTTTCACTGTAGCAGGACGGGGAATTGAACCCCGGACCTCATGATTATGAATCAATTAGAGATTGTTTTTTGTAAATTTATATCATCAAAGAGGGTTTGTTTACACCTCGTTTACACCAATCATTATGAGTAGCCAAAGAATTGAATCGGTATTAAAGCCACTTTTAGAAAAAAACATTGAAGGAATTAAGTTAACTTTAATTCTAGACCCTCGAAAACATTCTTCGTATATAAAAGAGTTGAGAGAGCTAAAGAATGAAGACCTTCCTAAAGATTTATCTAAAATAAAAAACCTCGAACAAGTTCCTGTTGCTATAAGAGTTACACGTAATAGTAAGCTATTTTATTACAAGACTGGTTTCTCTTGTACAATCGCTCAATGGGATGCTATGCGTTTGGCTAAGGGTAATAGTCAAAGTTTTAAAGAGAAGAAGAGCCAAGAACAAATATTCGACAAAGCAATAAGAGCTGTAGAAGAATTACTGGAGAATGATTCTTTTAGTTTTGAGAACCTTAAAACCAAGTTGACAGGTCGTCATCAATTAAGTTTTTCAGATGTATGGCTTGATGTAATAAGTCAAAAGAAAATAGGAACGGCAGATGCTTATAGGTATGCTTATAATTCTTTCACTAAATTTGTTGGCAAAAATATAGCTTTCGACAGAATTGGTGCAGACCTCATAGAAAAGTGGGAAAAGAAGATGAAAGATGACGGAATTGGTAATACAAGCCAAGGTATGTATATGCGTGCTTGTCGGGTTGTGATAAACGAATGTCTTCGTCAAGGCTATTTAAAACAGAGTCAGTACCCATTTGGAAGAGGTAACGATGGCAAAGTGAAGATAAAGAAGGGTAAGAGTAGAAAGGATGAATTTATCTCTGTAGTTGAAATTAAGAAATTAATGTCCTTTGTTGCTCCCGATAGTTGGCGTAAAAGCTATTCTGAACTCGTATATCAGTCTATTAACTTTTGGGTGTTCTCTTATCTTGGAAACGGTCTGAATATGGCTGATATGGCTTTATTAGAGTGGAGTGAGTATTATTTTCAATCTGGAGAGAGTGAACTTAAATTTATAAGAAAGAAGACTCAAGACACAACAGATGAAGACATAGAAATAATAATACCAATCATACCAGAGCTAAAAACTATCTTGAACGATTATGCTTCTACTCCAGAACTTGGAAAACGTATCTTCCCTCAGATACTCAACGGAGAGATGAATGAGGTTGTGATAAAAAAGACTGTCGCTTTGGAGAATAGCAATATTCGGGATAGGGTTCAAGTGGCTTGTAAATTAGTTGGAATAGAAAAAGGCATTTCGATGACTTGGGCTAGACATAGTTTTGCTACAAATCTCACTATTGCTGGAGTATCCGAACGATATATCTCTCAGGCAATGGGTCACTCAACAAGTAAATCTGTTACCCAAGGGTATATAGGTTTATTTTCTCCCGAAAAAAGGACGAAGTTTAATAAGATGTTGTTAGAGGAATAAAATATAAAAAGATATGACACTTGATGAACTAGAAGAGAAATTTGAGTTCGACGAGCTACTGAGAAGACATGAAGCTGGGGAAAAACTAGATGATAGTGATTATTATCGTCTTGCAAAGAAACATTCTAAATGGAGTGATATCAGCTTCCCTGATTTTGAAGAAATGACTGAGGAATATAACATGAAATATCCTATTCGAAAACAACGAATCTCTGCATTTAAATGGCAACTAAATGAGTTCGAAAAAAGGATAATAGACTTAAACCCGAATAATCCTGTAGAGGCAATAATGATTGATGACTGGAATTTCGGTAAGAAGTGTCGTTTAACAATTGAACAATTAGAACAAGAAGAAGTGTTATCTAAACCCCAAAAAGCAGATGATGCCATAGGTGGAATAATAATATCTACCACAGAAATGAAACTAGAGAATATGACACTTGATGAACTTGAAGAGAAATTTGAGTTAGAGGAGCTGTGGAAAAGGCACGAAGCTGGAGAGAAATTAGAATACGGCGAGTATCGACGACTAGCTGAAACGACTATAAATTGGAATTATATACACCCATTACCTGACTTTGAGGATATGAAAAATCAATTTGAACAGAGATATCTTGATATCCCAGACAGGATAGTAGCATACGAATATTATCTCAATGATTTTGAGGAGATGGCGTTAGATTTGGATTATAATGACCCAATTGAGAGAGTTATGATTGATGATTGGAATTTTGGAAAGAAATGTGCATCAAACATAAGATTGTTAGAAGCAATGTTGAGAAGTAAAAGCTTTAACACCCCAAATGAAAAACACACTCGATTTTCTGTATCGCTTTCAAAAGAACAACTTACCAGTATATATAATTTACTTGTTGCTAAAAAATTTATTGAAGCAGACTTGGATACTTGGATATATTGGTTCAATCCAGAAGAAGTAAATTATAAAGGTAAAATAAGATGGTTAAAAAGAAAAACTGCTTTAGCCAATATGCTAGATATTATATCCTTAAAGGATACTAAATGGAAACCTGTAGCTAAGTTAGCATTTGAAGAAATGGAAGATATACCTAATCAGAGACCATATAGTGATAAGGAAAAAGAGGAAGGATATGTAGGGTATCCAGATAAATCTACGACTCAGATATATGATATTCTAAAGGAAATTATAGGTTAATCTAATACAGTTCATAAAATTTTGCGAGACCTCATCAATTTGTATTGATGGGGTTTTCTGTTTTTTTGCGAGACTTTGCGAGATCGCTATCCTCGTATCAATCAATTGATAATAAGTGTTTTGTGTTGATTTTATTAATATTTTTGCATTACCAAAATGAAGAAAATTATAAATCTAAATATATAAATCATGGTATTAATGCGAATCAGTAGTTAAAAAATTAGATAAATGAATGCGATGGCAATTTTACCCATCGTATGTACTAGAAGTCCAGATGTTGATCTGACTTTCTGTGCTCTTTGAATTTTTGTTTTTTCATTCAACCAGTTAAAGAGAGATTCTATGGGTTGTC
>JBDLTH010000182.1:0-43747 GCA_039799165.1 Bacteroidota bacterium
GAACGATGGCAATATGTTTGGTGACGAGGGTATCGGATTTATGCGACTAAACATCGGATCGCCACGTTCTGTGATCGAGAAAGCCTTAAATAATTTAAAAAATGCTGTAAATAATCAAAAACAAAAGATTTGACTCAACAAAAGAGGCACGGTTTTTGTTTGCTTACCATAAATATGCTTTATCAGAGCATACAGTTTAATATAAATAATCAATTAAATAAACAAAAATGAAAATTTCACCTAATAAATTTGTTTCGTTATCTTATGACTTAAATGTAGGCGAGGGTGACGAAAAAGAACTTATGGAAAGGGCTACTTCTGAGCAACCTCTTGAATTTATTTTCGGAACAAGTTCGATGTTGGAGGCTTTTGAAAATAATATCGATGGGCTGGTAGAAGGTGATTCTTTCAGTTTTACATTAACTCCTGAGCAAGCTTATGGAGAGTATGATGACGAGCATGTTGTTGATCTACCTCGCAATATATTTGAAGTAGACGGTAAAATGGATGAAACCGTTATCTTTGAAGGTAATACCATCCCTATGATGGATGCCAATGGCAATAGACTAAACGGATCAGTGGTATCGGTAGTTGATGATACTGTTAAAATGGACTTCAACCATCCTTTAGCTGGTGAAACATTACACTTCTCGGGATCGGTATTGGCTGTAAGAGAGGCCTCGGCTGAAGAGATTGCCGCTTTATTTGCCCCTCAAGGTGGCGGTTGTGGATCAGGATGTGGGTGTAGCTCAGAAGCAGCCTCTGGCGGTTGCGGATCAGGATGTGGTTGCAGCACAGAAGAAGAAGAGCCTGCTAGCTCGGGCGGTTGTGGCTCAGGATGCAGTTGTGGCTAATTAAAACAACTATATATACGGATAGCAGCTGGTATTTTACTAGCTGCTTTTTTTGTAATTTATATAGGGGGTATCAAAAGAAAAGGAAGTGCCTACAAAGACACCTCCTCTAAATATAAACACCCTTCAATCAAAAAAAAACAATCATTTACCCTTAGTTGTTGTTCTACCTTTTTCTTATAAAAATGGGTCGAATATTATTCGAACCCATTCTAAATAGTTATAACCTAAATCTACCTAACCTAAACTCTCATTTACCTTTGTTCGCCTACCCTGCTTAATACAATCTTAAATAAAAGACTACAGCTAATGGCAAATGTTACATCAATGAACTCATTTTTTTTATTTTATTTTACATCGAAAGAGAGAATGATGATAAATTATATAGAAAACAAATCATTTTAATAAAAACTATCCATTATCGGGTTCTTCCCGTACTTGCTGATACTCGCCCCGATTGAGTTGATAAATCGTTTCGTTTCTCGTTCTTTGACCGATTGCCCCTGTCCGAAACTTGTACATTATCAGCACGCCTTTGCCTATCATTACTCGGACGCACATGGCTTGCTGGTCTATCTTGTAACGAGCTTCGCTCGGTATTACGCCTATCACCATTGTCTTTTTCTCTCCAATTATTCGTATTACGATGTGTGTCTTGCCTATCATTATATCTATCATATCGACGATCCGTATCATTGTACCACGCTACGGCATTGCGACGACTGTCTCGATAACGACGATCGCTACTATTATAAATAATAACTTGATTGTGGTTTCCTCGATAACGAGCGTAGGTATTGACATGATATCGGTTATGATTCCATGGATCTCTATCATTCAACACCACCTTATACATGCGGTACAGATCGTAGTTGCGGTATGAATAGGGGAGATAACGAGCCGATACCCAACGTCCTCGGTCTCGAAAATAGAACATCGATGCAGGAACGTTATAGTACACATCAATGTCGGGCATATAATAATAGTTGACATAGTCGTACCCCACAGGTCCCCATGCAGGTTGATTACCAATATTAACTTGTACGCTGATTTGTTGTGCTTCTGCCGTAATAAGGGTTGAAGAACCTACCAATAAACCGAATGCAAATATTAATCTTTTCATAATCTTATCTCTTTAGTTCTAAATAATAGACGTGCTATTTTTGATTTAGATACAAGATAATGTGAAAAGATTAATGAATAATTAATAAATTAACCTACATTAATATATTAAATGGTGCTTTTTTTATTTATACGCCCAATATTTTTAGATCTGAAATAAAGCTATCTACCTTATCCTCTGGCGTATTCCACGATGTTATTAGGCGAATGGCTGCATAGTTTGCATCAATTTGTTTCCATGTATAAAATTGGTATTTTTCAGCTAATTTTTCGATTACGGTATGTGCTAATATCGGGAATATCTGATTAGAGTCCGAGTTTGTCAAAAATCGACACCCCAATTCAACCATTGCTTTACGCATCTTCAGTGCCATACGATTAGAGTGCCTTGCCAAGTCAAATATCAAATCATTCTTCAACAATGCTTCAAATTGAATACCCAATAGCCTACCTTTAGCCATCATAGCACCTCGTTGCTTCATATGATATTCAAAATCGGGTTTAAGCAAATCGTTAGTTATTACAATCGCTTCGCCTAACAAGCCTCCACACTTCGTTCCACCCAAATAAAACACATCAGTAAGACGGGCAACGTCAACTAAAGACAAATCGTTAGACTCGGTCGTTAACGCCGATGCTAATCTTGCACCATCCATAAACAATATTAAGTTGTTAGCTCTACAATAATCCGAAAGCTCTGTCAACTCTGCTTTAGAATAAATAGTACCTATCTCCGTCGAATTGGAGATATAAACGACTCTGGGACGTACTCGATGATATGACTGAGGTTTACTTAACAAAGGTTCGACATCACCTTTTCGTAATTTACCATCAGGCGTTTTTACAGTTTCTATTTTATGCCCTGTAGCCTCTATAGCTCCTGTTTCGTACGTATATATATGCCCTGTACTGGCCGAAATAACGGCTTCGAAGGGTTTAAGTATTGATGCTAATACAACTAGATTGGCAATAGTACCCCCTGCAACCAAATGAACAGCTGCCGTTTCATCTTCAATCTTGGCACGCAACATACGTACGGCCTCTTGCGTATAATCGTCGTATCCGTATCCAGGCTGCTGAACCTGATTTGTATCGCTAAGCATTGCTAAAATTGAAGGATGACATCCTTCTGAATAATCGTTCGTAAAACTATGTACTACCATCTTCGTATTTTAACTATAATTATAAATAATAATTAGCCCCCCAAAAGTACAATTTTATCCATTCACATTGCATATTTGGTACAATATAAATAGCTTAGGGTGGAGATATTTAGATAATCAACATACTATTGCATTTTGATCTCTATAAATAATAAATTATATTGCACGTAAAAAATGATTGAGCAAAATGATAAACAGTCAAAAAATGATATTTACCTGCCTTGTTACCCTCTGTTTGATGAGTTGCAAAAACGAAGTATGCGTTGAAGGTATCAATCTGCTACCGATGTATGGCAGTGTTGATAAATGCAAGCAACAAATAAAAGCCGATCAAGAATTTATATCTATATGTGAAAAAGAGTATGGGTCGAAACAGAGAGCAAGCCAAGAAATGCTCCGATTTGGCTGGAAACATTATGCTCAGGCGGATATGGAGACATCGATGAAACGATTTAACCAAGCATGGCTTCTAGATAGTCTGAATGCTGAAGCATACATCGGATTTGGCACAATCTTAAACGATCAGGGAAAGTACAACGAATCGCTACAGGTTATTGAACGAGGCATACAGCTAAACCCACAAAGTGCCGAGGCATGGAAGCTATCAGGATTTGTTAATATCAATTTGTTTAATGACAATAAAGATGAGAAAACACGGGACAAGTCTGTCGAACATCTCAAAAAAGCAATTGCCATAAGACCATCTGATGCAAGAACATATGCGATACTTACTAAAGCATATGCTCATTATCATCAACAAGACAGTGCTCGCAAATACTTAAAAATAACAGACGACTTCGAACCCTATCTTATTGAAGACAAGGTTAGAGAGCATATCATGAAAAGATAATTATTTGCGAAGCAAATCGGTAATTAGTAACGGATTGGTTACACGCATTTCGTCAACTAGCATCTTTACCTCATCAGTTGTGGGGTTTTGCTTCAACCTCTCCAATTCGCTCGAAGTAATTCCTACCATCTGTAGGAAGCTAACTTCGCCGTGTGGTGTACCTATCTTACCCAATTCCGTATCTTCAACAAAAACAAGCCCTACAATACCTACTGGGACTTTGGTTTCGGTACGGATAGGGCCGTTTGCAGGCACAAAGTGATATTCTTCGAACCAATGTTGACTTTCGTATACATATCTGGCTAGGTTGTTCATCACCTCTATAACCCACACTGGGTCTTGATCATCCTCGTCAAAAGGTTTCAAACGAAATGTAAATTCAAATCCCCACTTACTAAATTCGCCACCAGCAGCCTCCTCGTTATAATATAGTTCTGACATGCCATAGCCAATAAAATGGCGATGAAACGTTTGTTTGTCCGAATCATAAATACTTGTTCCATCAAGCGGATCTATACCTCCCAATACATAATGCAAGGGGGGGGCATAATGACGTGGAACTTGTGCTTGATACACTTCGTCTAGCTTCTGATCGATAGCTAACCACCCCACAGCATCGTCTTCTTCAAACTGCTCTTTATATTCTTTCAGATTCATTGTCTATTAAAATTAGAGTTGTAAAATTAATCTTTTTTTTGAGTAGACACAAATAAGCCTTCTGCCTAGTACAAGACAGAAGGCTTATTCTTATAATTTCAGATCAATCTTTGAGGACTTTTACAAGTGTGCGCATCAGTTCCCAAATCGAGTTTTCGGATTGCATGGTATATAAATTCCCATCTACCTCAGCTTTTTTATCATTACAAATACTTTTTTCAAGAAACGATTTTCCATACGGATGTATCGCCACTTTCTTACCATCAGCTACCCCTGCTTTTTCAAACACTAGAGCTGCGGCACAATGCCCTGCTAATACTTTGCCCTTATCGTTAAATTTTTTGATAACAGCAAACATATCTTGATAGTATTGTTTATCTGCATTGTCAGTAAAAGTGAGCATTGCATCGCCACACGAAAACACAAGTGCGTCATACTCGTCTTCATGCCCTTTGAGGTTAGCTATAACATCGTCAAGAATCAATGAAACTCCCGAATTGGTTTTCACTTCTTTTGTATCTGCAACGGCAAAAGTTGTATAAGCAATTTGATTTTCGTAAAAAGCTTCTAAATACTGAAACAAGCCCATTCCATTTACAGGATTTAATGATATAACGGCAACTCTTTTTCCCATGAGTATATAATATTTTTAGTGAAACAATATGTACTTGTAATAAGTCTATTACTTTTGTATACAAAAATACGTAAGTATATCAATAAAGCAAGAATGAGGAATGTCAAAATAGAATAAAAATATTGACATGCAAACATTTAAGTTCAAAATAGAAATAGCACACAGCAATCGTTACTAGCATGACCATAACCAAATTAATAGCATCGGCATTATCGATCAGAGAGAGCCAAATAGAACGCACCGTATCGTTGCTCAACGATGGGGCTACAATCCCCTTCATCAGTCGTTATCGCAAAGAGGCAACTGGAGGCTTAGACGAAGTGCAAATAGCTGCGATCAAAGAACAGCACGACAAGCTGATGGAGCTGACTAAAAGACGAGAGTCTATTCTGAAATCGATAAATGAACAAGAAAAGCTAACTGATGAACTGAAATCGAGAATCGAAAATTGCTGGAATGCAACGGAGCTTGAAGATATATACCTACCTTATAAATCGAAACGACAAACTCGTGCCGAGATAGCCCGAAAAAAAGGTTTGGAGGGTTTGGCTGAATTGCTCATCAAACAAAATAAATTTGATGTAGACGAAACGGCACACGCCTTTGTGCAAGGTGATGTAAAAGACATAAAGGAAGCGATAGCGGGTGCTTGCGACATTATAGCTGAATGGGCGAGCGAAGACGAATCGGCTCGAAATGTAATGCGCAATTTATTTGAGCGAGAAGCGCTCATCACATCCAAGCTCGTAAAGGGCAAGGACGAGGAGGGTGATAAATACAGAGACTACTTCGACTTCGAAGAGCGATTGAGCTGTTGCTCATCACATCGCATATTAGCAATGAGACGAGGCGAAGCGGAAGGATTTTTACGAATCAACATTGCACCTGACGAGGAAAATGCCTTGACACGATTGAATCAAAAATTTGTAACAGGGGCAACTGAAGCGTCAAACTATGTAACTGCTGCGGTAAAAGATTCGTACAAACGCCTGCTAAAACCATCGATAGAAACGGAATTTGCAACCCTCTCAAAACAAATTGCTGATGAAGAAGCCATCCGTGTGTTTGTAGAAAATTTGCGTCAATTACTCCTCGGAGCACCATTAGGTCAGAAACGAGTGTTGGCAATAGACCCTGGATACCGCACAGGTTGCAAGATAGTATGCCTTGATGCACAAGGAAACCTGCTACACAACGAAACGATATATCCGCATCCGCCCCAAAACGAAACCTTGAAGGCGGGAAACAAAATTGTAAAATTGGCTGCAACCTACAAAATAGATGCCATCGCCATAGGCAATGGTACAGCTAGCCGTGAAACAGAACGTTTTATTACCAATCTGCGTTACGAGACCGAAGTGCAGGTGTTTGTAGTGAGCGAAAGTGGTGCATCGGTATACTCTGCATCAAAAACAGCAAGAGACGAGTTTCCAGACTATGATGTTACGGTACGTGGTGCTGTATCGATCGGACGACGCTTGATGGATCCATTAGCCGAGTTGGTGAAAATTGACCCCAAATCGATTGGTGTAGGACAATACCAACATGATGTGGATCAAAGCAAATTGAAGAAATCGCTTGACCAGACTGTCGAAAGTTGTGTAAACCGAGTGGGTGTAAACCTAAATACGGCAAGTAAACACCTGCTTACCTACATATCGGGATTAGGACCTACGCTTGCACAAAACATTGTTGACTATCGTGCGGTAAATGGTGCTTTTAAAAACAGACGGCAATTATTGAAAGTGCCTCGCATGGGCGAAAAGGCGTTTGAGCAATGTGCTGGATTTTTACGCATAGCTGCTGCCGAAAATCCATTAGATAATTCGTCGGTACACCCCGAAAGTTATCATGTAGTAGAAACTATGGCTAAAGACCTGGGCTGTAATGTAAAAGAGCTTATTGATAATAAAGAGCTGAAAAAGCAATTGGATTTACAAAAATACGTAACCGAAAAGATTGGTTTACCTACACTCAACGACATTTTGCTAGAGCTAGACAAACCGGGCTTAGACCCTCGTAAAGCAATTAAATCGTTCGAATTTGATGCAACCATAAAAACAATTGCCGACTTGCGTGAGGGAATGGTACTACCCGGTATCGTTACCAACGTTACCAACTTTGGCTGTTTTGTAGATGTGGGCATCAAAGAAAACGGATTGGTACATATTTCTGAGTTGGCAGATCGCTTTGTATCAGACCCTACCGAGATTGTCTCGCTCCACCAGTATGTGCAAGTTAAGATCATGACGGTTGACACCGTTCGCAAACGTGTTCAACTATCGATGAAAGGCTTGAATTGATAAAAGCTGTATCATAAAAAAACAAGTAAAGGGTTGTCCGTAGATGTAGAAAACCCTTTTGTTATTCCTGTTCTTTGCCCAATGCTACAACCGAGGGTATAAGTAGTATAATAATGCCAATAGTACACACCGCAATACCTGCATATACAAAGGTATTGGTAAGCCCAATGGTTTCCGCAACATACCCAGTAGCCAAAAGACCTGGTATAGAGGGCATCAGCATCAGACTGTCGTACGTAGAAAATGCACGCCCCAGCTTATCTGCCTCTATTCGGGTTTGCATCAATACCGTAAAAGAGCTATTCCAAATGGCGGCTGCAACACCACTCATGCCTGTAAGAATGGTAAAAATGACAAAACCCGAAGGGGGTAAAAGTCCTGCCAACAGAAAGGTTAACCCATTTACAATACACACCAATGCTATAAGAATAACCTTATTGACGGATTTCATTTTGTTGAGACCAATGAATGCACCACCCAGCAGCATACCTACGCCCCAAACAATTTCGACAATACTCATCTGATAGGTATTGCCTCCAAAATGGTCGACAGTCATCAACGGAAAAAGAGCTGCAATGGGGATGATAAAAAACAGGGCTCCTACATCGCACAGAAATAACCAGCCCATGCCTCGATTATGAAAAATGGCTTGTACACCTTCTTTTATCTCTTTCATAAAATTAGGTTCGCTCGCATCCTCTTTTTTCTTTGGCTTGGGTATAGTTACAAATAGCAACGAGATACACGCAAATGCAGCACCTACAATATCGAACATCAAAACATACGTCATATCGAGTATATTGATAAATAGGGCGGCTAATGCAGGACCTGCAATACTGCTGATGGAATAGATTATCTGATTGATACCCGAAATACGCATCAACTGCGACTCGGGAGCTAACAAAGGTATACTTGCTTGCATGGCTGGTGCATGAAAAGCACTACCTAGCGAGCGTAATAATAATAGTAGATAGATTTGCCAAACTTCTACATTGCCTATATAAAAGATAACACAAAGCAAGGCAGTACAAACGGCTATAAAAACATCGGCTAAAATCATCACCGATTTCCGATTCCACCGATCAATATACACTCCTGTAAACAAACCCAACACCAATTGGGGCATCAATGTAGCTATCACCGCATAGGCCAGCACCTCGGCAGAACCCGTTTGCAACGTCAGCCAATACACAACTGCATAGCCCACTATAGAACTCGTTAGCAACGAAATAAGTTGCCCTGACCATATGATCCCAAACGTTTTTTTCCAATTATCCATAATCGGATCAAGTACCTACAAAAACTATACCCAGATACTCTAAAAACAACGAATCGTGATTATATTTAAATAAAAGACGATAGACAAACCATCATTAATAAAAAAATAGTATATTCGAGGCTAAAAAAATAGATACCTTGATGTATACTCAAAAGAACCCAATAATTACTCCTCTCAAGTACTCATTCTTATTTATAGCCCTCTTCTGGGGTATCGAAGTGATACAATTTATTGGTTTCGATCTGGCATCGTTAGGCATACTGCCACGACAAACTGATGGATTGTTGGGGATTTTAACAGCACCATTTATACATGGCAATCTGAAACATTTAGCGGCAAATACCATTCCGTTCTTTGTCTTAAGCTTTTTATTATTCTTGTTTTATAGAAGAAAAGCAACGCTGTTTTTAGTCTTGATTTGGCTATTAACAGGTCTGCTCACTTGGATTATCGGACGTTCATCATGGCACATTGGTGCTAGTGGTGTTATATACGGATTGGCTTCGTTTCTTGTATTTGGAGGAATACTGAGCCAAAATTGGAAATTGATACTCGTATCCATTCTTGTAATCGTACTTTATTCGGGACTCGTTTTCGGAGTGTTTCCGAGCGACCCTCGTGTATCGTGGGAAGGGCATCTATCGGGTGCTGTAAGTGGTATTATACTGGCTTTTATGTATAAAAAAAAGCTCCAATCGCCTAACTATCGATAAGCGATCGGTCTAAAATTATATTGACATCTTAACTTTTAACATGAAAAAAACAAACACCTATTCTATTACACAAACCTGTTGGTTAGTGGCTCTGCGACTAGCGATAGGCTGGCACTTTCTGTACGAAGGTGTGGTTAAATTCTTAAATCCCAAGTGGAGTGCTTATCCTTATCTTTTAGACTCGCAAGGACTTTTGTCTGACATGTTTCATGCCATTGCCGAAGATCCGAGTATGCTCTCTTTAGTTAACTTCATCAATATTTATGGACTCATTGCCGTAGGTCTCGGTCTTATGTTGGGCTGCTTTGCCAGCATGGCAAGCATTGGCGGTGTTATTTTCCTCACATTCTATTACCTGTCTCATCCCCCCTTTATAGGAGCAACGTACATGCTACCTACCGAAGGTGTATACTTGTGGGTAGATAAAACTATGATCGAAGCGTTTGCTTTGCTCGTTCTATTCCATTTCCCTACATCATACATGATCGGTTTTGACAGATATATTTACCCTTTTATGAAAAGCAAAAAACAACGATAATTATGGCACTTGACAATACGAATAGAGAAGAGCAAACCAGTTCGGAAAATCAATTGCCCGAATCCAAAGGGCGACGCAATGCTCTCAAAACCCTTGCTACACTACCCGTATTAGGAGCAATGGCATATGGGGTTTATAAAAAACAAAAGTACACCAATGCTCTCAATGATATTGGCGATGTATTTAGCCTCAGCAACGATAAGCCCGCCATACCTGCACTACAACAGGACGGAAAGCAAATACGTCTTGGCATTATAGGTTGTGGTATACGAGGCAAACAATTGTTACAAGCAATTGGCTTTGCCACGCCTACCTTATTGCAAGAATGGATAGACGCAACCAAGAAGGTGAAGAAAGATAAAAAAGACACCAAAGACACCCGTTATCAAGATTTTAGAGAACAAGAAAATCTGAATGTAATACTAACAGGTGTGTGCGATATCTTCGACACGTTTGCCGAACAGGGCATAGCGGCTGGTGCAAATATATATAGAGAAGGTGTAAACGGCAGCATGGGTACTGCACCTAAAAGGTACAGATACTACAAAGACATGCTGGCTGCGGACGACATAGATGCGGTTATCATTGCCACGCCCGACCATTGGCACAGTACAATGGCAATAGATGCTGCCAAAGCAGGAAAGCATGTGTACTTAGAAAAACCACTGTCGTGGACTGTTCCCGAAACCTATGCTGTACGTGAAGTTATAAAGCAAACAGGCATTGTGTTTCAGCTAGGGCATCAGGGCAGGCAGGTAGACAGTTATCACAAAGCAAAGGAAATATTAGACAAAGGACTGCTAGGTGCTGTGAGCTTAATTGAAGTATGTACAAACCGAAACGACCCCAATGGGGCATGGGTATATAAGATAGATCCTACGGCTAACCCAAAAACAATAGACTGGAAACAGTTTGACGGGGACGAGGATCGCATCAAAGAATATTTAGACTATATGTCGAAGTACAACTTGACCAAATATGTGGGACCCGATGCGAGAGATAAATTTAGTCTCGAACGTTTTTTTCGTTGGCGTTGTTGGTGGGATTACAGTACAGGGCTTAGTGGAGATTTGCTTACGCACGAGTATGATGCCATCAACCAGCTTATGGCTGTAGGGATACCCCATTCGGCAACCTCATCGGGAGGTGTATATTTTTTCAAAGATGGAAGAACCGTTCCCGATACCTTGCAAACCACATTCGAGTTTCCCGATAAAAACATGAGTATGCTATATAGTGCAACCTTATCCAGCAACCGAAAGAGGGGGAAGGTAATCATGGGACACGATGCGTCGATGGAAGTGGGCAATACCTTGAGTGTAAAAGTAGACAGTGCATCCACTCTGTATAAAGAAAAAATAGAACAGGGCATTATAGACCCCGAAGTTCCTTTCTATACTTATGTGCCTGGGCAAAGCAATGTAGATGGCAAAACATCGGCTACTGAGCTGTATTTTGCACAACGTGGTTTACTCTACTCATACCTAGGAGGTAAAAAATACAACACTACATTTTTGCACATGCGCGAATGGCTCGAATGTATACGCAATCGCAATTTAAAACCTTCGTGCGATATTGATGCGGCATTTGAAGAAGCCATTACTGCCCACATGGGTACACGTGCCTACCTTGAAGGACGCACCATGTATTGGGACAAGGACAAACAAGAAATAGTGAGGGGTTAAAACGATCAATGGATACACTACAACAGGGGGGAGGAATGCTACTGAATAGCCTTGTATCTCCCCTTGTTGGTTTATATTATTGTGGTTTCTTAACCTTAGCAAAGTTAGTAACCCGCACTGTAGAAATCAAACGCCCTGTGTTAACAGAGGTTACCGTCACATCCCACACATGGGTGGTACGCCCCAAGTGGAGGGGGGTAGCAATTGCCCGTACAGTATCTCCAATCTTTGCCGAAGAAATATGACTTGCACTGATCTGAAGTCCGTAACATTCCACATCTTCGGGTGTTGACAGATTAGATCCTAAACCCGCAGCAGTCTCTGCCAAAGCAATTGTGGCACCACCATGTAGCACACCCATTGTTTGACTGTTAAACTTCTCCACGGGCATCAGTACCTCTACCGTAGGCTCGTCAGTCTCTACAAATTTCATTTGCATTACGTCTATCATCGTATCTTTGATATGCTCTGCCATATCCTTTTTGTCTAATCTCATGCCTTATATGTTGTTACGTTACTTAGAGCGTATTTTAGACCTTTACCTAAAATAGCTAGAAGATGAATAATAATAAATTTAAAACAGGCTCACTTAATAATGAACCAAAAAAGATATGCCAAAAGTATGTAAACGCATACTTTTGGCATATCTTCTTCGAAAACTCTTACATCAAATTATTAATTATGATGTACGCCATTCTGATTGCAACCTTTGTTACCCCCTCCATGATTATGGCTTGTGTCAGTACAATTTAGAGCATCGTCCGCTCCATGATTCATCCCATTGTGATGGGTTCCATCGTGTTTGTTTCCCAAATGCTCTGCGTTACCGCATACCTGATGTATACCGTTGTTTAGAATATCGCAATTTTCATGATTCCCTATAGCACATTGTTGTGCTACACTTGCCGTATAAGCATTGGCATCTGAAAAGCCGAGAGACCTAGCACGGTCTTCAATACTATGTCCTGTACTTACTATATCGTGATTATCATCTTTACCACATGACATAAATACGACTGCAAGTGCTAAGATAGCTAGCGAATAAAGTATTTTTTTCATACTCTTAACTATTTGTTAGATTGACTTATATACAAAACCACTCTTGTATCGTTATCTCTCACCGTAAACTTACGCATTATTTTTGTTACCGCATAATTTAGGCACAAAAAACAGATTGGTTTAAAGGTTGTTTACCTCTAAGATAAAGGTGTAACAGTAGTTGTAATGCCTATTCTGATTCATTTGTCTATATTTGTACACTTAATTTGTGCTAATGATAGAAAACAAAAAGCAAATGCACGATGTATACTTGAGTTTGGGCAGTAACTTAGGCTACAAGCAAGCAAATATAGAACTGGCTATACAGCATATCGAAAACATGATAGGCAAGGTGGTGTGTGCATCTTCGCTACACGAAACCCAAGCTTTAGGTTTTGATTCCGACAATTCGTTTATTAATGCAGCATGCCATGTACAAACAACGTTAAGCCCTTTAGATGTTTTGGCAAAAACACAAGCTATAGAAGTGTTGTTGGGTAGAAAAACAAAATCGGTTGACCTCAATTATAGCGATCGGCTGATGGATATTGATATACTGTTTTACGATCAACTGGTTATTGAGCTAACTAGTCTGCACATTCCACACCCTCGTTTACATGAGCGATTATTTGTACTAAGTCCTTTGGTCGAAATAGCTCCTTTGCTGAAGCACCCTGTGTTAAACAAAAATATCGAAACACTACTACAATCAATTATATCTGGCGAATACAGACTCTAAGCCACTGGTTTTAAACGTATATACTGATCCAACCCTGCATAATTACCTTCTGCTGCCCAAAAATCTTTGCTATGCAAAACCGCAACATACAAATAATTATCATTGCCCCAATACATCTTTTCGGTGGTAGCCACTGGTACCCATTTTTTAACATACAGGCTAACAACTGAATCAATCCGTCTCATATTACCTACTTGATAGAGGTCGATATAAGCCACGCCTTCGAAAGTATCAACGTCAAGGCTTACAATATATTTAGAATCGGGTGATAAATAGGGTTCTCCCAGAAACTTATGAACAACCTTCCCTGTTGTTTTATCAACAAAAAAGTAATCCCAGTCTTCCCAGTAAATGCCAGACAATAGGTATACATTCAGATTATCTATTTGCCCTACATAGCTATACTCTTTGTGATTGTCGGTACTTGTCAAATTATCTACAAAGTGAACTTCTTTCTTGAGGCAAGGCAAAGTCAAAACCCCTTTTTCTTTACGAATAGTGGTAGTATCTACGACTAATAAATTAACTGCTGTTGACTTGTTTTTATTAAACGTTTCCTTATCGATCAATTCTATCAAAAAATAGTCGGATAACTGCGAGCCTCCATCCAAATCGGTATACAGATCATGCTCTGTCAACTCATTCTTTTTCAGAAGCTGAAGCACCAAGTTCTCATCCACAGCCACAGTTAAAGCTGTATCTGCCGACACCAAATGTTGCTCGTTTGAAGCCCTTGATTCTTTTTCCGATTTTTTAGACAAATCGCCACAACTTATCAAAAAAGAAGTTGTTACAACTACTACAAAAAATACACACCTCATACCTTCACCTAGCACCTATGTGCTTAATTAATTTTATGTAAAAAAGGTTGTTTTATAACCTGCAAAATACTAAGCAAAGATAACTAAGTTAGTCTTGATATTGATCTTTAAATATTATTATTTTTTTATCAAAAAAAGCATTCTAGAACACCCCCATTTGCACCCATCAGGCAGGCGTCAAGCAAGGTATCCTCTAACAGTTAAGGCATTAATTATCACTCGGTCAATAAGACTACTAATCAAGGTATCGAGCGTATATTTGTCGATGCTACCATTAAACATCGCAGGTAGTATTTTGTTAAGAACCAAGTCTTGGTTGACCTTCGAAAAAAGCATTTTGCCAAAATGTCCAGCCTTACTAAAATACAAAAAAGCCATCTCGTCTGATTGTGCAAAGATAACGCCAAAGAAGAAGTAAAACCCCGATACTGATTTCAATATCCCAGGGCGTATCTGCTGTATAAAATCGGAGTACCCGTATTTATCTAACACCTGCGACAGGCTAAGTATGGGGGATGATTGTTCTTTGTCATCAAAAAGCGTCAACAAGCCATCTCCTATACACATAGCTCCATATGTACACAACAGATCCGTCAACTGACGAGGCACTTCAATACCCCAATTAGCCGTAAACAAGTCTATCGATTGAGGTTCTATTGCTTGAGGGGTATGCAAGGTGTACGCTTTGTTATCGGCAAAGCGATACGCATATGTTTTGGTCAAGAAATAATCTTTCATATCTGCCTCACAAAACATAATATATCGATCAAGAGCCTGTTGCCAAGTCTCGTTTTTGAGAGTAAAGAAAAGTTTGTAATCAAGCATATCAATATATTTATCAGAAAGCATCTTTAAAAATCCACCCTTTACTCGTAGCAATCGATCGATCGCAGGTAGCATCTCCTTTATTCCCTTTGAGCACAATAAAATTTTCGCCACCTCTTGATACAGGTAAAGACTGAAACACATGATTGAGCATACTGGCTTCTAACGACATGTTGTTGGTAAGTTGAACTCGATTGATACGAATATTGTTCGTTATATCAATTGTAGATATACTATCACAGCCATCAATTCGTATTTCGGACAGATACTTCAAATCATTTATTTGAATTGTCAACACATTGCTTTTAGCTAATACAACGGATCGCAACGAGTCGTGTGCCCTTATATCCAAACTGATTTGATCTATTTTTCCGCCAATCGATAATATGCGTAACTTCCTCACCTGAGATAGTGCTGATATCTTTTGTACTCCCTGTTCATAACCACAGACAAGTTCTTCTAGCTGTGTACTTTTACTAAAATCTAATGCTGGTATAGGATGATTTTGACAATATAGCTTTTTCAGCTTTTGACAATTGGTTAGCTTCAAACTACTAAACAACATTCCTGTTGATTGAGGTAATATAATTTGCTCTACACCAACACTTTTAACGACAACTCCGTAGTTACCTGATCGTAAATATCTGTGTGTAACTTCACCAACTGTAGCTTCGTTTGGTTTAGCAACATACTCTTCGCCTTTTGAGCCATCGCCCCAGTCCACATACAACTCTCGTGCTTGTAAAGATAAACTTTGCACTGGCATAGTTACTGTGTCTGAAATGGTTAATCTCAAGTCTACTCTATCTGATTGAGCATTGGACTGGCTCAGGTAAGTATACGGGGTATCCTCAGTGTTACATGCAGTAACTATTGGTAATAGTAAAATAGATAAGAGTATTAAACGATTCTTCATCTCATGGATATTTATAGCCAACCAAATATAGTTATATATTTGCATAAAAAATGAATTCCCTCATGCCTAAAACTAAATTTACGATACTCTATTTACTGTTAGTAGTTACTTTACTAGCTTGTAAAAACTCAACAAACAAAAAAGCTGATCCGTCTGTAGAAAACACTTCACCTATCAGCAAACAGTTTGAAAACCGAAAGATAGCAAATATTACTGCTCTATATTACAATTACATACTGGATAGTAGCAAGGTTATTGATGCTACAAATCTAACAAAAGACACCCCCTCGTTCAACGGCTCACACAAGGGTGTATTGGATATGGTACTAACAGATTCGGCAAAGATCAATAAACTTGATGCACTTATAAAAGGGTTACAACCTGCATCGCCCTCTAAAGAAATGGATACACGTATCCAACTGCTGATAAACTATACGGATAAGATGCAGGATACGCTTAGCATTGGTGGGAAATATGCCAACCTTATCTTTCTGAATGGGATAGAGCAGACACCCAATAACGAATTGCTATTCAGAATAAAAAATGACATTGGATTTTATCCATGGTTCATTGGCGATGATTTATTTCAAATGTTGGAGTTACAAGATAATTCGTTTATCAAAGAACCTTTTATATCTACCAACTATTACAAAGCTTATCAGAAAGCCCTTGCTGAGAAATAAAGTCTGTAAACAAAAACAACGCTCACGATAGATGTGAGCGTTGTTTACTTCATTATTTAATCGATAGCCTATTAGAAAGACCATTTCTCAGATGTCTTTGCCGATTTGGCACTCGACCCTCCTTTATAGTATTTCATGGCATCGGGCAAGCTTTCTCTAATTTTCTGAATACGTGTATCATCCGAAGGGTGTGTACTCATAAATTCGGCTACACCTGCTCCTCCCGATTTCTGAGACATTCTTACCCAAAATCCTTCTGCCATTTGCGGATTATAATCTGCCATCGACATAAAGATAAGACCGAGTTTATCTGCCTCTAACTCTTGTTTACGAGAATACGGAAGCATCATACCATATTGTGTACCGAGCCCATAAACAGAGGATGCAATAGTTTGAACAGCTGCCGACTTACCATCTAGCACCATACCCAACGCACCACTGCCATACTGTTGCAATACTTGCTGGCTCATACGCTCATTGGCATGTTTTGCCACAGCATGTGCCACCTCATGTCCGAGTACTACGGCAAGCCCTGTTTCGTCTTGCGTTACAGGAAGTATACCTTCATATACCACAATTTTTCCGCCTGGCATACAGAAAGCATTTACATCGGCACTTTTAACTAAATTAAACTCCCACGCATACTCTGACACCAAATCTTGCATTCCATTGGCTTTAAGATAACTCTCAACAGCATTGGCTATATTACGTCCTACTTTCTGAACAAGAGCCGTATTTGCTTTATTTGTCGATTTAGGTGCTGTTTTCATAAACTCACCATACTCTTGCAAACTTAAAGTTAACACCTCTTGATCGGAAACTAACAACATTTGCTTGCGTCCTGTTACAGGAACACTGCCACATCCTGACAACAATAGTAATGCGGAAGCGAGACATAAATAAATGATTCTCATATCTATCTTTTAAGTAGTAATTTGTTTATCTGATATAAATAAAAACAAAATTCGTGAAATTTTGTTTTGCTTAATCTCTCTTTTCAAGGTTATTCTGATGTGTTGCAACAATCACAACCCTCATGTTTCTCTAGCACACGATGCGGAAAATCGCCATGCCCCACTATTTCGATAGGGCAAGATGTATAGGTCTGTTCTAACCACTGGCTACTTACATTAGCCCCCGAATGGTAATGGAGACCTTCGTTTACGCATGCAATGTTTTTAACTAAAGAAATTACTGTACCCACATCATGCGAGACTAATATTATTGCTGTTTTTTGGTTTATTTGTTCAAGTATTTTATAAAAATCGGTCTCAAAACGCTTGTCTACGTACGAGCTAGGCTCATCTAATATAAGCAAATCGGGATCATCAACAATGGCTCGCCCCAACAAAGCTCGTTGTAATTGGCCCCCCGACAGGTTACCGATGGGCTTATCGATAAACGACTCTAGTCCCATACGCACCACAGTAGCCTCGGCTTTCTGCTTTTGCTCTTGCGAATAATAGCCAAACAGCTTGCGCTGTACTCGTAAACCTGAAAGGATGACATCGAATACCGAAATCGGAAATTTTTTGTCTATTTGGTTTATTTGAGGTAAATAGCCAATATTGATTCTATCGACCAATTTGTTGTTTGAATATAACAATACCGAACCGGCACTGGGTTTTATCAAGCCTAGTATTGTTTTTAGTAATGTTGTTTTACCCCCTCCATTCGGTCCTATTATTCCTAAAAAATCGTGTTGTTGTACTTCCAATGCAACATTTTGAAGTACGAGCTTATCACGCTCATACCCCACACTTATATCCTTTAGTTCAAGTATCTTATTTGTCATACTTATTGGCAATAGCTTTGGCTATTTTTATCAGCTCCTCGTCCCACTGATACGACAACGGATTGATACGCACAATAGCAGCATCCAATTCGTTAGCTATAGTTTCGGCATTCTTTTTGTCATATTCTTCTTGCAAGAACACAACCTTTACGCTGTCGGCTTTAGCTTGCTTGATAAGCTCTACCAATTGCTGTGGACTGGGATGTTTACCATCCACTTCTATCGTATACTGTTTTAGACCATATTCATTGGCAAAATAGCTCAACGCTGGGTGGTAAATAACGAATGATTTGGTGGTAGACTGATCTAAATAAGAACGTATAATACTGTCTGTTTTTTGAATAGACCGATCCAAATCTATATACCGTTGCATATAATATTCTTGATTCTTAGGGTCGTATTCGAGCAAAGCGTTATACATGTTTTTAGATATAATAGACACTAACTTAGGCGAACTCCAAATATGAGGGTCTACACCACCATGTTTATCATCGTGTACCAAAGGGATTTGAAATGAACAATCTACAATTTTCATTTCAGGATTATTGACATGTATGTTCTGCAACCAAGTACCTTCAAAGCCCATATTACCGACCTTAAAGTAAATCTTGCTTTTACCTATATTCACCATCTGAGAGGGCGAAGGGTCGTACGATTCGGGATCTGATCCTGCAGGGATGGCTGTATTTATCGCAAACTTATTGCCTGCAATTGCCTCTAATAAATATTTTTGTGGATCGATCGAAACCGACAGCGTTTTTTGATCTTGTGATGCTTTAGGGTTACAAGATGCAAGCACCAAGACCAAACTTACAAGTTGTATTGTGTATAATAGATATTTCATGAACTTTAGATGTTATAATACAATTAGGTTGTTCGAAATAGATCATGAATCCGCTCAAACTCTTTTTTCAAATCAATTTCCATATCGATCAAAGCTCCACAATCAATATCATATACCCATCCAGCAACTTTAGGGTAGCCTGTACGTTTAAACGATTCTCTGACTTCACGTATCTTGATTACATTGATACATTGCTCGTAGATATTCAGTTCAACAAATCGTCTAAAACGAAGTGTTTCGTCGGTAATCGCATTCAACTCATCGGCATGTAAGCGATACACATCACGTATGCTACGTAACCAGGGACTAATCAGCCCTGTATCTTTAAAATCGATAGCCGCTTTTATACCGCCACAGTTGTAATGCCCACAAACAATAATGTACTTTACATTGAGGTTGACAACGCCATAATTAATCACCGACAACACATTTAAGTCGGTATTAATAACCATATTAGCTATGTTTCGATGTACAAATACCTGCCCTGGTTTTAGCCCCATTATTTCATTGGCATGCACCCTACTATCGGAGCAACCAATGTATAAGAAATCGGGATTTTGCTCACTTGCCAACTGTTTGAAAAAATCGGGATCTGTAGCATTTTTCTCTGCTACCCATCTTTTGTTGGCTTCAAAAACATCTTTATATGTATCGTCATCTAGCATACCTTGTTACTATTTTTAGTGTTTGATCAATGAGCGATTGTGTCTCATCATTATAAATTATATCTTGAGCACGCTTCATTTTCTCTTCGTCTGATAATTGCATATTCATACGTTCAATTACCTTCTCACGTGTGGTACAATCTCTATCTATTACTCGCTGTATTCGTTGTTCGACAGGTGTATATACGACTAATACGCGATCTGTATATCGATCCATCGTAGACTCATACAATATTGCTGATTCTATGGCAACCAAAGCATGGTGCTGCTGGTGGTGCAACCATTGTTCGACATCCCGATCTACTTCGGGGTGTATTATCGAATTGGCTATCGCTAACTTATGGGCATCATTAAATATATAAGATGCCAATAAAGCCTTGTTCAACTTACCTCCTTGGTACAGGTCTGCACCAAAAGCCGCTATTAGTTTAGCCTTGATCTGAGGCGAAGACTCTGTTAATCTTTTACTCTCTATATCTGCAATGTAAACAGGGATTGCTAACAACTTAAATAAATTACTTATTGTAGATTTTCCACTACCAATACCGCCTGTTATACCAATACTTATCATGGGTCTAGTTATCTTTGTATTCAAAAATAAACTCCACATTAGGCGGGTCTATTGTCAAATTTCGCGCATATTGCGGACTGCTTGTTATACGCACAGGTACGGATGCTGATCTCGACTCCTTCAAGCCATTATAGTCAACACTGACCGAAAAGTCGTTTACATCAATGGAGTCTGATTTGGATACTCCTACAAAAAAAGACAACATCACTCGGGATGGAAAAAACTTGATAGACAGGTTATCTGGCAAATTTAAGCAATCGACCAATACGTCAACCTTTTTTTGGGTATATGCCTCTACGGGTACATATACATTAATTTTGTTGGGTACAAGCTTCACCTTTTTGTTTTGCTGTAATTCAAATACCAAGCGGCTATCTGCCTCTAAACCGGCTACTGCATTGTTGGTGGTATAGGCATAAGTTAATTTATCTAAATCGGACGAAGCTCCGTATGCAACCACGCTATCGGGTACTAGGCGAATATCTCCATTGAGAAAGTAACCGGGTGATAAATTGATCTGCCCATCAAAAACAATGGGTATAACACGGCTTTTGAGTGAGGAATAGTGAAACGAGATACTTGGCAAATCGAATCTGACAATGAGTGCTGCCTCGGGTAGTACTCGTCTAATATACGACTCCAAACCCTTGTCGTTCAATACTACAAAATTGCTTTTGTTGTCATTCATCACCGATGATATATCGATATAGACTGTATCGCGTTTAGAAAAATAGTACTTAAACATTCTGTAACCTGTGTCTCTAACTCTTACCTCAACTTGCGAAGGGAGTGTATCTCTAAATACTACACTATCGGGTACAGACGTATACTTGATAGGAATAACAATATTGGTCTCGAAAGATTGATTATAAATTTGCATAAACCAGAGTATGGTAGCAATGAATACAAAAAACGAAAAAGTCAGAAATCTTTTCCATGATATTTTTCGTAGAAATATTCTGACTCTTCTTATTGTTTTATCCATATCAAGGTTCATGCACCTATATTATATCATTATACTGTCTATATTATTTAGCGGCATCAGTACTGTTATCTGACAATGCAAAAACAGATGATTTGTCTATTTTTATTCTTACGTTTTCAGCTATTTCTACAATCAAATAGGTCTCTCCTACATCTTTGATCTTGCCATGTACACCTCCAGCAGTGATTACTTTATCGCCAACTTTCATTGCTTCACGAGCAGTTTGTAGCTCTTTTTGCTTTTTTTGTTGTGGACGTATCATAAAGAAGTAGAATACAACAATGATACCACCAAACATCAACATAGTCATCATGGTGTTATTAGCACCACCGGCTGCTTGTAAAAATATAAATAACGAATTCATAAGCTTGTTTATTTATTTATTTTTCGGTTAAACATTCATTTTTACAAAGATACTTTTTTTTATAAAAAATAAAAATGAACGGATGTATCTAAATGAGATGTCAATCGCATTCTATAGTTTCAATAATTTGTTTTCCGCCTTCAGCTCTACAATTACAGCATCTAAGATACCATTGATAAACGACGAGCTTTTTTCAGTACTATACGCTTTAGCAATGTTTATGTACTCGTTCATCGTTACGTTGATAGGCACTGACGGAAAAGCCAATAATTCGGCAATAGCCGTTTGCATAATAATCATATCCATAAATGCAATACGCTCCGTCTCCCAGTTTTTAGCATATTTATCGATCAGATCACGAGCCGTTTTTACGTTAAACATGGTCTCTCTCAAGAGCTTTATCGCAAACTGACGATCGTCTTCGTCTTTAAACATGGGCAATAATTGCTGTTTAGCACCCTTTTCTGGATCAAATTTTTTGATCGTTTTAACTACAAACGATTCGATAATTTCGATGTCATCATTCCAAAAAACACTTTCGTTTTCTAGAATTTCATCCAAATCGGCATCTGTGTACACATATGATTTGAATATTTTACGCCAAAACTCACGGTCGGTATCATAATTTCGATCTTCAACCAACAAATACTCTTTGTAAACATCTGAAGCTAAAATATCAGACAATAATGTTTTTAGATAATTATCATGCTCATCCCACGACATGGGTCTATCTAATAGATACTTATTAAGAGCTTCGTTTTCACGCAACTGTTTAACAAACAGATTATTAACTAACCTCATGCTCGGATTCAAATCCTCGCTTGTGGGAAGCAACTTACCCTTACGCATTTCGGTGCGTCTGGCGTGATTATCAGTAAGCTCGATAATAAGTAATAAGAGGTAATGATATAAATCGTACGATTTCTGACAACTGAATATCAATTCATTTTCTGCTTTTTTGAGGTCTCCACTCTGGTTGAGATAAGTGGAATACAAAACTTGTATAACCCTAATACGTATAAGAACACGATTAATCATTTCTGAAAATATTTTGGACTACAAAGGTAATAAATTATTGTATATTGATGGTAAACTCTATAAATATTTACTAAAATTGGGGCTCGTATCAGATAATCCAAATATAGCTATTTTAATGCCATGGTGACTACTTATTTTTGCTACATTTGCAAATCAAAATAATCTAAATATAACACTTTTATCACCCAACCCTAAGATGAGTGACCAAAGATACAATCAGCGAGGCGTATCGGCATCTAAAGAAGATGTTCATAATGCTATAAAAAACATAGACAAAGGCTTATGCCCTAAAGCATTTTGTAAAATAATACCCGACATACTGGGTGGAGACCCCAACTATTGCAATATAATGCACGCCGATGGTGCAGGCACAAAATCGTCATTAGCCTATATGTACTGGAAAGAGACGGGCGACCTGTCAGTATGGAAAGGGATTGCACAAGATGCCTTGATTATGAATATTGACGACCTACTTTGTGTGGGTGCTACAGACAATATTTTACTATCATCGACCATTGGGCGAAACAAACTGTTGGTAACTGGCGAGGTGATTTCGGCTATTATAAATGCAACAAACGATTTGTGCCAAGAACTGTCCAATTTGGGTGTAAACATCTACCCCACAGGGGGTGAAACTGCCGATGTGGGCGACCTTGTACGTACCATTATTGTTGACAGCACGGTTACCTGTCGGATGAAGCGATCGGACGTTATATCGAACGACACGATACAGGCTGGAGATGTTATTGTAGGGCTATCATCATCAGGTTGTGCCACTTACGAAAAAGGATATAACGGGGGCATGGGGAGCAACGGTTTAACATCGGCTAGGCACGATGTGTTTGCAAACTATTTGGCTGCTAAATATCCAGAAAGTTACGATGCCTCTATACCTGCACACCTAGCCTATTCAGGCTCTAAAAAATTAACAGATGCAATAGAAGGCGTATCGCTCGATGCTGGCAAGCTAGTACTATCCCCTACCCGAACCTATGCCCCTGTGATAAAGCAAATATTGGAACAGTTACGCCCTCAGATACACGGCATGGTGCACTGTTCGGGCGGAGCTCAAACCAAAGTATTGCATTTTGTGGACAAGGTGAAAATAGTCAAAAACAATATGTTTCCCATCCCTCCCTTGTTTAAACTGATTCAAGAGCAATCGGGTACAGACTGGAAAGAGATGTACAAAGTATTTAACATGGGACATCGCATGGAGGTATACGTATCGCCCGAATATGCAGAACAGATTATCAACATATCTAAATCGTTTCATATTGATGCTCAAATAGTAGGGTATGTAGAAGCATCTGATACAACAGGGCTGTGTATAGAAAGTGAGTTTGGTAAATTTGAGTATTAGAGCCTACACGCTATTCGTCCGATTTACTTTCCAAAACCCATAGGGCAATACGTGCAGGAATAAGAACGGTAAACAACAATACTTGCAAAGAGGTATTGCCTAACCTCGTGTCTATATATCATCGCTCAACAAGCGATCTCTGTATATTTTAAACCAAAATACATTTAACAGCCCCAGAGGTACGGTAATACCAATCATACCTAAGTTACCAACTATCCCTAAGAAAAAACCAGTAGCTATACCTTTGAATACACCTAACAGAAACTGATCTTCGAGCCGTATTGCTGTAAATACCGAAGCGATAATACAACCCAACCATACGATAGCAAAACAGGTAAGCACTGAAATAAGTAATAAATAAGGGAGGGATTTGGTTTTTAGACAGAGGTTTTTAAACACAAATAGGTAACAATAGATACATGCCATTGACATACCAGCCATTAAATCATAGTTTACAGATTGAATATCTGATGTACCGAAAAACAAGACAGAATTACCTGCTACCAAATTGGCGAAAACACCAATTATCATAATTAAAACACTTGGCATACTAGATCTTTTTTTTAGGATAATTACAAATATATGTATATTGCATCGAAACCAAGCTTTGTTTTACTTTTTTGGGTATCTTTGATTTACAATGTTAAAATATATCTAATTACTTACGCTATGAGAAAACTTTATTTAATACCGCTCTGTCTATTCGTTTCCATCAACACCCTCTTTAGTCAACACAAAACAGTAGAACCTACTTGGCAGTCGATTGAGGAAAGAGGCTATCCCGAATGGTTTAACAATGCTAAGCTTGGTATCTTTATCCATTGGGGGCTATACTCAGTACCTGCATGGACAAAGAAAGAAGGATATGCAGAATGGGCATACAAAGGCTGGCGAGACGGCAACTCTAAAGCGGTTGATTTTGCCAAAAATGTATATGGTAAAGACTTTAAATACGAAGATTTTCGCAGTCTGTTTAGAGCAGAACTTTTCGACCCCAACGAATGGGTAGACATCTTTACCCGATCGGGAGCAAAATACGTGGTGTTGGTATCTAAGCACCACGACGGTTATGCACTTTGGGATAGTAAATATGCCCCCAACTGGAACTCGGTACAAACAGGTCCTAAACGAGACATTGTGGGTGAGTTAACGACTGCTGTACGAAAAAGCCCACTCAAAATGGGACTTTATTATTCATTGCCCGAATGGTCTAACCCCCTACACTATTGGGAAATAAGCCCAAACGACTCTGTAGGCACATACGTCAACAAACATATGATACCCCAGTTTAAAGAACTGGTATCGAAATACAGACCATCCCTTATTTTTACGGATGGCGAATGGTGGAATACTGCCGAACAGTGGCATGCACGTGAGCTGATTGCCTGGTATTATAACCTCGTAGGACCCGAAGCCATTGTAAACGACAGATGGGGTAGCGGCGCTGACTATGGATTCAAAACACCCGAATACAGTGCAGGCATCACCCTCACTGATCGTCCTTGGGCAGAGGTAAGAGGTGTAGGACGATCGTTTGGATTGAACCGAAACGAACCGCTCGAAAACTACCTCACCGAAGACCAATTGATTCATCATTTTGCTACATTGGTAGCCAACGGCGGCGGGCTTACCCTCAATGTAGGACCTGCTGGAGATGGGCAAATACCTCTTTTGCAACAAGAACGGTTATTGCAACTGGGCGATTGGCTGAGAGTGAATGGCGAAGCCATCTACGAAACAAGGGCTTACAAGAAACAAACGGAAGAAAAACAAATTTACATCACCCGAACCGATTCGGCGATCAACTTCAACTGGGTACGTAACTCGCCAGACCCTCGTATACGTGTAGACCATTTTACTGCCGAATGGAGCGGGTATATAGCACCCCAATATAGCGAGGAGTATACTTTTACTGCCAAGGCTGACGATGGTGTAAGGGTATGGATAAACAACATACTGATTATAGATCGGTGGAGCAAGCAAGAGCAAACACAGGATGGCTTTGTACAGGGTGCTCAAACAAGCCAATCGTACACCAGTAAAATAAAGCTGAAAAGGAATGAGAAATACCCTATCAAGGTCGAATATTTCGAGGATGTACAAAACGCTTCTATTGAAGTAAAATGGGCATCAAAATATCAACAGGAAGAGGCGATTCCTGCATCGGCATTTTACCTAAGCAACGGCAGCAACGCCCCTCATGGTGTGCATGCTAAATATGGATCGATGAAAAACTACATTGCATATACCCAAAACAACAACAACATATACGCAATATTGCTGGAATGGCAAGATGATACCTGCATCTTGACTATCGACAAACCGAGCGATAATGCAAAGATAAGCCTACTAGGGCGTGAGGGGTACTTGCCCTGGAAGTACGAAAATGGACAATTGATAATTGATCTAACTTCTATCAAATTTACTGAAATACCTTGCCGATCGGCGTGGACACTAAAAATAGATCAATAACAATAATAGGTTATAAAACATTCGGGAGACAGTCTAATGCGATTGTCTCCCGAATGTTTTTATGTAAGCTTTCGTAATATCATTTTACCTGCCAGACGAAGATCTACCAGACGATTGCGATTCTGTTGTTTTTACAGACTCGCTTCTTGATGTGGTAGACGAACCGTTGGATGAACGATTTGCACCAGTTGTACTTGAATGGTCCGACGTATTAACCTCTCTTGGTACTGCTGATGGACGAGATGACGATGGGCGAGAGCTTCCTACATCAGGTTTTGATGGTGCAGGAGGTGCGGGTGTAGGACGAGTGATACTATTACCACCAACCTCTGGACGCTGAGGTCTGGTGTTAGTAGGACGATCGGGCACAGACGGTTGAGGCTTGTTAGACGAAGGTGGTGTAGGACGGGTCATACCACTACCACCCGCATCGGGTCTTTGAGGTCTGGTGCTAGAAGGACGATCGGGTGTAGGTCTGTTCGGACGATTCGGCTTATTGGGTTGCGAAGGTCTATTGGGACGGTGCGGTCTGTTACCAATAATGACAATAGAACCTCCATACGGTGGACGTACAGGAGGAGGTGCTAAAGCTGGATAATAAGGTGCCTCGTCACTCAAATACTGAGAACTCACCAAATAATTGTCCCAAAATTCAAGAGCATAATACTCGCCATACGAACTGCGGTATTCCAACACCTCTTGAATGCCTTGGCGGGTATTATTTACAGCCAGCACACGCTCGGGTCTTCCTAGCAGATAAGATACATCTTGCTTGCTCATGCCCACAGTTAAACGCTCCATATTATCAGCATATCGCTGCGTACCACAAGCATACAGAGCTAGGGTTAAAGTCAGTATCATCAATATCTTTTTCATTTTACCTTATTTTTAAATAGATATAACCTCTGTGATCTATAATATAGAACACCAAAACAACAAATAGTTTAATGAACAGACCTTTGTTATCGTGTTTTTTAACATTTATTTCCTGTGTCCATGCATATCTCCAGCAGGTCTTCGACCCCTAACTAGCTCATACCTTGCCAACTTTTTGTTTTGAAACACCAAAGTATAATAATTTCCACTCTTGTCTTTATACTCTAAACCCTGTTCGGGTACACCATTTTCTTTTTTACCATACACCACCCGACTGGGTTTGCCATATCTGTCCTCTACATCATTTGCAGACATACCCATTTTCAACTTCTCTACATCCATTGTTCGCACCGAACCGCAAGACACTAAAATCGTTGCTAAAAAAATCAACCTAAAAAATTGCTTCATCATCGTAAATTTATTTTAATCTGATTATTCTCTACCCGTTATTAATGTGGATAAAGATATAAATATTTGCATGCTAACAAGACCAAAGTAGCGGTTATTGTTGCTCGACTATCTTAAACTTTCAAAAAAAAAAAAGAACAAATATTTAAGTAAACGGACATCTATATAAAAAAGAACCTACAGTTATAGACAAAAACACGCCATAATTTGCCAATATCAAATGGTATAATTACCTTTGCTCTCTTTGTATAAAATAACATTTATGATATTTAATAACTTCACTATTAAAACGATACTCTTCGGTTTTGGCTTTTTATCGCTTAGTCTCTCTCTAAATGCTTCTGAAAAAGAACATGTCAAAGAATCAGAATCATCCAAAATACAAGTTGTAGAACAAAAAACAGGTATATCTGCAAAAAACAATGAAACATTGGCATCGCTATATACCGAAGCTTTAGAGTGGCTTAAAACTCCATACAGAAGGGGTGGTACAAGCCACAAAGGGATGGATTGCTCTGGACTGACGGGCGTTATTTACAAAAACGTGTTTGGCATAAAATTGCAACGTAGAAGCAGAGATATATCGAATGATGTGAAGGATCTGAAGAAGGAAGAACTGAAACCTGGTGATCTTGTGTTTTTTGCAACCTCTCGCCGAGGCAAAGGAATCAATCACGTTGGCGTATATTTAGGCAATAAACATTTTGTACACGCCTCATCATCAAGAGGTGTAATGATTAGTAACCTAAGCGAGGGATACTATAAACGCACGTGGGTGAAAGGTGGACGAATTAAAGGTAACAGCATCTCTATCGATAACCTGTTGGTTAACAATACACAAAACAAAAAACCATCCGTAACCGTACCCAATATAAGCTCCGAACCCATTGTTATAGAGCATGTAAAGCCACACTCTTTGTCTACCGTAGAAGACATACCCACACAGCCCATAACCAATACGTTTTAAGAAAACTAGTTGTAATAATATACCAAAGCGATCTGAAATTCAGGTCGCTTTTCTTATGACCTATTAATAGCTGGTTAAGGTATTATATTGAGATATTATGACTACAACATGATATAAAATTCTTTACCATTCAAAATAATGAATATATTTGTAAAATAGAGGAGAAAATTAATCCGTAAACATAGCATCTACACAATGTAGTTGCTTTTTTATTATTTTTGTCATTAAACAAAGTATCCCAATACCTATTCGGATAAAAAAATTATGCATAAAGACATAGCACATATTGCCAGAGATTTAAACAGTCGATGTCCGATACAAATAGATCAGACTATTCGTCTCGACTCGTGTGAGGAGATCCTACCCAAAACCATAAAGTACAATTATACATACCTATTTATAGATGGTACTAAAATAGATCAAAACGAGTTTAAAGAACAAATAGAAGATTATATACTATACAATACTCAGACAAATAAAGATTTTTCAGCTTTAAGAAAAATAGGTGCTACATTTATTTTCTCGTGCAAAGACGAAAAGCACAATCACTTAGGCGAAATAACTGTAGACCAAGAAAGCTACAGTAAACCTATTAACAAACCCAGCCTTATCAATTCGAAACTGAATACCGAAGATAGCCTGTTTGGCATTTTACAAGATATTGTAGAGCAAACACAGAAGCAACTCCCCTTATTTACTGAAGAGAGTGGCGTGAATATGATTGATTGTAGAACGTACGACAAAACACTGGAGTATACTTGTAAACTACTGAATGAAGACGTAAACCAGTTTGACACTATATACTTTAAAACAAATGGTGTACCAGCGGCTGTGCAATCGCTAAAAGACAATCCTCAGATGAGAGTATTTGCTCAACATGGCGTATATATAAGTAATATATATGTAGACAGGGACAATAATTACCTCTGCACAATAACCATTTCGCCCGAAGAATATATGTAAAATCAGTCCAATGAAAAAAACGAATACATATACCAAGTTTTTGGTTACTATTGCAATAAGCCTCCCCCTGATTGCGTGTATAGATAAAACAAAACAGCTGATTGACGAAAGTGTTGCTGAGCTAAACACAGAATGCCCCATACAATTGGATATGCACACTCGACTGAACAGCAGCGAGGCATTGCCCCAGCACACCATGAAGTTCAATTATACCATTTTGATGGAAATGCCCTACAATATGGATACAAGCACCTTCAAAGCTGGCAAAAAACCTCAACTCGTATATAATTTGCAAACTAACAAGTCGCTACAAGCAACTAAAGAGAAGCTGGTAACGTTTATTTATTCATATACTGACGAGGCTGGCAAGGAGCTGGGTAGTGTGATTATCAGCCCTGCTGATTATAATGCACCCATAGTGAGACCTGAACCTTTCGACATCAGCAGTATTGCTGGAGGCAATATGCAAGATGCCCTACAAATTTTGGTTGATGGCTTAAAGAAACATTTACCTATAGACATACCCGAACAAGGTTCAAGTATTGTAGATTGCAAAATTTTGGCAAATAACGAACTTGAGTATACGTACAAGATGGACAACGAAATGCTTGCTACGTACGACTCTATATCTTTTAAAAAGAATAGGTACAAGGATGCGATGCAAAACTTGCGATCAACAGCAGCCATCAAAAAATTAATCGATCAAGGCTTATCGGTGCGTTACACATACAAAGACAGGGAAGATAAAAAGCTGTGCTCGATAACAATATCAGGTAAGGACTTAGAGTGAGTACAGTCATTGATCTAAATAAAAAAAGAGCAGATCTTATATATAAGATCTGCTCTTTTTTTATTTAGTCAATTTCCGATCCTTATTTTTTCAGTGTTGACGTATGTCTTGAATTTAGAAGTTCGATAACTGAATTTGTTATATCATACTTAGGTTTTGAGTATAAAACATTATCCAAACCCGAGTTGCTTATGATTATTTCGTAATTTGCAGTTCTGTTAAACTCTTTTATACAGGCTCGTACCGAATCGGCTAGCTGATTATTTACCTTCATTTGTTCCATAGCCAACTCATTTTCTAAACGACCTGCCGTTTGCTCTAGTTCTGTTGCCAATTTCTGGATGCGATCAGACTCTTGTCTGGCTCTATCTTCTGTTAAAAAAGCATTATTCTGCAATTTACGTTGAAATTCTTGATATTCAGAAGCTATTTTTTTCTGTTTTTGTGCTACGGAAGCTCTAGACGACTCTGATTTCTTCATCAAAACATCGCTTGCATCTTTGGCATATTGATACTTTGTTAAAACACTGTCAATATTTACATAAGCAATAGGTAAAGCCACCGAATCGTTGCTTTGAAATGTTAAAGAAGGTGCATTATTAGTTTCTTTTTTGAGGCTAAAAAATAAGATAAAAAGTATTATAATGGCTACTACCAACATACCATTTATCACATAAGAAAGATTTTTCATATACATATTTTTGATGACTAATATAATTTTGTCTTTAAAACCCAACTAACGCATTAAACTAAAAATATCCGCTTAGTACAATTATTAAAAAGAACGAGTTTTATATAATAAAGCGAACATAGAATAGCTACTTATTTAGCCCCGCAAATATAATCTTTATAGTTGGACAATAACACATGCGTCATCTATAAAAGATGTGAAAAAGTTTGTGGTTAGATCTATATTTCTATACTTTTAGCTCACTTAATGAGAGAGTGTAAAAAACATTAATCTATAATAAATAAACCTATGGCAATTCGTAATCTTGAACCAAACTTACTGTGGACATATTTTTATGAAATAACCCAAATACCCAGACCGTCAAAACGGGAGGGACGAATTATAGAGTATTTACTCAATTTTGCCGAAAAGCTCAACCTTGAGATCAAAACAGATCACATTGGTAATATCCTTATCAAAAAAGCGGCAACACATGGGTATGAAAATTTACCTACTGTTATTCTACAAGCACATGTAGATATGGTATGCGAGAAAAATAGCGACACTATTTTTGATTTTGACAATGATCCCATTCAAACATATATTGACGGAGACTGGCTCAAAGCTAAGGGTACAACCTTGGGGGCAGACAATGGTATTGGGGTAGCCGCAGCATTAGCTATTTTGGCTTCGGAGGGTATCGAACACGGAAACTTGGAGTGTTTGTTTACCGTAGATGAAGAAACGGGACTGACTGGTGCATATGCTCTTGAAGAAAATTTCTTGGCAGGGCATATACTGATCAATCTGGATACCGAAGAGGAAGGCGAACTTAATATTGGTTGTGCTGGTGGTAAAGGTACGGGTGCCACTTTTAAATATGAAGAAAGCCCTACTCCACCCAATTATTATTGGTTCAACCTGCATGTCGAGGGACTAAGTGGTGGACATTCGGGTACTGATATACACAAAGGTTTGGGCAATGCAAATAAAATACTAGCTCGTTTTTTGTGGACATTATCAAACAAAATGGAGATTTTTTTAAGCTCTATCAAAGGTGGTAACCTACACAATGCCATTGCACGCGAAGCTCATGCCTTGGCAGGGATACCTATTGAACATAAAGAACAGGTAAAGAGTTTGCTCAATACATTTGCGAGCGAGATAAAAGACGAACTGGGAGCGATAGACCCTCATCTTAAAGTGTGGATCGAAAGCACAGATACACCACATGCCATTATCGAAGAAAATGTAGGATACAGACTTATCTACGCCTTATGTGCATGCCCTCATGGCGTATTGGCAATGAGTAACAGTATACCCGGACTGGTTGAAACATCGACCAATCTGGCATCAATCAAGATGAAAGAAGACAATACCATTGTTATAGGTACTAGCCAGCGTAGCTCGACCGACTCGCTCAAAGTATACGCCACCAATATGGTCAATGCAGTATTTACACTGGCAGGAGCCACGGTCGAACATAGCGATGGCTATCCTGGTTGGAAACCCAACCCTACGTCCGAAATATTGGAGGTAGCCAGAAACACGTATAACCGAATGTACAACCAAGAGCCTCACATCAGAGCCATTCACGCTGGACTGGAATGTGGCTTGATTTTAGAAAAATATCCGCACCTCGATATGGTATCGTGCGGACCAACTATTACCGATGCACACTCACCAGCCGAGCAGGTAAACATACCCTCCGTTACGAAGTGGTGGGACTTGTTGCTCGAAATACTAAAAAGTATTGCTCCAAGAACAGTTGTAATACCCGAAGTAGAAGTTGTGGTTGCTCCAGCAGCAGAAAAAGAGCAAGAGCAAGAGGTGCCTGCACCAATGGTCGAAATACACGAAGAGGCGCTAGTCATACCAGTGCCAACAGTAGAAATACCTGAAAAGGTAACCCCAGTGCCTACAATGGATATACCCGAACCTACACCTACCATGCAGATAGGCGAGCGCCGGAGAATAAACAAATCATATATCTAAAGTTCGCCCTAGTATAAGCAGACTAAGTTAAAAGAGCAGGTTTATAGAACCTGCTCTTTTGTTGTAGTACCGTTATACAAAATTAAAATTATATCTTTGAGTATTGAATTTCAAATAAAAAAATGAAGTGTATTATGAACAAAATGAAAATAGAAATATGGTCAGATATTGCCTGTCCATACTGTTATATAGGTAAACGTAGACTAGAAGAGGCATTAAGTCAATTTCCTCATGCAAATGACATAGAACTGGTATGGCGTAGCTATGAATTAAATCAGAACTTACCAAAAGGGTCGTTAGGCAAATCGATCTATCAGTACATGGCAGAGATGCACAAGACAACGGAGCAAGATGAACGAAACAGCATGCAGGGGCTAGTCAAATTAGCCCAATCAGTAGGCTTAAATTTTGACTTCGACAAACTGATTGTAACCAACACATCCGATGCTTTGCGATTGGTAAAACTGGCAGCAAAACACGCATTGGCAAATGAAGCCGAGGAGGTTTTATTTAAAGCCTATTTTGTAGATGGCAAGGATATAAGTAGTAGAGATGCACTGATACAGGTTGGCACAAGCATCGGATTACCCGAAACCGAGATTACCAATATGCTAGATTCGGATATATATATTTCTGATATAAAAAAAGATATACAACACAGCGAAAGTAAGTTGAAATTAGAATACATCCCCTTCTATTTATTCAACAACAAAGACAACATACAAGGCTCGTTAACCACCGAAGAGTATGCACGTGTATTACACAAATCGTACGACTATTGGAAACAAAACGGTGTAGCTGATGAGCTAAGTAACGACCGCATAGGTGGTCAGGCATGCTCCATCGACGGTGTTTGCAGCCTATAACAGCTTATCTAAAAAGAAACTGAAATGAGACTTATTGCTCACCTCATCGTGTTACTCATCCTACCCTCGTTGTTTGTTGCATGCAACAACGAGGACGATTTTTCGACAGATGCTGCCCTGCGATTAACGTTTTCGAGAGATACACTGCGGTTCGATACCGTCTTCTCGGAATATGGCACAGCAACCAAACAGCTCAAAATATACAATCGGAATAGCGATGCACTCAACATAACCAATGTTCAGTTGATGAATGCCAATAAAACAGGATTCAGAATGAACGTGGATGGCGAAAGTGGCAATAGTATAAACAATGTACATATATTGGGCAACGACAGCCTCTATGTTTTTGTTGAAATAACGGTAAATCCGCTCAACCAAAATAGCCCTATGCACCTTGCAGACTCTATTCGCTTTCAGTTCAATGGCATTACCCAATACATACGCTTAGAGGCTATTGGGCAAGATGTTATTGCTTGGCGAGGCAAAGAGATAGATCGGGATACGACGTTGACTGGCGAAAAACCATTTCTTATAATGGATTCTCTTTCGGTAAAGAGTGGAGCAACACTGTATCTTGAAAAAAACGTACAACTATATTTTCAGAACAATGCCAGCCTACATGTTCACGGTCGAATAAATGCCCAAGGAAGCATTCAACAACCAGTGGTGATGCGAGGCAACAGAACCGACAACCTATTCGAAACTAGACGTGTACCCTATGATCGAGTACCGGGGCAATGGGCAGGTGTGAAGATAGCTCCTAAAAGCTATGGCAACGTCTTCGAAAATGTAAGAATACGCAACAGTGTCTACGGCATACAATGTTACCAGTCAGATACTATACAAACCAAAGTAAGATTAACGAATACCGTTATTCAGAATACCTCTAAAGATGGGCTTTTTGCCATCAATAGCAAAATAGATGCCCAAAACTCACTCATCGTCAATGCAGGTGGAAGCCCCGTAAAACTAATTGGAGGAAGCAGTAGTTTTTTGCACTGCACAGTGGCTAATTATATTGATTTCAGAACATGGGGCTTTGTGTTTAGAGGTGAAGCCCTCCACATATCGAATAAAGGCACCGATGAGTTGGGCAAACCTGTACAAGTTGCCTATGGCAATCACAACTTCAAGAACACCATTGTTGCAGGAGCAAGCAGCTCGTCTGAACTTAAAATCGAACAACCCTCGGATAATGGTGTAATTAAATACAGTTTTATCAATTGTCTCATCAAAACGGATGAGAAAAATGAGCCAAATTATGTTAATACTATTTGGAGAGTAGATCCAATATTCAAGTATATCTATTTGCGAGACACCCCACAAAACGAACAAGATCCTGATTTATATCACTTTTTCGATTTCCAACTAACTCAAGCATCACCGGCTCGCAACAAGGCATCACGCACTTATCCCTCCGAGTTGCCTACTGACATGACGGGTACGCCAAGACCCAGCGACGAGGCTCCTGACATTGGTTGCTTTGAATGGAAATAATAACAATTGGATTAACGAACATTTTATTATTTTTCATATCTTTGATGCTTTTAAAACATAATTCAACAACAAAAAAAGAAAAACGTATGAAATTAGTTAAAGCTATCGGATGCTTTGCATTTGCATCCCTCTTGTTTTCGTGTAGTAGCGAGGGAGTAGGCGACACTACAGGAAGTACTCCGAATACAAGTGAAAACGTATCGTTAGTAAACCAATCGGGCGAAACTGATGGTGTAAAATACACCTTAAAGGATGTAAGTATTACAAAAAACTTATTGGCATTAGATACCAACAACAGTAAATTATTGAGTACTGATAGCGATCTGCAAAAAGGTGTTTTTAAGTTAAACATTACTTCGGCTGCACTAACGAGTAAAGCGGTTGCAGGTAATATCTTATATATACTATCAGAAAAAGAAAACTATGCAAGAGTCATTAAAACTGTAAAACAGCTTAATGAACAAACGTACGAGTTTACTACAGACCAAGCGTATTTAGGCGACATAATCGAAGATGGTTCGCTTGATCTATCTGTAGATATGCAAAAAGCTGAAGATGTAATGATTCGTAAAAATGCAGTACTCAGAGCATCTACACTAGACAGTACATTTTCTTTCAATGCACTCAACTTTGTAAAAGAGGTTAAACTAGGCGATCTGTCATTCAACCCTAACGCATCTACCCGATCGTTTTTCAATGTACGCCTAGCTTTTAATAAAACATCAAAAATACTACCTTCTGAGCTTATATTTACTTATGAAACTAAATCGGTATTCAATCCGTATTTAGCTATAAACAAAGGAGTAAACAAGACATACACATTTGATATGATCGACAATGTGCCTACACAAATAATAGATCTTATCAAAAAAGTAGAAATTGATTTCGAAATACCCGCAGGCTCATTGGGCAAAATTCCTGCAAAACTAAGTGTTGATGAAATTAGTATCCCTTCGCAAATTATAGCAAATACTTTAAATACAACAAGTATACAATACTTCTTAGGAGGTTCGCTCAAAGTAGGTTATGCTTACTACAACAACGAGTCGGGCAAAACAAGTCATCCAATCTACGAAAACACGCTTGGAATGGTAAAAACACCCGATATTAAGCTTAATGGCGAAATAGGTACAGATATGAAAATGATAATTACTCCAAAAATCACGCTTGTATCAACCGATTTGCTTAAGGCTACGGGTAAGATAGCTTATGGTCTAGAAACATTTACCAGTGCTAGCCAAGAAGGCGATAAACTATTCATGGGTTCGAAAGGAACATCTACCTCATACGGAGTTGTAAATATTTATAGCCTTGGTGTTGCAATTATCTCAAGTGAGATACTAAACAACAAAAAAGAAATTTGGAACATTGGTGAGTTTAATAACAAGATCACGTTTTCGAACTTCAAAATGGCAAAAGCTACAAAAACACCATGTTCGGTGTTATCATATAGCTACCCTATGGCACTAGATTATTCATACCCTATTGCCAATAAAACAATTACGGGTGATCTAGAGATATCGTACGATGTATATGATGATAGTAACAAGTTGCTAGCTGGTGGCAGAAAGACTACGATAACGCCTATTCAATTGAGCGACAAATCATTCAGATTTGATCTATGCTTACCATTCAAAGCCGATGCATTGGCTTGGAAGGTTGGATTTATGCGACCTTTGAGTTATGTTAAAAACATTGTAATCAAAGACAACAAAGGCAATGTAGGCTCAGTAGCCGACTTTGCGGTAGGTTCGCCATACAATACCAGTTTCTGGAAATAAAAATCCTATATATAACAAAATAGGCTATCCTCAAAAAAAAAGGATAGCCTATTTTTATTTATACATACCCTATTAATGGGGAAGCATCTTTACAGTCATCACCGAGTTTGAGTAAATACCTTGTGCTGTAAGTGTACGGTATATTGTTTCGTTTAAAGATGTATTTACAAGCCCATAGTCCGAGGCCACAACCCACAGCCGAATGGTAACATCAAAGTTGCTGTTATTAATCTGCGTTACCCCAACAAAAGGGACTGGCTCTTTCAAGACCTTAGTCTCTAAAGCAATCAAACCTTGCAACAATTCCTTAACTTTATCAGCATCATTTCCGTTGCTAATATTGAGGGTTATATCTATTCTCCTTCTCTCTTGTGTCGAAAAATTTACAATATTACCTACTGACAGGGGACCATTGGGCAGGTATATGGTACGGTTATCGGCAGTGAGCAAGACGGTATACGAAATACCTATTTCGCTCACTACACCATCCATATTTTGAGCAATAATGCGATCACCCAATTTAAAAGGCTTGTTGAGTAACAACATAAAACCGCCTGCCAAGTTGGATAAGTTGTCTTTCATTGCCATACCAATTGCCAAACTGACGGCTGCAAAGATGGCTGCAAATGAAGTAGTTTCTACACCTAACACACCTATAATGATGATGATGAGTATTATTTTTAACCCTACATTTACAAAGCTATTTACAAAAGATGCTACTGCAGCATCGATATTTCGACGAATCAAGACTCGACGAACAAATTTTCGAATCAACGAGATTACAAAACTGATTACAAAATAAATAGCGATGGCTGCAATGAGTTTTTCGCCAAAAACAAAGGACTTAGCCAGTAGTTTGTGTAATAGTAAATCTAGGCTCGAGAGATTGACGTTTGCGTTTATTTGCAACACGGAAGATAAAGACATAATGGTATGTTTAATGTAAAATATTGTTATAAAATTTACTTCAAAAATAACACATTTTTTTATTGAAACCTTCGCGCATCGTAAATATGTTGCTTTAATGAATGTGTGATAATAATCTTTATCTAATTAATTAATTATATTTGCATAAATACAACGTATTTTTATATTTTCATCAATTATGAACAATAGTAATAGTTTTTTAGGCTTAATCGAAAACGGAATACGCTCGCATTGGGATTTGCCTGCTTATAGTGATTATGATGGACAAACGCTTCTTTTTAAAGATTTTGCCAGAAAGATAGCCGAACTACACATTATATTAGAGACAATAGGAGTACTGAAAGGTGATAAAATAGCCATATGTGGACGTAATTGTACCAACTGGGCGGTTACTTTTTTTTCTGCCATATCGTATGGAGCTGTACCAACGACTATATTGCACGACTTTGATGGCGAGAGCGTTCAAAACATAGTAAACCATTGCGATGCTAAAGTGTTTTTTGTAAGCGAGCATGTATGGGAAAAGATCGATCCTACTAAGATTGGTTCTGTTGATAGCATTCTTCTGATGGATGACTTCTCGATACTAAAATCAAGTTCTCAGATACTCAGTTCAGTCTGTTCAGATATCCATACTGCATTTAGCAAAAAACATCCGAATACGTTTACCGCTGACGAGCTGCATTTTCATCAAGAAAGTCCCGAAGAGCTTGCACTTATCAACTATACTTCTGGTACTACTAGCAGCCCTAAAGGGGTGATGATACCCTATCGTAGCCTCTGGTCAAACACCTTGTTTGCTTACAACAAAATACCTTTTGTCAAAGCTGGCGATGGTATTGTGAGCATGTTGCCTATGGCTCACATGTATGGCTTGGCATTCGAAATATTGTTATCAATAGCCAAAGGGTGTCATGTGCATTTCTTGACACGTCTACCTTCGCCTCAGATAATAATGAATGCTTTTGCCAAAGTAAAACCTACGCTGGTTATTGCTGTTCCTCTGATTATCGAAAAAATTATTACGGGCAAGGTTTTCCCCGAGTTGAATAAGCAACCTGCAAAAACGCTACTCAAAATACCATTTGCTCGAGAACGAATTTATGCAAAAGTACGCCACCAATTATTAAATACGTTTGGAGGACAACTCGTAGAGGTGGTAATTGGTGGTGCTGGATTGGATAATACGGTTGGTGAATTTCTGACACGCATCAAGTTTCCATACACCGTAGGTTATGGGATGACGGAATGTGGTCCTTTGATTTCGTACGACTTTTGGGATACTTATCGCAAAACATCGTGTGGCATACCTGTAGAGCGAATGGAGGTAAAAATAGACTCACCCGATCCACAAAATATTGCTGGAGAGATTAGGGTGCGGGGTGCTAATGTGATGCTTGGCTACTATAAAAACCCTGAGGCCACAGCTGATGTACTGCCTACTGATGGATGGTTGAAAACTGGGGACTTGGGTGTGATGGACAAAAACGATTTTATTTATATAAGGGGGCGTATTAAAACAATGATATTAGGTGCATCGGGACAAAACATATACCCCGAAGATGTAGAGCAACGGCTTAACAATATGCCATATATAACTGAATCTCTGATTGTTGAACGCAACCGAAAATTGCATGCTTTGATTTTTCCCGATCGGGATGCACTTAAAGTGGCACGCATCACTGATAACTTAGAAAAGCTTTTTCAAGACGAAATAACTGTGTGCAACAAGCGATTACCAGGGTATAGCCAAATAACTGGCTTTTCGATACAGAACGACGAGTTTGAGAAAACACCTAAACGTAGTATCAAACGGTTCTTGTATAAATAAGACGTTAGGTGTAGGATATTAAAATAGCGAGGTGTCAATTAAATCTACAATTGACACCTCGCTATTTTAATATGTTGATAAAAAAACTATCTTTGTGTTCTTATAAGACAAACAAAGAACACAAAAGAGGGTCATATAAAACAACAAGGAAAAAGCACTAAACATAAACGAAAATGATAAAACCAACATTGGCTGAAGATTATTCGACAGCGAGAGGTATATTGAAGCTGGCATGCTCGCTAGTAGGACAATCTTGCGAATCACTTGAAAAACAAATCCAAATAGAAGGGCTTATAAATAAATCAAGACAATACCGTCTCAATTTTGACATTGCAAAAATCACATGTATCCCCAATATTTTTGGAGTTTATGATATTTGCCTTATCGAGTTTAATGATATTAAAGATAGCTCGGTATGTTACGATGCCTGTAATAATCAGTTTAAATACATTGACACACATTTATGGTTTGATAACGATACCCTCATTCAGTTTTACACTACTAAAAACGGCACTAGAAGTTTTCGTATATGTCTAAAACCTCTTTACTCGAAAGACCGAGTATTAAACTTGGCTGATTAAGTTGACTAGAAAGATAAAAACTGAACACTACTTAAAATCATCGTTCCTGTAACTAAAATGAATTACGTGTTTAATACATCGGTTACTGCTACGATTTGTTTTTCCACTTTTTCTTTCAGCTTAACATCATTAGGTTGAAGCGATATAACCATTTTAAAATCAGCTAAAGCTTTCTCGAAGTTACGGGTTGCTTTAAAAGCAAGCCCTCGATTGAAGTAGGACTTCGCATATGCTTTATTTATTTCTATTGCTGCCGTATAATCAGCTATAGAAACATCATATTGCTTGCGATTATAGTAGATGTTAGCCCGATTAAAATAAGCCTCGGCAATTGAGCCATTTAGTCGTATCGCTTCAGTATAATCGCTGATTGCCTCGTCGTGTTTTTGTTTATTAGTATACGTATTGCCCCTGCAATAGAAGGCATCAGCATCCGTTGGGCATAAACTAATCGATTGAGTTAAATCAAAAATAGCATTGTCAAAATTTTGCAAATAATTATAAGTTACACCCCGCATATAAAGACCTGTTGCATTCACTGGATCAACCTCGAGCAATTTGTCAAAGCTAGCTACGGCAGCTTCATAATTTCTATTGCTTAGATTAGCCACGCCCTCTTTGTAATATAGCTCAGCACTTTGCCTATTTTCTTTTTTCACAGGGTCATTGGCAGTTACAACCTGTGCTTCGGGTTCTTGATTAACGACTGCTGCTGATTTCTCCAACTCGGCAAGCTTAGCATATGCCTTGTCTCTATATATCAATGCCTCAGCATGCTCGGGCAATTGTTGCAAAAACAGGTCAAGATTATCAATAGCCCTTTTATAATCTTGAATATTGAGGTATGAAACGCCTCTTTTCAAGTAGGCATCGAAGTTGTTTTTATCCAGTTCAATCGCCTTGCTATAATCTTCAATAGCATCGACAAAGTCATTTGCACAGAAATAAGAATTTCCTCTCAAATAAAAAACATCTACAAAACTAGGGTCTAGCAACAGTGCTCTATTATAATCTTCGATAGACAATTTGTAATCACCGATCGAGCTATATACATTACCTCTATTTTTGAATGCGGATGCAAATTGAGGGTCAAATTCTACTGCCTTGCCAAAATCCTCAATCGCATTGTTGGGTTGATTCGCTTTAGCTAAAATCTCTCCTCGCATGTTATAAACAGAAGCGTTACCTGAGGATAGACGTACTGCACTATCTAAATCGACCAAAGCTTGCTCATGCTTATTTTCGTAAAAGTACGATAAACCCCTCTTATAATATGCCTCTGCATTATTTACTTGCCAATCAATAGTACGGGTTAAATCTCGAATGGCTTTACCAAACTGATTAGTTTCGAAATAAGCCACACCTCTATCAAAAGCCATGTCAACAGAAAACGTACGTAAAGCATCCATTGCATTGAAATCTTCAATGGCTAACACATATTCTTGTTGCTCGGTGTATATAGCTGCTCTCTTTTGCAACGCTTTTGTATGTCGTGGCTCTATCTCAATAGCCCTGGTTAAATCGGCTATCGCTCGGTCTAGCTCGGACGTGTGCATGTATATGCACCCGCGCTCAAAAAACACATTACCCACCGTGTCGTCAATGTCAATGAGGCTTGTATATATCGTCAAAGCCTTGCCATCATTGCCATTGAGGGCATGGGTTTTAGCCAAATGAAACGATATTTGATAAAAAAGTATTTCTTTAGCCTCCTTTTCTAAATAATCATCGCCACTAGCCTCGTCCCAAAGTCTAGTTAAAGCTTCTATTTTGTTTTCATCATCGGGCAGATCAATTACAAACTCTAACTCAGAGTCGTAACTAACCGAATATTCGTGCATAGAGGCTACTGTTATGTTCTCTTTTAATACAAATAAAGGCTCCTCTTCGAGCGGTTTTTCAACTACAAAAACGTCTTTATTTTGTTCTGCTTCTACAGCTTGCCGTGTTTTAGTTTCAGCAACTTCGGTTATTAAACTAGCCTCGTTGTAGTAGGTTTGGGACTCTAAAGTGGGTGCTTCGGTATCTTTCTGATTTTTATAAAACAAATACAATAGAAAAATCGATGCAATCAGAAGAAGTGATAGCACCGACCACCAAATAAAGAGTGTCTTTGTATTGTCTTGTACAACTTGAGCAATAGATTCGGTATTTGTAGTCAACTGCTCTGACATTTGTTTTATCACAGCATTCTGCACAACCTTCATGTACTCAGTCTTAGCTGTATTTATACTATCCTCCGAATTTTGGTTTGTGCTGGTAGCTGGATTTATACGTACGTTGTTTTCCAATTGGACAAAAAGCTCCGACACCAGTTTATCGTTTAGAGCCGAATATTGGTTTATCTGCTTTCTGTTCAAATGACTAATACCTATAAATGCAGCTATTATCAAAACGATAACACACAAGACCCAAGCCCTTAGTAGGATAGAACTCTTATTTTTGAAATTTGAGGAAATCATACTTATCTACAATTTATTAGAACTAGAAAGTCTATATTAAAAACACACTTTTTCACAAACAATTATTTTTTAAATAACGTAGTTAATTAACATACCCTTGCTTTAAAAAAAAGTGTAATCAACCTTCGTACTACAAAAATACTTTTCTATTTGAATAAAACGTAAGTTATAGGGAATTAAATTTTATATTTCAGGAATATATAAAAGTTTAAAATT
>JBDLTH010000183.1:0-21186 GCA_039799165.1 Bacteroidota bacterium
CAACATAATAAATCTGCAAGAAATGATACCTAAAGATACATATTCTTGCAGATTTATACAAGTATTTTACAAGATAATATATTGAATATATGTTGATTAATACGTTATTAAGGGGCGACTAGATAGAGTCTCGTCTGAAAGAATCAATTCGTTGTCGTTCCAATCGAATAGCATCTTTTCTTTCATAATATATAGAAATACTATCAGACACTCTCTTTTCTATTGTAATCAGAGTTAGTTCATCTTTTTCTTTAATGTTTGTATATTTTTTATGCTTTGCGACACGTTGCAGATTTTCATAAGCTACTATACGTTCACTATTTATCGGTAAACTAAGAATAAATTCTGCTTACATTGCAAATTCTTTTACTTGTTTACTTTGGGAATAGGAAGCTAACGACATACATGCTAATAATACAACTGTAAATATTCTATTCATTTTCATAGCAACATTTTCTTTTTAAGCTCAAACTCTTCTTGTGTGATAATGCCTTTTTCTTTTAGTTCAAACAACTTCTTAATTTCATCACTGGAACTACTAGTGTTGTGGTTGCCACTATTTAGACTCCCATTATTTACAGTAATGTTTGTGTGATTTGGGTACATAGAATGATAAGTTGAATTGAATTTGAGGTTGAACCTATTTTCGTCCATTGCCAATAGCCAAATAAAGTCAATTAAGGAGACGATAAGAGGAATAAATGTCCAACAAAAAATTAGGTATAAAATTCCAACTCCTATTTGATTCAGATAAAATCGGTGAACTCCAATACCACCAAGAAAAATTGCTAGAATTGCTGCGGTTGTTTTACTTTTCATAATACATGTCTTTTTAATTTATATTTGATTTGTTACTACATAAAAAGTGCGTGGTACTTCAACTCATTCACTTCTAAGGTATCGCCAAACACCCGACAAACAAACAAGTAAAGCGCACGCACCATACGTGAGCATTAATCTTGTTATTCTTGTTTGTCTTAAAATTGGCGATTTTTACAAGTAAGAATAAAAGCTAATGCTTTAAATCAATATATATGTTTTAAAAATTTGTTCTTATAGTTTTTGTTTTTAATTAGTTTAGTTACAAAAATAGTAAAAAGTTTACACCTATTTGTAATATGTCTGTATTCTTGAATTTCTTGTTCTCACTGATATGTACTACCCGCAGCCAAGGCGGATGGCAATCCCATTTAAGGGGTACCCCCTATTTCAGCACACAGGTTGAACTCCGACACCTTACCCACGCTAACTAGTTTATAAATCACACAGGGGGTATGGAAATTCTTATCCAGTCTTGTCTGTCTATTGTTGTATGTATATGTAAAAGAAAAAGGACACGTAATCTCTACGCATCCTTTCCAGTTTCACATCTTAATAAATGTAATAAGTTCAATCTTCTTTGCCTGTACGTACAAATGTATTGGAACAAACAGATTATTGTAATTACTCTAGTTTACCTGTATCTAATTTCTACCTTTTAATTTTTGCTGATGTCCCCCTTACCCAAACAACACTTTGCATGTACTTAATAGTATCTACACAGTAGTAATATTAATAAGTATTGTTTAGTGTATAGTTATATGTATTATGATAGGGGAATATTTATCCGCACTTCCGTTTTTCTTTTGTGTGTAGTTCGTTTTTTACTTAAACGAAACCGCATTTTTTAGGGTTTTTCTCGGCTTTGCCCCATGTAAAGGATGGAGCTTACAGCTCAACAATGGGCTGTTCATTAAATAATTAAATTTGATTTTAGCTAGTAACGAATTGTGCCCTAAAAAGTCAAGAAAAAACGATAGAAAAAACTGTTTGCGTGTAGTTAGGGTGTTAAATTCAATTATTCTTTCGCTTTCCTAACTAGCATACATTTCTTTCTAATACGTATTGCTGTTGGTTTAGATATATCCATTTTAGACATTAATGTTTTTGTGTCGGGTATTCTTTGATACACTTTTATTAAGTGAAAAACGTAAAGCCATTTTTGTAACGGTAGATTTGAGTTTTCACATATCGTACCTGTTGTTATTCTAAACTTCTTTTCACAAAGACCACATTTAAAATCTTTTTTATTTTCGTATCGGTGCACCTTATATCCTCCACAATAAAGACAAAAGGGAGCTTCTTTCCAACGTATTTTTTCAAAACGTTTTCTGCATGATTCTTCTGTTGGGTATCTTTCTGCAAAGACAGAATAATTTACAGGCACTCTGACTATTTCTAATACTTCTTCTTCCATATATCAATTCAATAATTTCAATGCTTCATTCTGTTTCTTTAGTATTACTTGTGCGTAAATTTGTGTAGTACGAATATCTTTATGTCCTAATAGTTTTGATACAGTATATAAATCTACACCTTTAGAAATCAATCGAGTGGCGAATGTATGACGGGCAACATGTGTGCTAAGATTTTTCTTAATATTAATGGACTTAAGTTTAGCTAATTCTTTAAGTTTTTTATTTGTTATTGCAGTTGCTGAACTTATAGCATTCTGTTTCTTATCTGGAGCAACCTTATCTAAGTCTTGTTTTATCACATCAAATATATATGCTTCAGGATTCAGTTGTTTATTTTCCTTTGTTGCTTTTTTGTATTTTTCCTCTATCATTTGATCTGCAATATCAATTTCAGCAACCATTATAGTGATAGTATCTTTTGTTTTCTCCATCTTTTTCTTAATTAAACCATCTTGATAATGTTTCCATTTTAAAGTCAAAAGATCGGATATTCTCATGCCAGTATAACATTCCATTAGAAATAAATCTAATATTTCCCGATAAGGGTTTTTAGGTGTGCGTAATTCCGTCTTATAATAAACTAACCTTTTAAATTCTCTCTCCGTCAAAAACTCTCTTTCAGTAGACTCTGTTTTCATCTTATAATTTCGGAAAGGAAAATCTCTCAAGTCTAAATTATTCTCAATGAATAAGTCTTTGGCATATTTACGTAATCGCTTCATTTTTCCTGTTACTGTATTACGCTGATTCTCTTTGTCTACAATAAGATAAGTTTCAAAGTCCTTCACTAATTGTGTATTAAATTGATTTAAGGGAAGAGAATCTTTTTTGATAAATCTTTTAAAATCATCAATAACACACTTATCTCTTTTGTACATGGAGATATTTCCTTTTTTATACAAGTCTGCAATTTGATGCTCTACATACTCGATATAATTATGGGATACTTTCTTTTTGATCTTATCTCTTATTACACCAACCCCAAATTCATCTCTAACCTCAACAGCCTTGTAGGCTATATTGTCATACTTAGCTAAAGCATCTGATATCTGCTTGTTTTTTTCGGTAGAGTTAGGATGGGATTTTCTAATTCTCTTATTCTCCTCATCCCAATATTCAACCTTTATACTAAATAACGTTACATAGGTTGATTTTCTGTCTTTAGTTGTTCTAATGCAAACAGGAATTTCGCCTGTAGTTTTAGAAATTTTATTCTTACGAATAATAACCCTTACAGTATATTTAGCACTCATATTTCAAATTCGATTAAAGGGTACAATAAATAATGAGTTTATAAAGTCAAACAAAGGTCAAACAAATGAATGTTTAACTTCATTTTGTGAATATACTAATAATTATGTATATATACGTCATTATATAGTATAAATTAACAAGTAGAATGTATAAAACACTAAATTAAACGCATGATATAAAAGGTTAAATTAGTACCAGCGGGATCACAATAAAAAAGGCTATGATCAATTGATCATAGCCTTTTTTATTGTGTAAACATAGAATCAAAATGCAACCTATGTTTTCTTTAGATAAGAACCTTCTTTACCATAATTGGATTTAAACCATTCATTCCGTTTGTAGATCTTACCTATCTTAGCTTAGGTTTTAGTTGAAATCGATAATCAGTAGATCAAGAGGTGTTTTAGCATCATTTTATTTTGGATTTTAACAAATAAATGTCTATTTTTGTTGCAAAGAGGATCATTCATTAATGAAGTATATCAAACACATACTGTTTATAGCTATATTGGCCTGTCTCCCATCACTTGGATTTTCTACTACGGGAAATTTGTATTCTGATGATGAGAGGTCTTCTTTGCAACTAAAAATTAATGGAGAGAAATTTCTTGTTCAAAATCTTCCCTCAGATGGTATCGTAGAGGTATTTAATATACTTGGCTCGAAAGTTTTGAGCTTTAACACACGAGATGGCGTCAATGTTAACCGCATCAATTTGCCTGCTGGTTATTATATTCTAAAATCAGAGAATATAACTAGGAAAATAGTCGTTAAATAACAAAATTATCCACCCTTTTATTAGACAAAAGCTGAGAATTTAAAGTGTACAACTTAAATTTTTTTTTGTGAATCGCTCACTCCTCATTTTTCCTCAAAATAATTTAGCCTATCGTTGTTCAATAGGCAACAACGATAGGCTAAAAAATGCAGATACCTGTTTTTAGAGTAAAACTACAGACTCGAAGTTATACCCTTCGGCAGTTATGCTAAACGTGCCTGTTACAGAATTGGGTACTTCTACCTCAATTTTTCTTTTCTCACCAGGAAGTAAGTTGATGTATCCATCCGAAAAATAAGCAGGTAAAATTATCTGTCCCGAAGCATTATCCTTCAAGTTCAATTTCACAGCCACAGCAAACTCACCCGAGTCGTTGTGCAACTGGTATATATTGGTCTTGGTCTGCGATTTTAGAACTGTTAATTTCAACGAGGGTTTACCTAGTCCATTCAATGCCTGATTGGCTTGTATATTGCCCCAGTTTTTCCAATAATCGTTTATCGAAACAATATTTCCCTTGCTGTCTTTCAGCTCCAAACGTGCCAATGTGTATTTAGGTATGTCTTTTGTTTTCAGTTCAGGTTTAAAACATTCAACCTTACTGTTAGCAGGCACATCAAATTTTGCAGTCTTTGTATAATATTCTTTACCCGTTACATGAAAGTATCTGACAGTGGCAGTCATTCCTTGCTGTTTTTTACGAGTAGCATTTACTATTATCACCTTATCATCTGGCATATTCATTTGTATATGCAGTGGCTCTTGAGCTTTCTTTGCACCAAAATATGAGCCAGGTGTTTCGTAATCATAAGTATACGTTTGCCATGTCATGCTAGGCCATGCTGGATGGCTCATCCACATAATCAACCCCGTAGTATTGTTCCACATACGGCTATTCCATGCCTCTATCATAGCACGCCAAGTGTCGTAAGTTACCATTTGTGCTTTTTTAGAAAACTCTTCCATGCTTGTTGCCTTCCCATAGCTATCTACAACCGCTATAAAATCGTTGAAGAAGTGTGTTGTATGGTGTAAATCGTGATATGCCCATACATCATTTATGGGCCAAAGGTCCTCAGGGGCAATAAACTTGCGGATGGTATTGGCTGTAGGTATTGCTTGAGCTCCAAACTCAGTATTGAAACCTTCAGCAATTTCGGTAAAGTATCGAGATTGGTCTTTAAAATATCCATAAGGACCACTATTTACCGAGTTTAAGAAGCGAGAGTTACCATGATAATGGCGAGTAGGATCTTCTTTAGCCATCATCTTAGCCAATCGGGGTTCCATGCCTTCGGGTGCATACCCTTCGTTGCGTGGACACCAAATAGCAATGGATGGATGTGTCCTAAAACGGCGTACTACATCTGTTGCATTTGCCATAAATAAATCGTAATCGTTGGGCTCTACCGTATCATCGGTCGTAATCCAAAAATCATTCCATACCAGCATACCATATTCATCTGCCAATTGATAGAACAGTTCTTCAGTAGACTCTCCTACCCAGTTACGAATTAGATTGAAATTGGCATCTTTGTGTAATTTGAAATAAGGGGTCATTTTCTCACGAGAGATACGTTTCATTCCGTCATCCATACCAAAAGTACCTCCTTTGATAAATACCCGAACGCCATTTACTCTAAACACAAAGTATTGCCCTACGGGATCATCATTCGATAGTTGTTCAAATATGGCATCTTCATTTACATCTTTGTACAACATAGGTATGGTTCGCTTCATAGCGGGATCTCCTACAATGACCACTTTCTCGAAATCGAAAATAGGTTGTTCATTATTACTCACATCAGCAGGTGTATATGCTACACGATGGTTTCCCTTGGTAGGGGTATTGATCATCAACTCGTACGAAAGTTCTCTAATACCAAAACGTAAAGTTCTGAGATCAGAAAGACCTGTTCTGCTATCGGCTTTTAATTCTAAATTGTATAAATTGGGAACACCATATCCATTAGGCCACCATAGTTTAGGATTGTTGATAATCAATGTTTTGTGAGTTGAAGGTTCAAACACAAGCGTTTTTTCTTCTCTTGCATTCAATGTGTACGGCATACTGATATTTACCCCTTCAAACTTGGCAAACAATGTTCCCGAGACGGTGTTGCTTGTCAGATTTTTGAGTGGTGTTATTATTTTTACAGTTGCTTTTGTAGTATCGGGCAATGCCAAATTGGTTATAACATGAGGGTCGCCAATCGAAACGTCTCCACCTACTTTTATGCGTACATCTTGCCAAATACCTGTATTGCGATCTCGTATACCTGGTACCCAATCCCAACCTATGGATGCAATAAAGGTAGGTCCATCTAAGCTAAGTTGTCCTCCATTCAGCCCTTGACCTGCCATCATAGACTGCTCGTGCGAGATACCTGGGTTGTCGGGTGGCGATACCTGCAAAGCCAGAATGTTTTTACCACTTGTGTTTAGTAAAGAAGTTATATCATATTCGCCACGGATAAATGCACCTGTCATATTACCTAATTTCTTGCCATTCAAGAAGATTTCGGCACGATAGTTTATCCCATCAAACTGTAATCGTACACGTTTTCCTTTACTGTTACGTGGGCTATCGAACGAAACTCGATACCACCATTTGGTATGTGCTAATGTATCAGGGATAGACATGTTATTAAGTCCGAAATAAGGATCAGGATACACACCTTGATCGACCAATGTGGTCAGTACCGTTCCTGGCACAGTGGCATTATACCAATTCTTTGTATCGAAATTGTTGCTGAATATAGATTCTTTCGACTCGATAACTTGAGTAGATGTTCCTAGCTCCCAACCATCAACAATGATCCACTCACCCTCCTGTACGGGTACGAGGCGAGTTAAAGCTGTTTTCTTTGCTTTAGGTGTTGATTTCTGAAAGGGTGCATTGCCATGTGGTATCATGTTTTCGGGCTGCTTTTGTTTAAGACCATCCCATAACTTAATAAGCCCCGTTTTACCCATCATATCTTGTGCATCCATAGTCAATGGACTCATGATCGAAGCTAGTAATAAAGTGTATGCAAGTGCATATCTTAGTAGATTGTTTTTCTTCATGAATTTGTATTAGTATCGTTAAATAATTACTTTCACTTAAACAAATATACACATTGACGATCAGCTAAACAAAAAAAAATACCATTATAAGCACAAAGGTTGTTCTGCAATATCCGATTCAATATAAAACGAATAGGTGATTTAGGCTAAAAGCCTAAATCACCTATTCGTTTGAATTAGAGATGTTATCGTATTTTATAGAATAATTTACATCAAAGTAAACTTGCTGCATCTTCGTCCAAAAACCAATATACGTTGCCATGAGTAGGATTGACCTTTGCTGCTGGGTATGTGTTTTCGAATTGTTGACGTTGCTCAATAATTTGTTTTACCTTTTCAGCTTTACTCTTTCCTGTAACTAAAAATACAATATTGTGTGCATTATTAACAATTCGTCCAGTTAAACTTACGCGCACCATCCCCGAATCGGGATGTACCGCATCAAGAGCATTTTGCTCACTATCCCAAAGGCTTATTTGGTGAGGAAAAATAGATACTGTATGTCCATCATCACCCATGCCCAACATCATAATGTCGAAGCAAGGTATATCATTTACCTTTGGTAGAAACTCGTCCATTACTTTTTCGTACCAAACACATTCTTCTTTTGGCTCGTTTTCGCCATGAATTCGATGTATTAGATTACGATCTATCGATTCTATTTTGTCAAACAGCAATGCCTTGGTCATGCCAAAGTTACTCATCTCATCATCGGGTGGGACACATCGCTCGTCTCCCCAATAAAAAGAGACACGATGCCAGTCTAAAGTACTCTTGCCGTTTTCGGCCCAATAATTAAACAGGGCTTTAGGTGTAGATCCTCCAGATAGAGAAACGTTTACCAACTCTTTTGTCTTTAGCTCATTCTTTAATAGCTCAGTAAATGCCTCGCTAAGAGCGTCTGTATTTTTATAGATGTTTATCTTCATAATTCGCAACAGATGCCGTCATCCGACAAGTTTTTACAAGGATATCTCCATGTTATGTTTTCGCCTTCTATCAAACTGTCAGCACAGTCGGGTCCCCACGATCCACAAGGATATCCATGCAAAGGGGCATTCGGATTTGCTTGCCAGTAATCTAATATGGGTTGTACAAATCCCCATGCAGCCTCTAAAGAGTCGCCTCGGGTATATAATGTTGAGTCTCCCAACATAGCATCTAATAGCAAGCGTTCGTATGCACTAGGCACATACGTGTCTTGAAGTTGCGAATAATGGAAGTCCATATTGACCTCTTTTACTTTGTATCCACTTCCAGGTATTTTCATACCTGTTTTCAATAAGATACCCTCATCAGGATGTATCCGTATTACCAAAATATTACCATCGCCATTAAATTCTTTGTTTTCTTGAAACAAGTTTAATGGGGCTGGCTTAAAGTGGATAACTACCTCCGACACACGAGTGGGCAAAGCCTTTCCTGTACGAATGTAGAAAGGTACACCATCCCAACGCCAGTTATCAATATACATTTTTAGGGCAAAATAGGTTTCAGTTCTCGAAGCTGGATTTACTCCAAACTCCTCTCTATACCCCATCTCTGCTTTTCCTTTCACTTTAGATGCTGTATATTGCCCACGTATCACATTATGCAAAATATCGTGTTCCGACAGTGGGCGAATAGCTTGCATTACCTTAAGCTTCTCGTTGCGGATAGCATCAGACTCTATAACGGTAGGAGGCTCCATTGCCACAAGTGCAAGTAGTTGAAAAAGGTGATTTTGGACCATGTCTCGCATAGCTCCCGACTGATCGTAATATCCACCCCTGTTTTCAACACCAATACTTTCTGCTGCCGTTATTTCTATATGATGAATGTAATTTCTGTTCCACAAAGGCTCGTAAATACCATTCGAGAAACGAGTAACCAGCATGTTCTGAACGGTTTCTTTTCCCAAATAGTGATCCATTCGGTATATTTGATCTTCAGCATAATCAAGCAGAAGCGTTTTATTAAGCTCCAATGCCGATTGCAAGTCTGTACCAAATGGTTTTTCGATGATGATACGTCTAATTTTACCAGCGACTCTATTAAGACCTTCTTTTGCCAAAAAACGAGGAATCAAAGGATATAGTGCTGGTGGGGTAGAAAGATAGAATAAATAATTTCCCTCAGTACCCAGTTTTGCATCAATGTGTTGCAAGTAAGAACCTACCTTAGCATACTCATCGCCATCATCCGTATTGATAGCTAAATAGAACAAGAGCTTAGAAAATGATGCTAGCTCCTCATTGCTAGCGTCTGGGAATAGTGAAAATTGACGAACGCCATCAATCATTTTCTCTCTGAATGCCTCATCGGAAAAACTTGAACGAGCTACACCTAAGACTGCAAAATTGTTTGGTAAAGAGTCTTGCTTGTATAAGTCAAACAAAGCTGGTATTAGCTTACGGTATGTAAGATCTCCAGATGCACCGAAGATAACCAGTATTTGGTTTTTTATATTTTTCATTTCAATTTTCCTTATTGTAGTGCTGAAAGGATCGTTTTATCCTTTCTTAATTTCGTGACCTCCAAATTGGTTTCTCAACGCCGAGAGTAATTTGTAAGCGTACGAGTCATTGTCTCTTGACTCGAAGCGAGTAAACAACGATGCTGTGATAGCATGTGCTGGAACATCAAAATCAATCGCTGTTTGAACAGTCCATCTACCTTCGCCACTATCCGACACATACGGTTTGATACCATCTAACGATTCATTGCCTTCGAGTGCATTTCCGATTAGTTCAAGCAACCAAGAACGTACCACCGAACCTTGCATCCATACGCGTGATATTTTCTCGAGATCCATACCATAGGGCGATTTTTTCATTATCTCAAAACCTTCGGCATATGCTTGCATCATACCATACTCGATACCATTGTGTACCATCTTTACCATATGACCCGATCCACTTTCGCCACAACGGATATAACCGTCTTCGGGAGCTAATGATTTAAAAATTGGTTCTGCAAAATCACAGGCGTTTTTTTCGCCACCATACATCAAGCAATACCCGTTTTGAAGTCCCCAAACGCCACCGCTTGTGCCACAGTCAATATAATGAATCCCTTTTTCTGCTATTTTTTTACCACGCTCTACTGATTCGCGCCAGTAGCTATTTCCTCCATCTACGATAATATCATCTTTACCTAATAAAGAAACAAGCTCTGAAATATTTTCTTCAACAGGTTTTCCTGCAGGAACCATTAGCCAAACAAGTTTGCGTCCAGATAGTTTTCCTACTAAATCTTTTAGACCGCTAGCAGCAATAGCTCCTTTAGCGACAGCCTCATCTACTTCTTTTTGAGTCAAATTATATACTACAACTTCATGCCCTTGATTTAGGAGACGTTCTACCATTTTGCCACCCATTTTGCCTAAGCCTACAAATCCTATTTTCATAACTATTTGTTTATTATTAATATTCGATACTATAATCAACATCTAAAATAGTCATTTGTTGGCAACTAGATGTCATTTTATTCGTTATTAAGTTTAAATAAAAAATCAAATATCAAAAAACCAATAGCTTAGCATAGTATAATAAATGATTAGTTTTTTCTATGAGTAGTGCTGAAACACATAATATGCCAAAAACAGGAAAGGTTGACGTAAAGCCAATCTTCCCTGTTTTACATACCCTAGTAGGAATGGATATTGTTATTTTTTCTTACCTTGATTTGCTACAGCATCCATTAGTTTTTTGATTTCTTCGGGATCGCCCAAAAAGTAATCTTTAACTAGTTTCAAGTCGTTATCAAATTCAAACACATAAGGTACTGCGGTTGGTAAATTTAAGTTTACAATATCTTCGTCCGATATGTTTTTAAGGTATTTGATAATACCACGTAAACTGTTACCATGTGCAGCTACTATGATTTGATCGGTATCGATCAATGATGGATAGATCACTTCGAACCAATAGGGTAAAATACGATCGACTGTATCTTTCAATGCCTCTGTTTCAGGGATAAATTCTTTAGGAACTCCTGCATAACGAGGATCTTGGGATGCCGAGCGAGAGTCGCTAGCATCTAGTGGTGTAGGAGGTACATCATAACTACGTCTCCAAACTAATACTTGCTCATCACCATATTTTTCAGCAGTCTCAGCTTTATTCAAACCTTGAAGCATTCCGTAATGCTTCTCATTCAAACGCCACGATTTTTCAACAGGAATCCAATCTAAATCCATTTGATCTAAGATCGTATTCAACGTTTTATTCGCTCTTTTCAAGAAAGAAGTATAGGCTTTTCCAAACTTGAAGCCTTCTGCTTTCAATAATTGTCCTGCTTTAACTGCTTCTTGAACTCCATTTTCTGTAAGATCGACATCTGTCCAACCCGTAAAACGGTTTTCTTTATTCCAAACACTTTCTCCGTGACGGATTAATACTACCTTTTTCATACCAATATTATTATTATTGCTTTTATTGAATGTATACAAATCTCTTTTTTGCTAGATCGTGATTTTTTTTGTTTATGATAGTACTATTATATCGACTCGAAATGTGGTAAAGAAAACACCTGTTTCTTTAAAGTGGATACGAAACAGCCTAAGCATTATTTGCCACAAAAGTAAGAAATCCTTTTTTAATTAACAATGGCAAAATCAAGCTGCTTGCGTTCCAAGTTGGCACGTGCTACCTTTATTTCGATTTCATCCCCTAAGCGATATTCTCGTTTGGTACGTCTTCCACACAGACGGTAGTTTTTTTCGTCGAACTCATAAAAATCATCATCTAACTCACGCATAGGTACAAGTCCTTCGCATTTATTTTCTTCTATTTCGGCATAAATACCCCATTCGGCAACCCCTGAGATAACGGCTTTAAACGTGCGTCCTATCTTGTCAGACATAAATTCGACCTGCTTGTATTTGATCGAAGCACGTTCAGCATTGGCTGCCAAAAGTTCCATCTCTGAGCAATGCTTACATTCGTTTTCGCACTCTTGCTGATTCACACTCTTACCCCCTTCAAGATAATGTGTTAGTAAACGATGCACCATCATGTCAGGATAGCGACGTATGGGAGACGTGAAGTGTGTATAATAATCAAAAGCCAATCCGTAATGACCAATATTGGAAGTCGAATACACAGCCTTAGCCATTGCACGAACGGCTATTGTAGAAATAAGGTTTTCTTCGGGTTTGTCATGTATCTCGGCCATAAGCTTATTGATGCCCCGTGCCACAACCGCATTGCTGCCATCTATCTTTATTTTATATCCAAAACGGCGTATAAACTGTGCCATGCTCTCCAGTTTCTCGGGGTTGGGCAAATCATGTATACGATATACAAAGGTTTTAGCTTCTTTGTTTTTAGGAACTTTACCTATAAATTCTGCAACCGTTTTGTTTGCCAAGAGCATAAATTCCTCAATCAGTTTATTCGAGTCCTTTTGTTCTTTGAAATACACACTCAGAGGTTTGCCATTTTCGTCTATTTCAAATCTTACCTCTTCACGTTCAAATGCGATAGAGCCATGCTCGAAGCGTTTTGCTCTTAATTTTTTGGCTAACTCATCCAGTTTTAGCACATAGGTGTTGTAATCTCCTTCACCTGTTTCTATTATTTCTTGGGCCTCTTCGTATGTAAATCTACGATCGGAGTTAATTACAGTTCTTCCAATACGATGTGCTTTTATATCAGCGTTGTCATCCAACTCAAAAATGGCTGAATAACAGAGTTTCTCTTCGTTGGGTCTAAGTGAACAAAGCCCATTACTCAATCGTTCGGGTAACATCGGTATAGTACGATCAACTAAATAAATAGATGTCGCACGATCTTCACCTTCTTTGTCAATAATACCACCTTTTTTCACATAATGGGTTACATCCGCAATGTGAACCCCTACTTCCCAATGTCCGTTTTTTAATTCACGTATAGACAGTGCATCGTCAAAGTCTTTAGCATCGCGAGGGTCGATCGTCAAAGTAGTTATATTTCTAAAATCTTCTCGTTTATCTATCTCCTCTTGCGTGATAATGTCTGATATTTTATTAGCTTCTGCTTCTACCTCCTCAGGATATTTATATGGCAAACCAAATTCGGCTAAAATGGCGTGCATCTCAGCATTGTTTGTTCCTGCAACACCCAGTACATCAAGGACTATACCTACTGGGTTTTTTGCACGCTTAGGCCATTCTATAACCTCTACAAATGCCTTGTCGCCAGTCTTTCCACCTTTCAGTTTATCTAATGGAATAAATATATCATTCGATAATATTTTGCTGTCCATCTCTAGAAATGCAAAGTTTTTGGTTACACTCAGCGTTCCTACAAAGCGAGTTTGTTTACGTTCCAATATTTCGAGTACTTCTCCTTCTGGATCACGCCCTTTTCGTTTTGCCAACATCTGAATGCGTACCTTATCACCATTCATGGCATGAGCGGAATTGCGTTCGGCAATAAATATTTTTTCGTCACCATCTTCAGGTACAAAGAAATTTTTGCCACTACTTCGTCTTTCGAAACGGCCTTCAACAAAAAGCCCTCTTGTATTTGACTTATATTTTCCTTTCGACGTTTCGATTATAAAAGCATCTTCAGCCAATGTTTCTAATACATCGACTAACAAGAGACGCTCGGGTTGGGTTTTCACACCCAAATCTGCCCCTATCTGTTTGTAATTGTATGATGCCTGAGTATTATGATTGAAAAACTTAATTACTAAGGTTATCAAGTCGCTTTTTTTTCTTCGCTTTGGCGACTTTTGAGGTATTTTAGGAGCACCCATAATCTATTATTATTTTTTGATTATACAAAAATAGTATTTTAAGGCTCGTTACGAAATATATTTCAACTAATTAATCATCACCTCACTTTTAAAAATGACAGAACAAATGCTGAAACTAGACTTGCATTGGAATGGTTTAGTTATCTTTGTTTAGCAACATCGATACATTGGGGCAATTTAAATAGCATGCCTCAATAAAAAGTAGATAAACAATGGTAAATATATTAATAACAGGAGCAAGTGGATTTATTGGTAGTTTTCTTGTCGAAAAAGCTCTGGAAAAAGGCTATACCACATGGGCAGGTATAAGAAAAAGTAGCAGTCGTGAATACCTCACCGACACACGTATTCAGTTTATCGATTTGAATTTTGCAAACAAAGAGATCTTAACGACACAGTTGCAGACATTTAAACAAACGAATGGAAACCTCAACTATGTTATACATAATGCGGGTGTAACTAAGTGTTTAGACTCAACTGATTTTGATCGGATCAATTATCAGTATACAGTCAACTTTATTGATGCGTTGAAAGAAGCAGATTGTGTTCCCGATAAGTTTTTGTTGATGAGTAGTTTGAGTGCTTTTGGTATGGGGGATGAGGTTAATTATACTCCTATTCGGCTTAGTGATGAGCCTCGCCCCAATACCGTATATGGTATAAGTAAGTTGAAAGCAGAGCAATACTTGAAGCAGACATCAAACTTTCCTTATATAATATTGCGTCCTACAGGGGTGTATGGTCCTCGAGAAAAGGACTACTTTCTGATGCTCAAAACCGTAAAATCTGGGTTTGATGTAGGTGCGGGATTTACACCTCAACATCTCACATTTATATATGTGAAAGACTTGGTTCAAGCCGCATTCTTAGGCTTAGAAAGTCCAATAACAAACAGAGCCTATTTTGTGGCAGATGGCGATGTGCATACCGATAAGGAGTATACGGCATTGGTGAAAAAAATATTGGAAAAGAAATATGTACTTAGCCTGAAAATTCCGTTAGGAGTACTCAAATGTGTTTCGATAGTTGCAGAAGGAGTATCAAAAATAACGAAAAAACCATCCACGCTCAATCGAGATAAGTACAAGATTATGAAGCAGCGAAATTGGGCATGTGATATTGCCCCTTTATGTTCCGACTTACATTTCTCGCCCGCTTATAATTTAGAAAAAGGCTTGGAAGAATCGGTTGAATGGTACAAAGTAAACGGTTGGTTATAAAACCCTAAAGGCTGATCATTCTTAGATCAAAAAAATATTTGCCTCTGTGTTCTTTTAAATAGTTTTTGATTATCAACCAATTGACTTATTGCTAGTTCTTTGTTTACCTGTTAGCCTCATCATTAAAACTTAGGTGTAGATATTTTAATTGTTTAAATAGACAATTGGGTTGTTAATCTTTTTTTATCTTTGTTAGCTCTAAAAGTAAACCGAATACCCTATGGACGAAAAAATTGTCATACTTGATTTTGGCTCTCAAACTACCCAGCTGATTGGTAGACGAGTACGTGAACTGAATACGTATTGTGAAATAGTTCCGTATAATAAATTTCCTAAAGACGCAAAAGGTATAAAAGGAGTCATACTTTCGGGTAGTCCTTTTTCGGTAAATGACAAAGATGCTTTCAAGGCAGATTTAGCTGATATACGAGCCAAATATCCCGTGTTGGGTATTTGTTATGGAGCTCAGTTTTTAGCTTATATATCGGGAGGTAAAGTAGAAAAGAGCGATTCTCGTGAATATGGAAGAGCCCATCTGGTGTCCATCGAAAACGATTTGCTCTTTGATGGCATATCCAAAGGTTCACAAATTTGGATGTCGCATGGAGATACTATAACATCGTTACCTGATAGCTTCAGAGTGGTGGCAAGCACTAATGATGTAACAGCGGCAGCTTACAAAATAGACAACGAGTCTACATGGGGGGTTCAGTTCCATCCCGAAGTTTTTCACTCCACAGATGGCACACGTTTGTTAAGCAATTTTCTTAACATATGCCAGTGTAAAAGAGATTGGTCTCCAAGCTCATTTGTTGAATCGACCGTTGCCGATCTCAAAGAACAACTGGGTAATGATAAAGTCATATTAGCACTCTCGGGCGGTGTCGATTCGTCTGTTACTGCGGTACTGCTCAACCGAGCTATTGGCAAAAACTTGACATGTGTATTTGTCGATCATGGATTGTTGCGTAAAAACGAATTTACGCAGGTACTTAAAGATTACGAACACCTCGGACTGAATGTTATTGGGGTAGATGCCAAAGATCAATTCTACAAAGCCTTGGCAGGAGTTACCGATCCCGAAGAAAAGCGTAAAATTATAGGCAAAGGTTTTATTGATGTGTTTGACGAAGAAGCTCATAAGCTTAAAGATATAAAATGGCTGGGGCAAGGGACTATTTATCCTGATATTATCGAGTCGTTGTCAATAACTGGTACGGTGATTAAATCACACCACAATGTAGGAGGTCTGCCCGAAAAAATGAATCTTAAATTGGTAGAGCCACTCAAACTGTTGTTTAAAGACGAAGTGCGTAGAGTGGGCTTAGAACTGGGTATGATGGAGCACCTTATCAAGCGTCATCCGTTTCCTGGACCTGGATTGGGCATCCGTGTTTTAGGAGATATTACAGCCGAAAAAATCGAGATCTTGCAAAATGCAGACGATATATATGTACATATGCTTCGTGATCACCATCTGTACGATAAGGTATGGCAAGCAGGAGCTATTCTGTTACCTGTTCGCTCGGTAGGTGTTATGGGTGATGAGCGTACTTACGAATTTACAATTGCATTGCGTGCAGTAACATCTACGGATGCTATGACTGCCGATTGGGCACATCTGCCTTACGAGTTTTTGGCACAGGTATCCAACGAAATTATCAATAAGGTAAGAGGTGTAAACCGAGTAGTGTACGATATTTCGTCTAAGCCACCCGCAACTATAGAGTGGGAGTAAGCAAGAGATGTCAAATATAGAATAAAAAAAGAGAGGTGTTTTAAAGCACCTCTCTTTTTTTATTCTATATTTTTTCTGACTTTGGTAAGAAATTCTTTCATTGCAGTAGAATCTTTACGCTCGATAATTTGTAAAAGATGTCCAAGCTCTTCTCTGATTTGCTCCACCTGTTTAGGAGTATAAGGATTAAATAAAATTTCGGTTAATAAATAATCATCCTCCGACAGTAGCCCATTAGCAATATTCATGTGTTTTTTGAATGTTGTACCTGGAGCTTCTTGATGCTTCATTACCGAAGCAAAAACTAAAGTGGAGGCAAAGGGTATAGATAGCGAATAGGCAATGGTCTGGTCATGCTCATCAAACGTATATTCGAACACTTGTAGTTTAAGACTATTGTACAAATCTTTAAAGAATTTTTTTCCTTCTTCGTCCGATTCGGATATAATGATTGTGCTTTGGGTACTCAAATCGCTAAGATTGGCAAAGGTGGGCCCAAACATAGGGTGGGTAGATACATACCGTCTGTTTTGTTTTTCGTAATACGCTTTTAGCCCTGTTTTTACGGAGGCAATATCCGATAATATACACGATTGGCTCAGATATGGCAGCACCAAATCGAAGGCTTGCAGGGTGTACTTTACGGTAGCTGCATTAATTACGATTTCAGGATCAAAATCTTTGATTTCCTCTAGGCTGCTTATACGTACAGTGTTATATATAAAGCGTAAACGTTTGGGATCGATATCAAAAACGGCGACTTCGTGGTCGAAACTAAGAATGTCGGTGTAGAAAGACCCCATCTTTCCTGCTCCCAAAATTAAAATTCTCATTGGTCTGTTGCGGTATTGTTTTTTACTTTCTCAATCTATTCTTATCCTTCTTGTCAAAGTAATAAGGTAGGTATTCTAAAACTCCTCCACCTTGTGGGGATGGAGGAATTCTATCTTTTTATTTGTTCAAGATATCCAATTGTTGTCTAACAGACTCTTCGTGAATGGCTTCTAAAACCACACGCATAAAATCTGAATTCATTTTCATCTTACTCGCTTGCTCAATACGCTTAGTCAAGATTTCATCGTAACGATCGGTTTGCACAATCGTCATTTTATGTTCTTTCTTGAATGTACCTATTTCGCACGAAATACGCATGCGTTTGGCTAAAAGTTCTAGCAACTGATTGTCTAGTTCATCAATTTGCTGACGCAGTTTTGACAAATCTTCGGTTGTTTGGGTTGTGTCTCTTATAATTAGGTTGCTAAGAATTTCTTTCAAACGAGCAGGCGTTACTTGTTGCGAAGCATCACTCCACGCATTATCTGGATCGCAATGTGTTTCGATAATCAAGCCATCGTATCCTAAATCCATCGCTTGTTGCGAAAGTGGCTCTATCAAATCTCTTGTTCCACCAATATGGCTGGGATCGCAAATGATAGGTAAATTTGGGTAGCGACGTTTCAGCTCGATAGGTATATGCCATTGAGGCAAGTTACGGTAAATCTTTTTGTCATAGGTGCTAAATCCTCGGTGAATAGCTCCAATCTTAGTAAGACCAACGTTGCTCAATCGTTCCAAAGCACCAATCCATAATTCTAAATCTGGATTTACAGGGTTTTTCACCAACACGGGAATGTCTACACCTTGCAATGCTTCTGCTATTTCTTGTACTGCAAAAGGGTTGGCTGTTGTGCGGGCTCCAATCCAAAGCAAGTCTACTCCAAATTTCAAGGCTTCGTATACGTGTTTCTGCGTAGCTACTTCGGTAGACACGTACATACCTGTTTCTTGTTTTACGGTTTTAAGCCAAGCTAAACCTTCGCTTCCTATACCTTCAAATCCACCAGGTTTGGTACGAGGTTTCCAAATACCTGCACGCATTATTTTAACACCATTAGCCGATAGTTCTTTGGCAATGGTCATTACTTGCTCTTCGGTTTCGGCACTACACGGACCAGCTATTAACATCGGACGTTTGGGTTCTACACCCGGAAGTAAGATTGATTCTAGTTTCATTGTATGATTATTTATTTGATTTATTTTATATTTTCAGTTTTTTATAATCGTGTTTTATGCCAATTTTCGCACTCGCTCTAAGGCTTCTTTCAGCATATCTTCATTGCAGCAGAGGGATATTCTAATATATCGTTCTCCTTTACTGCCAAAAATAAAACCAGGGGTGATAAACACATTGGCATTGTACAATACCTTATCGGCTAGCTCTCCACTGTTTTTGTATCCTGTGGGTATTTTACCCCATAGAAACATTCCCACCTGTGTGGGGTCGAATGTGCAATTCAGTACATTCATTATCTCTTCAGCATACCGTCTGCGTGTTTTGTATATCGCATTCATCTCGTCGTGCCACTCTTTGGGACTATCGAGAGCGGCTACCGCAGCCATTTGCATTGGCTTAAACTGTCCACTGTCGATATTGCTTTTTACTTTCAATATCCATTGTACAAACTGGCTGTTTGTAGCAAGCATCCCCATGCGCCATCCTGCCATGTTGTGCGACTTGCTCATCGAGTTCATCTCAATACAAATATCTTTTGCACTATCAATTTGCAAGATACTTAATTTTTCGTCATTCAAAATAAACCCATATGGGTTGTCATTGACAATAACAATGCTGTGTTTTTTACCAAAAGCCACTAGTTTTTCGAACAATTCTACCGTTGCTCTTGCCCCTGTTGGCATATTAGGATAATTTATCCACATGAGTTTGACGTTCGACAAATCCATCTTTTCTAAAGCCTCAAAATCGGGTTGCCAATTATTATTTTCTTGTAGATCATAGCTATGTATTGTAGCTTCGACTAATTTGCTTACCGATGTGTATGTAGGGTAGCCGGGGTTGGGTACTAATACGCCATCGCCCGAGTTGAGAAATGCTAAAGATATATGTAGTATTCCTTCTTTAGATCCGATGAGTGGTTGTATCTCTTGTTGAGGATCTAATGCTACGTTGTACCATTTCTTGTACCAACTAGCGAATGCCTTGCGTAGTTCAGGTGTGCCAACATAGGGTTGATAGCCATGTGTGTTAGCTTGTTTGGCTGATGTGGCTAAGGTATTTATCGTGTTTTCGGATGGTGGTAAATCGGGGCTACCTATACCTAGGCTAATTACATTTTTGCCTGACACATTCATCTCGGCTATTTCCTTTAATTTGGTCGAGAAGTAATATTCGCTGATCGACTCTAAGCGTTTTGCTGGAACTATTTGTTTTGTGCTCATATTAGGTATTCTGATTTCTAGATTGAACTTTGTTCCCCTTCAGGGTATTCTCCTAAAATAATCAATTCGCTAGTCAATGGACGAATTGCGTGTAACGATTGTTTATACACATCATAATCTGAGAACTTGAGATCTACATAAAATTGATATTCCCATTCTCTACCAATAACAGGGAGCGATTGTATACGGGTAAGGTTGATACCATAAAATGACAATATGGATAGTATTTTAGACAAACTACCTTCGCTGTGTGGAAGTGTAAAAACGAGGGTAGCTTTGTTCAATACCTCATCCTTTTGTAGTTCATCTACAATCCAAGGATTTGCAAACAACAAAAAACGGGTAAAATTGTGTTTATTTGTTTCTATGCCTTTTGCCAATATATCAAGCCCGTATATTTGTGCTGCTCTTTCGCTACAGATAGCCCCTTGCCCAAGTGCATTGGCTTTGGCAATATCTTTTGCCGCAAGTGCCGTATCTTCGTGTTCTACAACCTTCACATGTGGTAGTGCATCTAAATAATCGACACATTGCATCAAGGCGATCGGATGTGAAGCAACCTCTTTGAGGTCGTGTATACGCTGGTTTGGTAATGCTGCTAGACAGTGCTCAATACGCAATTTATACTCGCCAGCAATGGGTAGTTTATGTTGTTTAAGCAACTCGTGATTTGGCAATAGACTACCAGCAATCGTATTTTCTATTGCCATAATGCCAATTATATTGGGGTCTTCTTTAATTACCTTGAAAATATCTCGAAAAGCGATACAGGGTATTATCTCAACTTCTTCTCTGAAATAATTTTCGGCGGCAATTCCATGATATGCACCTAATCCACCTTGGATAGCTACTTTTTTCATACTAGATTTTTTTTACAAAAAAAGTCCCATCGTAACCGACAGGACTTTATATATTATTGCATTGCTT
>JBDLTH010000184.1:0-8680 GCA_039799165.1 Bacteroidota bacterium
TCTGAGACCGGCGCACGGGTGCGTAACGCGTATGCAATCTACCTTTTACAGGGGAATAGCCCAGAGAAATTTGGATTAATGCCCCATGGTATAATTGAATGGCATCATTTGATTATTAAAGTTCCAACGGTAAAAGATGAGCATGCGTCCCATTAGTTAGTTGGTAAGGTAACGGCTTACCAAGACGATGATGGGTAGGGGTCCTGAGAGGGAGATCCCCCACACTGGTACTGAGACACGGACCAGACTCCTACGGGAGGCAGCAGTGAGGAATATTGGTCAATGGGCGCAAGCCTGAACCAGCCAAGTCGCGTGAAGGATGACTGCCCTACGGGTTGTAAACTTCTTTTTTACACGAGTAAAACGGGTTACGTGTAACCCCTTGCAAGTAGTGTACGAATAAGCATCGGCTAACTCCGTGCCAGCAGCCGCGGTAATACGGAGGATGCAAGCGTTATCCGGATTTATTGGGTTTAAAGGGTGCGTAGGCGGTTCTATAAGTCAGCGGTGAAAGTTTAAGGCTCAACCTTAAAATTGCCGTTGAAACTGTTGAACTTGAGTGTAGATGAAGTAGGCGGAATTCGTGGTGTAGCGGTGAAATGCATAGATATCACGAAGAACTCCAATTGCGCAGGCAGCTTACTAAGGTACCACTGACGCTGAAGCACGAAAGCGTGGGTATCAAACAGGATTAGATACCCTGGTAGTCCACGCCGTAAACGATGATTACTAGCTGTTTGTGATATACAATAAGCGGCTAAGCGAAAGCGATAAGTAATCCACCTGGGGAGTACGCCGGCAACGGTGAAACTCAAAGGAATTGACGGGGGCCCGCACAAGCGGAGGAACATGTGGTTTAATTCGATGATACGCGAGGAACCTTACCCGGGCTTGAAATGTATCTGACCGACCAAGAAATTGGTTTTCTAGCAATAGCAGATATGTAGGTGCTGCATGGTTGTCGTCAGCTCGTGCCGTGAGGTGTCGGCTTAAGTGCCATAACGAGCGCAACCCACATTGTTAGTTACTAACAGGTTAAGCTGAGGACTCTGACAAGACTGCCAGCGTAAGCTGCGAGGAAGGTGTGGATGACGTCAAATCAGCACGGCCCTTACGTCCGGGGCGACACACGTGTTACAATGGGGGGTACAAAGAGCCGCTACTGGGTGACCAGATGCCAATCTCAAAAGCCCCTCCCAGTTCGGATTGGAGTCTGCAACTCGACTCCATGAAGCTGGATTCGCTAGTAATCGCGCATCAGCCATGGCGCGGTGAATACGTTCCCGGGCCTTGTACACACCGCCCGTCAAGCCATGGAAGCTGGGGGTACCTGAAGTACGTAACCGTAAGGAGCGTCCTAGGGTAAAACTAGTAACTGGGGCTAAGTCGTAACAAGGTAGCCGTACCGGAAGGTGCGGCTGGAACACCTCCTTTCTGGAGAAGCATTCTCTCTAGATACTTAGTATAAGTATCACCCATACGTCTAATGATCAAGTTCATATATGTAATATCCTATTCTAAAAATATACAAGAGAACAACGAAGCTGGGAACAGTTTCAGGCGATAAAACATCAGCCAGTCCTATAGCTCAGTTGGTTAGAGCGCTACACTGATAATGTACAAGTCAGCAGTAAAAATTTTATTAAATCGACTTTACACTAAGCAATAAATCAATAAGACTTTCCCGAAAACTACAAAGCATAAAACTAATTAATTATCGATTTTAAGATTTAAAAATTAGAATCACACCTCCCCTAATTTATATCCCTTTAGTTGACGATTGTTTCACTAAACAATTAAATAGTTAGACTACCCATTACGGCAAGGCTTAGCCATAAAAATATTTGTTTAAAAAATCCAGAAACAAACATGATGACACTGCCAATCTCTATCTATTAATAGAGAACAAATTGCACAGTTACAATCTACCAAACCTTATCAACAAGATCAAAGAATGGAAGCTCACACTCACATTCGTAAAAAATCACATTAGAATATATCCAACGTTTTCACGACTACGAAATTAAGGCAGACACAACAATCAACCATCTATACGAAATACCCCAACTTCAAGTTTCTACTCAGATTATTAATCAATAACAAACAACCAGAGAAGAACCCTGACGATAGACCTCAGATAAATAAGACTACCAAAGTTCAGAGCAATGATATACTGAGCGAAGACCAATTGAAGATACTATAAACAGCCTATGATAACAATAAATGCAAAGAAGGCAAAAAGAAGTTTTACACAAGCACGTTTTCAGTTGCCATACCCTCCCTGTTTTATACCAAGTTTAATCATGCTAGCTATGGAAATTTAAAATTCATAAAATTTAGAAATCGTCCAGATTTATTTTTAAAATACTTGTAATCAATAATTTATTTGAGTTGAGTGCACTCTGATTTACCAACAATGGAAAAAAAATATTTTTTTGATTGTAGTGAGCTCGAATTTTTTATAACTTTGATATTCCGAGGGGTATGTATATTCTGTATTAATCTGATTGCCATAATTAACACATAAAATGAATAGGAATGAAAACGATATTAGGATTAGACTTAGGTGTTGCCTCTATTGGTTGGGCGTTGGTGAATGAAGCTCAAAATGATAGCGAAATATCCTCTATTGTACAGTTGGGTGTAAGGGTGAATCCGCTAACGGTAGACGAAACATCGAACTTTGAAAAAGGTAAGACCATAACCACCAATGCCGACAGAACCCTAAAACGAAGTATGCGTAGAAACCTGCAACGTTACAAATTTAGACGCAAGCATCTGCTAGAGGTACTAATAAATGCAGGCTGGATAACGAACGATAGTATATTGTCGGAGCAGGGCAACGAAACGACTTTCGAAACGTATAGGCTACGAGACAAAGCCGCTACCGAGCAGATAAGCTTACACCAGTTAGCACGCATACTGTTGATGATAAACAAAAAGCGTGGCTATAAAAGTAGTCGTAAGGTAAACAATCTTGAAGAAGGGCAACTAATAGATGGAATGTCTATCGCCAAGCTACTATACGAAGAAGGGCTTACCCCAGGGCAATGGGTGTATGCCACCCTCAGAGAGGGCAAAAAATACATACCCGACTTTTATCGATCGGACTTGCAAACTGAGTTTGATAAAATATGGGAGTGCCAGCAACGGTTTTATCCCGACATATTGAATGACGAGTTCAAGAAATTATTAGCAGGAAGAACCAAAACAAACACAAGTAAGATATTTTTAGCACGGAATGGTATTTATACTGCAGAAAACAAGGGTACAGACAAGCGTTTACAAGCCTATAAATGGCGAGTAGATGCATTGACTAAACAATTGACCCAAGAAGAGCTAGCCTTTGTGATAAGCGAATTGAACGGATCCATAGCTAGTTGTAGTGGCTACCTAGGGGCAATAAGTGACAGAAGTAAGGAATTGTTTTTTAATAAACAAACAGTGGGGCAATACCTAATGGCACAATTGTCGCAAAATCCGCATACAAGCCTTACCAACAAGGTGTTTTACAGACAAGACTATTTAGACGAATTTAATACTATTTGGGAAACGCAGGCAAAGTATCACGAAGGGTTGAGCCCTGATTTGAAAAACGAAATACGGGATATAATCATCTTCTATCAACGCAAACTAAAGAGTCAGAAAGGCTTGATAAGCTTTTGCGAATTCGAAAGCAAGAAAATAGACGTGTGGGTAGAAGGCTGTAAAAAGACCAAGACCACAGGTTTGCGTGTATCCTCCAAATCATCACCCTTGTTTCAAGAGTTTAAAATATGGCAGATACTAAACAACATAACCCTAACAGTAAAAGGCGACCATTGGACACAACGCCTATTAGACCAGGAAGAGAAAGAAATACTATTTGAGGCATTAAACATCAGCGAAAAATTGACAAAGAAACAGGCTCTCGACTTATTGTTCAAAAAAAATAAGGACTTAGACCTCAATTTCGAATCGATAGATGGCAACAAAACACAAGCATCGCTATTCAAAACATACCAAACCATTGTAGAGCTTAGTGGTCATGGAAAGTATGAATTTAGCAAAATGCCAGCATCCGAAGTGCGTACATTGGTACAATCAGTCTTCGAGGCTTTGGGTTACAATACCGCCATTCTTACATTTCACGCCAATCTGCAAGGCAGTGCATTCGAACAGCAGCCTCTATACCAATTGTGGCATTTGTTGTACTCTTTTGAAGGAGACAACTCGAATAGCGGAAACGAAAATCTAGTAAATAAGCTTACTACCCTTAATGGGTTGGACAAAGAGTAAGCCCAGTAGATTTCAAACATATCGTTTCAAGACGATTATGGAAGTTTGAGTACAAAAGCTATGCGAAACATACTGCCTTTTTTGCAAGAGGGACACGAGTATAGCCAAGCCTGTGCTTTGGCAGGGTATAGGCACTCTAAAAACTCGTTGACCCAAGAAGAAAAAGAAAATAAGGTATACAAAGAATACCTAGATATATTGCCCAAGAATAGTTTGCGTAACCCTGTGGTCGAAAAAATACTGAATCAGATGGTTCACGTTATCAATAGCATTATCGAAATTCATGGCAAGCCCGACGAAATAAGAATAGAGTTGGCACGCGAGCTGAAAAAAAATGCCAAACAGCGTGAAGAGATGACCAAAAGCATCAACCAAGCTACTACTGCTCACGATGCTATAAGGAAATTACTACCCTTGCCCCCATTCAACCTAACGCATATAAGTAAAAACGATATTATACGTTACAAGCTATACGAAGAGTTGAAGGTAAACGGGTATCATACCCTATATTCGAATACGTATATATCTCCCAATAAGCTATTTAGTAAAGAGTTTGATGTAGAACATATCATACCCAAATCGCGCCTGTTTGACGATTCATTTTCGAATAAAACCCTCGAACAGCGAGACATTAATATCGAAAAAGGCAACGAAACGGCTTATGACTTTGTAGCCCAAAAATATGGTGAGCAAGGTTTACAGCTGTATCAACAACGGCTCGATGGCTTGTACAAAGATGGTGTGCTTAGCAAAGCAAAGTATACCAAGCTGTGTTTGAAAAGGCTAGATATTCCCGAAGGATTTATAGAAAGAGACCTAAACAATACCCAATATATAGCCAAAAAGGCGAAAGATATGTTGGGCGATTTGGTGAAAAACGTAGTAGCCACAACAGGTAGCATTACCGATAGGTTGCGAAGCGATTGGCAGCTAATAGATGTGATGCAAGAACTAAACTGGGACAAGTACCATCTGCAAGGGCTAACCGAAGTGATAGAAAACAGAGATGGATACAAAATAAAACGCATCATCGACTGGACAAAACGCAACGACCACCGTCACCATGCCATGGATGCACTCACGGTTGCCTTTACCAAAGAAGTTTATGTTCAGTATCTGAACAATATGAATGCAAAAAGCGATAAGGGAGGTGCTATTTATGGAATAGAAAAAACATATTTAGAGAGGGATGCTAAAAGCAAGTTAAGATTTAAATCGCCTATACCCTTGAGCGAGTTTAGAATCGAAGCCCGAAAACATTTAGAAAAAGTATTGATTTCGATAAAAGCCAAGAACAAGGTTGTGACTATCAATATAAACAAAACAAAGACAAAAAGCGGGTTCAACCAAAAGAAACAGCTAACACCTCGTGGGCAGTTGCATAACGAAACCATTTATGGCAGTATGCAACGCTATGGCAGTAAATACGAAAAAACAGGAGCAAGTTTTGACCAAGAGCAGATACATAAAGTAACTAATCCCCGATTTAGAGAGGCTTTATTGGCACGCCTAGCGGCTTATGGCAACGATCCCAAATTGGCATTTACAGGCAAAAATAGCCCAAGTAAGAACCCTATTTATATAGATCATTTGCAAACCGATAGCTTGCCCGAAAAAGTAAAATTGGTGTGGCTAGAGACCGTATACACTATTCGTAAAGAGATAAGCCCCGACCTAAAACTAGATAAGGTGGTGGATGTAGGCATTCGCAAAATATTGGAGGCACGCTTGCTCGAATATGGAAACAATGCACAAAAAGCATTCTCGAACCTCGGCGAAAACCCTATCTGGTTGAACCAAGACAAAGGTATATCCATCAAGCGAGTAACGATAACAGGCATAAGCAATGCCGAAAGTTTGCATACAAAGAGAAACAAAGAGGGTAAGCCCATCTTGGACAAAGAAGGCAAAACACAGGCTGTCGATTTTGTAAGTACTAGTAATAACCACCATGTGGCTATATACCAAGATGCAAAAGGAGTTTTGCAAGAAAAAGTAGTTTCGTTTTTCGAAGCAACAATACGTGCCAATCAGGCTTTACCTATTGTAGACAAGGAGTATAACAAGGGCGATGGATGGCAGTTTTTATTTACGATGAAGCAAAACGAATACTTTGTTTTCCCTAACCCCAAAGCAGGATTCAATCCGCACGATGTCGATTTGATGAACCCTGACAACTATGCCGATATTAGCCCCAATTTATTTAGGGTGCAAAAGTTTACAATAAGGGATTATGTGTTTAGGCATCATCTAGAAACAAGTGTCGATAGTAACAATGAGCTGAAAGATATTACTTGGAAGCGATTAGGTTTAGCTGGTATAGGCAATATTGTAAAAGTGAGATTAAACCATCTTGGACAAATAGTGGAGGTGGGAGAGTATTAAGTAAAATAGCCCAAGCGATTATCACTTGGGCTATTAACTGATAACAATCTTTTATTAGAGAAAGATACAATTTAGAAAACAAATCACAACCAAACTTGACATTTTACAATGTGAAGTTTGTACAAATAAAAGATTGCTATTTTACAATATGTTGAGACTAAAACTCTTGTTTTAAATAAAATTTTGAACAAATATATATATATAATTGTTTTATTTTTTTTTATAAATGTCAAGTTTGGAAACGTTTTTTTGAAAATGAGGCATACTGTAATTATTAAACTCTTAATCACGAATGTTATGATAAAAAAAACACTTTACTTTGGCAACCCCACCTACCTTAGCATGCGCAACAACCAGTTGGTTGTGAAACTGCCCGAGGTAGAAAAGACTGACACCCTGCCCCAACACTTCAAAGACCGAAGCGAAGCCGTTTTTGCTATCGAAGATCTGGGGATAGTGGTACTCGATCACAAGCAGATAACCATAACACACGGTTTGCTCGAAAAATTGCTCGACAACAACACCGCACTTATTACCTGCAACAGTAGCCGTATGCCTGTGGGACTAATGTTGCCCCTGTGTGGTAACAAAACACAGACCGAACGCTTTTTGGCTCAAATAAATGCTACCGACCCCTTGCGTAAAAACCTTTGGCTACAAACCATCAAAGCCAAAATAAGCAATCAGGCAGAAGCTCTAAAAAGACATCGTCAGTGTAATGTACGCAATATGCTCTATTGGGCAAAGGAGGTGAAAAGTGGTGACCCCGACAACTACGAAGCACGTGCAGCAGCCTATTATTGGCGAGAGGCATTCCCTAGTATCGACTATTTTACACGAGGGCGAGACGAAAATGCCCCCAACAACCTCCTTAACTATGGCTATGCCATACTGCGAGCAGTAGTGGCACGCTCACTGGTGGCAAGTGGCTTGTTGCCCACCTTGGGCATACACCACCACAACAGGTACAATGCCTACTGCTTGGCAGACGACATAATGGAGCCCTACCGTCCCTTTGTAGACGATTTGGTGTTTGCCATAGTAGACAGTGGCGAAGACTATAGCGAGTTGAACAAATCGCTAAAAAGCCAACTGCTACAGATACCCACCATGGATGTAATGATAGGCAAACGCAAAAGCCCCCTAATGATTGCCGTAGGGCAAACAACCGCTTCGCTCAACCAATGCTTTGAAGGGAAATTGCGGAAAATAAAGTACCCCGAATTTGTGTAGGAGGCTTCTTTTTTGACGTAAAAAAAGACGTGTTTGATTATTTAAATTTGCGATGCCTGATGCAACAAGACCGATTAAATCAATACCGTATTATGTGGGTTTTAGTACTATTCGATATGCCTACCGAAACCAAGAAAGATAGAAAAGTATCTTCCGATTTTCGGAAAAATTTACTTCGAGACGGTTTCACGATGTTCCAATTTTCTATCTACCTGAGGCACTGCATGAGTGTAGAAAATGCTAATGTACATATAAAACGAGTCAAAAACTTTTTGCCAGCCAAGGGGCATATTGGTATTTTGTGCATTACCGATAAGCAATTTGGGATGATGGAACTATTTTATGGAAAAACCCCTGAATCGAAGAAAACGGAGGGACAACAGTTAGAACTTTTCTAAAAATCTGCTTCATGTCTATTTTTGACACCAATAAGCTAGAAATAAAAAATCCCGATTGATGTCGGGATTTTTTATTGAAATACGCTATTTTTTCAAATGCTAAAGAGTGATTCAAATGATTGATATAAAGCGACTTTTGACAAGGTCTGCTGTATTTCAATACTAAAGATACAATTTTGAAAGCAAATCACAACCGATTTGCTGTTGCAAGTCGTACAACCTAGCTGTATTTCAATACTAAAGATACAATTTTGAAAGCAAATCACAACCGAGCTTGCCTGTGGTATCAACTTGCCCATGCTGTATTTCAATACTAAAGATACAATTTTGAAAGCAAATCACAACTATTTTGTCATGAACCCGAATGTTGGGGCGCTGTATTTCAA
>JBDLTH010000185.1:0-5892 GCA_039799165.1 Bacteroidota bacterium
TCTGCTATCTTGTTATTTTACTTATTTTTTGAAATTGTCTAATCCCGTTTTCAAAAAGGTGAGGTATTTATCTATGTTTTCATCATACGCATACGATGGTCCTATTGGATTTCCACTAGCATCTAGTAACACATAATAAGGTTGAGAGTTAGTCCCAAACTTATGGCGTTGCAGGTAGCTCCATTTGTCCCCAATCGTTTTTAATTTGCTTGTTTTACCATTTTCTTCCTTCTCTATTATTTGTGGTAGTTTTTCTTTGTCGTCTACCATCAGTGTGATAAGAACATAATCGTTGTCGAGAATATTCTTAACACGGGGGTCTGTCCATACAGCAGCTTCCATTTTACGACAGTTTACACAGCCAAACCCCGAGAAGTCTACAATAACAGGTTTATTGTTTTTGCGAGCATACTCCATACCTTCTTCATAATCTTCAAATTTGGCGTGTACATCGCCGTCATATAACGAGAAATCTTGGGTTTTGGGTAATGGGGCAAATGCACTAATGGCTTTGAGTGGAGCTCCCCATAAACCAGGTATCATATACATAGCGAAGCTGAGCGACAATATAGCCAAAAATACCCGAGGTACGCTTACGTATTTGCTGCCACTATCGTGCGAAAATTTTATTTTACCTAGCAAGTACATTCCGAGTAAAGCGAAAATGACAATCCATAACACAAGAAATACTTCTCGATCCAAGATACCCCACTTGTTGGTCATGTCGGCAATTGATAAAAACTTAAGAGCAAGTGCTATTTCGAGGAATCCCAAGATCACTTTTACCGAGTTAAGCCATCCTCCTGATTTGGGCATGCCTTCGAGCCAAGATGGAAATATGGCAAACAAAGCAAATGGAATAGCTAATGCCAATGCAAAAGCAAACATGCCTAATGCGGGTGCAACTATTGACCCTGAACTGGCTGCCTCTACAAGCAATGTGCCTATGATAGGTCCTGTACACGAAAATGATACTAAGACTAGCGTGAAAGCCATAAAGAAAATGCTGATAAAGCCAGATGTAGAGTCGGCTTTACTATCTATTTTGCTAGTCCATGATGCAGGTAAAACGATTTCGAATGCTCCGAAAAAAGAGGCTGCAAACACAAGTAATAGTATAAATAAAAACAGATTGAAAAACAGGTTAGTAGATAGTTTATTCAATGCTCCAGCACCAAAAAGACCTGTAATCAGAAGACCCAATGTCAGGTATATGAGTATAATAGCTAATCCATAAGTGATTGCTTCTTTAATTGCCTTATTTTTATTCGCTTTATTTCTTTTCAAGAAGAAACTGACAGTCATCGGGATAATGGGCCATACACAAGGGGTGATGAGAGCCAGAAGTCCACCTATAAATCCCCAAAATAAGATGCCTAATACCGATTTGTTTGAAAGGTCGCCAACTGCACCAAAGGCTTTAACCTCGTTTATTACAGGAGTCCATAAATCAGTGTTTTCAGCACTTGTATTGGTTATAGCAGTTGTGGAGTCAATAGCTGTCGTTGCTATTGTATCTTCAGTAGGCGTTGCAACATCTTTATTTTCTGCTGATACCGTTACTGTTGTAGGAAGGTCTTTTGCAGAAAAAGCAAAATCAATGGGAATAGGAGGGGTACATTCTCTGTCGTTACATGCTTGGGCTCGGACATCGCCTTTCAGAACGAATTTAGATTTATCTGTAATCTTGAATCGTTGTACAAAAGTAGCGGAACGATCGTAATAGCCTACCTGCATTTCGAACACCTTGTCAAATTCTTTAATCAACTTTGAGTTCGATGCGTTGAAACTGCCAACAGGTGTAGCTCCTTTTACGTCATCAATACTAATAGATGTAGGGTAAGGTCCTCCATCGGGTATTTGTGTATCATATAAATGCCATCCAGCCTCTATCGAAGCAGCGGCCACCAATTCTATTTCTCCATTTCCTTTATCTACTAAGCTTATTTTCCACGATACAGGATCGGCAATCAGCTTACATGCGAAAATAGAAAATATAAATAGGAGTGTAAGTAATCTTTTATTCATAAACTCTCTCTATATAAAGCATAATGTGATTATAAGGATACAAATATACTAAAAATGAATTTGCTGAAAGAGATTGCTTCATAAAATAAGTTTTCGCTTATCGTAGTTATTTAACTCTACGACTAAACCTTAGAAATTAGGCTTTAAAAGTTGTTTTTTGTGATAGTGCCTATCAGTTTTTTTGCTGTTTTATAAGTTTGTATACCAAAGAAGTATTGCCCTATATACTAGTTGGCGGTGGGTAAGAGTCTAAGCATTTTCTTTTTTTTTTATACATTCAATCAAAGAATCATAATGTTCAGAATCATGGACCTTTAGAGCCTCAATTATTTTTTTTGCTGCTTCTTCTGCTTCAGAAACATCAATAGGCAAACTAGCTCTAGCTCCCCATTGAAGATGAGAATATTCCTGAACAATTTTATTTATTTGCAATGGAATAGAATTCGGAAATAGTATACTTAAATGTTGAAATGGACTATCGATATGTGGATATTTCGTACAGATATAGCATTCTAAAAACTTTCTCATTATATTTCCTATAGCATATAATTGGGTATAATTATCTTGGAAATATTGAATTTTATCGTTTGTGCCATTTTCAATATTAGCCATTTTCAATATTTCATCAAATAGATATAAATACTCTGATATATTTATACGCAAGTATCGAGGCATTTTTACTAAATAGCTTCTTAATTCAAAATCTTTTTTTCTTTTATCAATAATGAAGTTTTGTCTATATTTTGTTTCTGTATTTTTATACTTGTGTAGATTTGATAAATGTTTCAGAAATTCTAAATTATGGGTAGATATAAAAAGTTGACAAAATTTAGGATTGTTTTGTGAAACACCTACTGTTATTGACTCGATCAAACTATACATAAAAAATATATGATTACTATCTAAACTTGAGATAGGATCATCAATGTATACAATAAGTTTATCCTTTGCATCTGGAGCTTGTATTTCGTCTTCAATTCTAGCCATAAAGTAACAAAAAGCAACAAGGCTGCATTCTCCTTCACTTAAATTTCTAGCTTCTTGATCGCCCCGTTTAACTACAAAACGAGTTATCACCTTATCATCTATCTGTTGCTCAGAAGGCTCTAATTTTAATCCGTCAAGTCCAAAAAAATCTATAAGATGTTTGTTTATTTTATTAGCAGCTCTACCTTCATCTCGTAATTCTTTCTTTAAATCTTCTTTTTCCTTTTCTTTCCCTCTTATCTCTTTTATTAGTTCATCATAGTTTGTCTTAGATGTTTTAGCTTCTGTTTCTTTATTCTTTATGTCTGTAATTAAAGAAGTATAATCTATATCTTTTATAAATGTGTTAATAGTATGATAACGTAATGATTTCCTAGCTTTATTTTTATCTTGTTCTATTGATGTACTCTTGCCTTCATTGTCCTTAATCAGTAGATTTAATTCATCTATGATCAAGTTAAGATCAATACAATTATTCTCAATCTCAGAAAAATCTATTCTCGATAATGGTTTGAATGGATTTGCAAAACGTTCATTTAATTTTTCAACCAAGAAATCTATTTGAGTATTCATAGATTCAACAGTTCCGCTCCATTTATTATTTATATCGATAAATGGTGTTTGGAGCATTGCATAAAAACGCTCAGCCCTCATATCATTAGACTCCCAATATTTTTCAATTTTTGAATATTCTGCATTTAGTTTATCTGATAATTTTAGAATTTCTGTTTTCAATTCATCAGATTCTTTACTAAAATGCTCTTCTAGTTGTTTCTTTCTCTCAGGAGTAATTACGTTTCCACAAAAACCACAAATATCTGTTTCTTTATGTAATGTTCTACCTTGGTTTACCCAAGCTTGTAACAAATCATTTTCAACGAGTTCTGTTAATACTTTAGATAGAGTTATCTTTCTTGAGACAAGTTCTTTTATCTGCGGAATATAATCTATAAGTTTAAAATCAACATAAGATACTTGAGAAACAGTATCCTTTTTATCCTCTTTGATTATTTCTTGAAATTGGATTATATCATTATTGCTAAAAGTAACAATAGGGTTAGCAGTACTTAAAATGTCATCTATCTCTGTTTTAAGATTTCTTTTGTCATAATTATCTTTCTGGCTAACTAGAAAAACATCTCCTTTTATCTCTTTCGCTTTACCTACGATCTTGCTTTCAAGATTATCTGTTAATTCACGCCATTTATTATTATTCGTAATTGATTCTTGCTTCTTTTTATTTTCCTCAAAATATAATGTTCCTTCCTTATATGTTTCTACATCCTTTTGAGTTACAGGATCAAATACGCCTAATTCTATATCTATTTCTTTTAATTTGCCTTCTATAATAGTATTATCTCCACCCAACAATGTAAAAGGTAATATTTCTCCTTTGTTATCGTGTAACCAACTCAAATTTGTTTTTACAAAATCGGAATTATATACTCTTATTTGTTTACTGCAATTTATGTTTGTTTGATCAATAATACCATCATTTGTATAAATAGTGAATTTCGCATCTTCATAGTCTTTATGTAGTTCACCATTTTCGATACATCTAAATATTCTCGATAATGTAGTTTTACCAGAATAATTTCGACCATAGATGATGTTTACTTTTTTGAACACATTTATTGTCGAATCACTTCCTATTTCCGAATCCCAATTGTAGTCACAAAACAGCCCAAATTTTTGTATATCAATTTTCTTTATCATGGTTTAAGAATAAAGTTTGTTGTTTCTACAAATTTAGTGAAAATAAGGCAATCATCAGCATCTTTGTTATCAAAGGCTATGCTTAAACGAGCTATCTGTTAGGCATTTGTATAGCAGGTATCAGAGTTCAAACTTTTTTTATAGATGCTGTTTTATCTTTACACTCGAAATCAAAAACAGGAACAAATTTTTATCAATTTGCTCCTGTTTTTCTTGTTCTATTTAGCTTGTATCAAACTCATCATCCCGTATTACGCATTCCTGCGGCTATACCAGATATGGTAACCATTAACGCTTGCTCAAGCTCTTGCGGTGGATGTTCTGTGCCTCGGCATCGGTGCAACAATTCCACCTGCAACAAGTTTAAGGGTACAGTATATATATTGCGCATGGCAATGTTGCTGGCTATAAAGGGTAAACTCTCCATCAGAGCCTCATCGTGTACAATATTTAATATGGTGCGTGTGTCTTTTTCGAGTTGTTTACGTAAATCTGCTCCTAGATATTGGAGTTGCGAGTCTACTAAACGTTTGTCATAATAGGCAGCAATGCGTAAGTCGGCTTTAGCAAAAACCATTTCGAGCATGCTTATGCGTGTTTTGAAAAAAGGCCATTGCTGGTGCATTGTTTCCAATAGGTTCATTTTACCTTCATCTATTGCCTGTTGTAATGCCTGTCCTGCTCCCAACCATGCTGGAAGCATAAGTCTGTTTTGCGACCAGCCAAATATCCAAGGAATTGCACGTAAGCTTTCTACACCTCCCGATGCCCGTCGTTTGGCAGGTCTTGAACCTAATGGAAGCTTTGCCAGTTCAGATTCGGGGGTAGTTTGATGAAAATAAGAGATGAAATCGGTATTTCGTTTTACTAAATCTTGATATACCTTGCACGATACATCTGATAGCTCATCCATTGTTTTTCTCCACTCGTCTTTAGGTGCAGGTGGGGGTAGTAAATTGGCTTCGAGTATAGCCTCAACATAGAGGGCTAAGGTATGTATTGCGAGGTCGGGCAAGCCTAGTTTGAAGCGAATCATTTCGCCTTGTTCGGTTACACGAAGTCCGCCTTTCAACGATCCGGGAGGTTGAGAGAACAGAGCTACCTTGGCAGGACCTCCACCTCTACCAATTGTACCGCCTCTACCATGAAACAGGGTAAGCA